>NZ_NCII01000038.1 GCF_002256775.1 Novosphingobium sp. 17-62-19 | reverse complement strand
CGCGGGATCCGGGTCGCAAGGCCCGGATTCGTGCTGTTGGTGAACCGCGAATCGGCCCCCGCCGATGAAGCGGACATGCGCTTCGGCGTGACCGTCACCAAGAAGATCGGCAATGCGGTCGTCCGCAACCGCATGAAGCGCCGCTTCCGTGCGCTTCTGCGTGAGGCTCTGCCGCAAGCGGGCATCGCCGGTGCTGATCACGTGATGATTGGTCGCGAAGGCGGGGTCGAGCGCGATTTCGCCGCGCTGCGCGATGAACTGGCCGTGGCGCTTTCGCGCGCTGCCGAAGGCAAAGGCGATCCTCCCCGCAAGCGTGGTGGGCCACGCGCACATCACGGGCGGGGCAAGTGAAACGCCTCTTCATCCTCATCGCGCGCGGCTGGCAACTCGGCCCTTCGCGGGTGCTTCCGCCGACCTGCCGCTACGCCCCTTCCTGCTCGCAATATGCGATAGAAGCGCTGGAAAAGCATGGCGCGATTAAGGGTGGCTGGCTGGCCACGAAGCGGCTATTGCGCTGCCACCCGTGGGGTGGGCACGGCTACGATCCCGTTCCCTGACGCTTTCGAATTCAGTCCGGGCTGTTCACTTTTGAATGGCGCGGCATAGACTTACAGGACGCAAAAACCGGTGCAGAATCAGCGCAACGTCATTCTGGCAGTGGTCCTCACCGGCCTGCTGCTGCTCGGCTGGGAAGGCGCGATGCGCTGGTTCTATCCGCAAGCGGCGGTCGCGCCCAAACAGGCGGCAACCGCACCTGCTGAACCCGGCAAGCCCACCCGCGAAGGTGGTCTGCTGAACCCGGCAGACATTGCGCTGGAAAAGAAGGACCTGCGCGCTGAACTCGCCGCAGGCAATCGCGTTCCCATCGATGCGCCGGGCCTGAAAGGCTCGATCAACCTCAAAGGTGCGCTGATCGATGACGTGTCGCTGGCCCGCCATACCGAAACGGTGGAAAAGGGCAGCCCGCTGGTGCGGTTGTTCTCTCCCGCCGGAACGCCTGCGCAGCACTATGCGCAGATGGGCTGGGTCGGTGAAGGCATTGCCGCCCCCGATGCGAACACTGTGTGGACCGCCGACGGCGCAAAGCTGACGCCGCAAACCCCGGTCACCCTGCGCTGGTCGAACACCACCGGACAGACCTTCTCGATCCGCTATGCGATTGATGCGGACTACATGATCACCGCTACGCAGACTGTGGCGAACACCGGGGCAACGCCGGTTGTGGTCAAGCCGTTCGCGCTGGTGAGCCGTACCGACAAGACCGCCAGCCTTGATACCTGGCAGCTCCACTCCGGCCCGATTGCGGCGCTCGATGGTTCGGTCACGTTTGACAACAACTATTCCACAGTCACCGAAGCACCGGGGCAGGCGTTGCCGCTCAAGGGCGCGACCAACTGGATCGGCTTTACCGACATTTACTGGCTCTCGGCCCTGATCCCCGATGCCGGATCGAAGGCCGAAAGCGCGCTGCGCTCGACCGCACCGGGTCTGTTTCGCGCAGACCTGATCTTCCCCAACGTCTCGGTCGCTCCGGGCAAGCAGCAGTCGCAGAACGTGCGCCTGTTTGCCGGGGCCAAGGAAAACACGGTCCTTGAAAAGTACGAAGCGGCGGGCGTCACCAATTTCAGCCTGTCGATTGACTGGGGATGGTTCCGCTGGTTCGAAAAGCCGATCTTCTGGCTGCTCGATTCGCTGTTCAAACTGGTCAAGAACTTCGGCGTGGCGATCATCCTGCTCACGCTCGTTGTGCGCGGCGTGATGTTCCCCATCGCCCAGCGCCAGTTTGCCTCGATGGCGGCGATGCGCGCCTTGCAGCCCAAGATGAAGGCGCTGCAGGAACGCTACAAGGACGACAAGCAGAAGCAGCAGCAGGAAATCATGGAGCTGTACAAGCGCGAGAAGGTCAATCCTCTCGCCGGCTGTCTGCCCATCTTCCTCCAGATCCCGGTGTTCTTCGCACTCTACAAGGTGCTGACGCTGGCCATCGAAATGCGCCACCAGCCGTTCGTGTTGTGGATCAAGGATCTGTCCGCGCCCGATCCTGCGCACATTCTCAATCTGTTCGGCCTGCTGCCGTTCGATCCGCCGGGATTCCTCGCCATCGGCGTGCTGGCAATCCTGCTCGGCATCACCATGTGGGCACAGTTCAAGCTGCAACCGGCGGCCATGGACCCGGCGCAGCAGCAGATCTTCGCGTTCATGCCGTGGATCATGATGTTCGTGATGGCCCCGTTTGCGGCTGGCCTGCTGCTCTACTGGATCACGTCGAACGTGCTGACCATTGCCCAGCAGAAGTATCTCTACAGCAAGCACCCCCAGCTCAAGGCGCAGACGGACAAGGACCAGCAGGACATCGACCGCGTGGCCACGCGCGAAAAGAAGGCCACCACCGGCCAGAAACCGAAAGCGCGATGACACCTAAAGAAGCACAATCCGCCGAACGTCATGCAGAAATGATCGAACAGGCGCGCCTGCTGTTTGCAGGCCGCGTGGAATTCATCAAGTCTGCCCCGGCGCTCAAGTTCCTGCCCGATCCCGATGTGCCCGAAATCGCCTTTGCGGGCCGGTCCAACGTCGGCAAATCGTCGCTGCTCAATGCGCTGACGGGCCGCAAATCGATTGCGCGCACCTCGGTCACGCCGGGCCGCACGCAGGAATTGAACTACTTCGAAGTGGGTGATCCCACCCGCCTGCGGCTGGTCGACATGCCGGGCTACGGCTTTGCCAAGGCCCCGCCCAAGGTCACCGAAATCTGGCGCCGTCTGGTGCGCGATTTCCTGCGCGGTCGTGTGGTGCTGAAGCGCACCCTGCTGCTGATCGACAGTCGCCACGGCGTGAAGCCGGTGGATGAAGACATGATGCAGATGCTCGATGAAGCAGGCGTCGGCTATCGCCTGGTCCTGACCAAGGCTGACAAGATCAAGGCCAGCGAGCTGGAGCAGGTCACCATCGAGACCATCGCGGCGGCCCGCAAACGCACCGCCGCCTACCCAGAAATCCTCGTCACTTCGTCCGAGAAGAAAATGGGCATCGAGGAATTGCGCGCTGCGGTGCTGCAGGACGCGCTGGGCTAACCACTGCCCTGCGCAGCCAGTCAACTACCACGTCATCTCGATTACCACTTCGTCATCCTGAACTTGTTTCAGGATCCATTCTGCCACTCAAGCCGCCGTTCGCGTTGTGAGATGGACCCTGAAACAAGTTCAGGGTGACGAGATTGTTCGAGCAACTGTGATCAGTACCCCCCTCTCGCAAGCGGGAGGGGCCGGGGGTGGGCATCCCGCGATAGCGGGACCAAACTCCAACACCCCGCCATTCCGGCGCAATCCCCGCTGTCCTACACGCTACGCGCGGCCCCACGCTCCCGCGCGCCATGCCCCACCGCGATCCCCTCCCGCTCACCCGCCACACCGCCCGCAACGTCCTCGCACGTCACGGCACCACCGCGCCTGCGTTGACCGAAAAGCGCCTCCGCGAACTCCTTGAAAGCCACCTGACACTTTCTCCTCAGGACCGTGTAAACTGTGTAAACCTGTTCATGCTCGACACAGCAAACCTGAACGGCTACGCGCCCCAAAAGCGGAACAGGGTGAACGCGATGAAGCTGATCATCGGCAACAAGAACTACTCCAGCTGGTCCCTGCGCGGCTGGCTGGCTGCCAAGCAATCGGGCCTCGCGTTCGAGGAAATCACCGTCCCGCTCTATGGCGAGGAGTGGGATCACCTGCGCCGCGCCGATGATCTTGCCCCCTCATCCGGCAAAGTGCCGATCCTGTGGGACGGCAAAGGCCCCGATGCCCCCGTCGTGTGGGACAGTCTTGCAATCATCGATTACCTTGCCGACAAGGTCGGGCGGGACCGCTTCTGGCCCAAGGATGATGTGGCCCGCGCGATGGCCCGCTCGATGGTTGCCGAAATGCACTCAGGCTACACCGCGCTGCGCAGCACCCTGCCGATGAACATTCGCAAGCGCGTTGAGGGCGTGGAGATCACTCCCGAAGTCCGCGGCGATATCGTCCGCATCCTCAGCCTTTGGGCAGAGGCGCGCGCCCGCTTCGGCAAAGGCGGCCCCTTCCTGTTTGGCACTTTCTGCGCCGCAGACATCATCTATGCCCCCGTCGTCTCGCGCTTCATGACCTATGGAGTACCTGTGCCGGGCTTTGCGATGACCTACATGGAAGCGGTCTGGACGCACGACTGGATGCAGGCCTGGATCGACGCTGCCGAAAGCGAAGGCTGGACCATAGAACAGTTCGAGGAGCCTGCCCGCTGATGCCCGCGCTTGATCCCATCATTCTTGCCGAACGTCTGATCGATTGCGAAAGCGTCACTCCAGCCACCGGCGCCGTGTTCGATTGCTTCGAAGCCATGCTCGTTCCGCTGGGTTTCGAAATCCACCGCTTCATCGCAGGCGAAGCCCCCGACGGTCCGGTCGAAAACCTCTTCGCCATCCGCAAGGGGCCAGCAGGCTCACGCCACTTCGCCTTTGCCGGGCACCTCGATGTCGTCCCACCGGGCGAAGGCTGGACCTCCGGCCCATTCAAGGCCGAGCGCCGGGGCGAGTTGCTCTACGGGCGCGGTGCGGTCGACATGAAAGGCTCCATCGCATCGATGGTCGCCGCAGCGGCTGAAATTCCGGCCGAGGCAGGCACGCTCAGCTTTATCATTACCGGCGATGAGGAAGGCCCCGCGCGCTACGGCACCGTTCCGCTTATCGAACTGATCCGTGAATTGAAGGCCGAACCGGACCTGTGCCTTGTGGGTGAGCCTACCTCGGTCAACCGCTTGGGAGACATGGTCAAGATCGGTCGGCGCGGTTCGGTAAACATGTGGATCACCTGCAAGGGCGCGCAGGGCCACGTCGCCTATCCGCACCTGGCCGACAACCCGATCCCGCGCCTGATCGCGCTGCTGGCCGAACTCGATGCGCTGGTGCTGGACGATGGCACCGAATGGTTTCAGCCTTCGAACCTTGAAGTGACCGACCTTGAGGTGGGCAACCCCGCCACCAACGTGATCCCCGCGAAGGCAACCGCTCGGCTTTCGATCCGCTTCAACGACCGCCACACCGGCGCGGGCCTTGTCGCCATGGTCGAGGAGGTGGCCCGCCGCCACAAGGGCGAGATTCGCGCGGTCATCTCCGGCGAGAGCTTCATCACCCTGCCAGGCGATTACTCCACGCTGATCGCCGAGGCGGTGAAGGCCGAAACGGGCCTCGATCCCGAACTGTCCACCAGCGGTGGCACATCGGACGCCCGCTTCCTGCGCGCGGTCTGCCCGGTCGTGGAATTCGGCCTGTGCAATGCCACGATGCACAAGAAGGACGAGGCGGTGGCGCTGGAAGATTTGGTAACCCTCCAGCGTATCTACCGACGTATCACGCTGGCGGCGCTGGCGGGTTAGCTCTTCACCTTGTTGGCAAAGCTCTTGCGCAATTTCATCAGTTTGGGCGGGATCACGGCAAGGCAATAGGGATTGCGCTGCCCTTCGCCGTCCCAATATTCCTGATGGTAGTCCTCAGCCGGATACCACGTGGACATCGGCTCGATCGTGGTGACGATGGGCTGCGGCCAGTCCGGCTGCGCACGCACAATGGCTGCTTCCATCGCGGCCTTCTGCTCCTCGTCGGCCGGGAACATGGCCGAGCGATACTGCGTGCCCACATCGTTGCCCTGGCGGTTCAACTGCGTTGGGTCGTGCGTGGCAAGGAAAATGTCGAGGATCTGGTCAAGGTTGATCACCGCCGGATCAAACGTCACGCGGATCGCCTCGGCGTGGCCCGTCGTGCCGCTGCACACCTGCTTGTATGTAGGGTTTTCTACAGTGCCGCCGATGTATCCGCTTTCGACGTTGCTGACACCGATCACATCGCGGAACACCGCCTCGGTGCACCAGAAGCACCCGCCTGCCACAATGGCTGTTGCCTGTTCGCTCATGTGCCTTATTCTCCTGCTATGTCGTAGAGATAGGTAGGCGCCCCCCGCTTGTCATCGGCCCTTTGGAGAATCACCCCCCATGCGCAGATTGAGCCTCGCCCTGCTGGCAGCCGTTGCCGGAAGCAGCCTTGCCACGCCCGCCTTCGCCCAGAGCGCCACCACTGCCGCTCCCAAGATCGATCCCGCACTTGCCGCCGCCGTGGCCGACCCGCTGCGCAAGGACGATGCCGCGCGTGACGTCTATCGCAAGCCCGATCAGACGCTGGCCTTCTTCGACGTCGGTCCAGCGATGAAAGTCGGCGAATACGCCCCCGGCGGTGGCTGGTACTCGCGCCTACTGGGTATATACCTCGCGCCCAAGGGCAAGCTCGTCGGCCTCTTCGCCGATGCCAGCAGTGCCCCGGCGCCGCGTCAGGAAGCAGCAAAAGCAGCCGTCGCCAAATTCCCCACCGAAGTCGCGGAATGGGCCAAGCAGCCTGCCGAAAAGTTCAGCGCCTTCTCGCTCGGCGCAATTCCCGATGGGGAGAAAGGCACGTTCGACCGCATTCTGGTGATGCGCGCACTGCATAACATGCTGCGCGGGAACGTGGCCGACAGTGAAATCAAGAAAATGCGCGATCTGCTGAAGCCCGATGGCATGATCGGCATCGAACAGCACCGTGCGAAGGCTGATGCGCCCTATGACTACACCGATGGCTCCAAGGGCTATCTGCGCGAGGCGGACATCATCAAGTTCATGGAAATCCACGGCTTCGCATTCGTCGGCAAGAGCGAGGCCAATGCCAACCCCAAGGATTCGGCGAACTGGCCAGAAGGCGTCTGGACCCTGCCGCCTGTGCTTGGGGGTGCCAAGGATGATGCGGAAAAGGCAAGACTCAAGGCAATCGGCGAGAGCGACCGCATGACGCTGCTGTTCCGCAAGCGTCCTTGACCAAGTACGGCGACGGTTGAATTGCGCGGGTTGGGGGCTTAGGTCCGCAACCATGAGCACCATCTCCGTCGCCGCCCTCCAACTCGCCCTCCCTGGGGGAGAAGCCGAGAACATCGCCGCCACCGCTGCGCTGGTCGAACAGGCCGCGCAAGGTGGCGCGCAGATTGTGCTGCCGCCGGAACTGTTCGCTGGGCCATACTTCTGCAAGGTTGAGGACGAGGCCCTGTTCGACATGGCCTATCCGCTGACCGATGATCCTTCGGTGCGTGAAATGCAAAAGCTGGCAACGGCCCACGGCATTGCCATCCCCACCAGCTTTTTCGAGCGCGACGGGCACCACTATTACAACACGCTGGCCATGATCGGCCCCGATGGCGAAGTGATGGGCATCTACCGCAAAAGCCACATCCCCGATGGCCCCGGTTATGAAGAGAAGTACTACTTCCGCCCCGGCAACACAGGTTTCAAGGTGTGGGACGTGTTCGGCACGCGCATTGGCGTGGGGGTGTGCTGGGACCAGTGGTATCCCGAATGCGCGCGCGCCATGGCGCTGATGGGTGCTGAGCTGCTTTTCTATCCCACCGCCATCGGCACCGAGCCTTATGACGCGGACCTTGATACCAGCCGCATGTGGCGCCGTGCGATGCTGGGTCATGCGGTGTCCAATTGTATGCCGGTGATCGCTGCCAATCGCATTGGCATGGAAGATGATCAGCGCTTCTATGGACACAGCTTCATCAGCGACGAATGGGGCGATTTCCTGTCCGAGTTCGACGGAAGCGAAACCGGCGTGTTGCACGCCACGCTGGATCTGAAACGCGCCGCCACGCACCGGGCCGGGATGGGCTTTTTTCGTGATCGCCGCCCACAGTTGTACGGGCGTCTGGCAGAAGACATCTGACACCTGCCCGCTTCCTGATTGCGCTCGGATCGAACCAGCGGCACCCGCGATACGGCGGGCCTGCTGCCGTCCTGCGCGCGGCGGTGGAGGCGATGGCGTCCAGAGGCCTTGCGGTTGTTGCCGTCAGTCCCGTCATCCGCAGCCGCCCCATCGGGCCATCCCAGCGCGAATATGCGAACGGCGCGGCCTTGGTGGAAACGCGAATCGATCCGCCAGCCTTGCTGGACCTGCTGCAATCCATCGAAGCGCAGTTCGGCCGCGAGCGCCAGGGCCAGCGTTGGCGCTCGCGCACGCTCGATCTTGACATCGTGCTGTGGTCTGGCGGCTGCTGGAGTGATGCGCAGCTGACCGTGCCCCACCGTGAATTTCGCAAGCGTGGCTTTGTACTAGGGCCTGCTGCCCGCGTCGCACGGGACTGGCACGATCCGATCACCGGCCTTAAAATTGTGCATCTTGAATACCGCCTCAAGCGCAGGCTTGACCACCCGCGCCGCGCCCCCTAGGTGATGCGTCAGGCAATGCGTGAAACAGTGTGGACCCGTAGCTCAGTTGGTAGAGCAACGGACTTTTAATCTGTAGGTCTCGGGTTCGAGTCCCGACGGGTCCACCAATACCATCCCGTTCGGCAGCAGTCTGATGTGAAAAGTGCTCTAGGCTCAGGCCATTGCCCCTTTTTGTCTCAATCAGCTTCGGCCAAGCGGTAGCCGACTCCGGGCTCGTTGATCAGTAATCGTGGCGCTGATGGGACCAGTTCCAGCTTGCGCCGAAGCGAGCGCACAGCAACGCGCAAGTAGTCCAGGTCTTGCCGGTGCGCCGGGCCCCACACGGCTTCGAGCAGGCTTTCGTGCGTCATGACCCGCCCGGGATGATCTGCCAGCGCCCAGAGCAGGTTGAACTCGCGCGGGGTCAGGTCTACCTGCTCGCCGCGCATGACGACATCGTGCGTGTCGCGATCGATACTGCCCCCGGCAAATTCGCGGCGGTGGACATTGGCGAGCGGCCCGGCCTTGCGCCGAAGTGCCGAGCGGATGCGTGCCAGCAATTCCTCGCTGTCGAACGGCTTGGTCACGAAATCATCCGCGCCAAGATCAAGCGCCGCGACTTTTTCCTGCGTGGCATCACGGGCGGTCAGAATGATGACCGATAGACCGAGCGCCGCCAATTGCGGGACGATCTCCAACCCGTCGCGGTCTGGCAGACCAAGATCAAGCAACGCCACAAGGGGTGCAGGGGCGGCGGCGGCCAATCGAAGCGCATCGCCAGCGGTAGCCGCTTCGGCGTGGGCAATCCCGGCCCGGTCGAGCGCGCTGGCCAGCAACCGACGGATCGCCAATTCGTCATCGATAACCAGCACGTCCTTACGCATTGCCGACGCTTACCGGTTCGCGCCGCATCGGGACAAGTGGCAGGGTGACGAAAAATTCGGCACCGCCGCCTTCCCGGTTACGCCCCCTGATCGTCCCGCCCATGGCCTCGGTGAAATTCTTGGCGATCCACAGACCCAGGCCCGACCCACCCGTCCGATCGCTGCCCTCAAGCCGCGCGAAGCGTTCGAACAAAGCGGTTGGATCGGCGGGCAGGCCTTGCCCCCGGTCGCGGACGATGAATTCCACGCCACCTGCCACCGGTTCGAGCGTGACCTCGACTTGCGTCGCCTCGGCAGAAAACTTGAGCGCATTGTCTACGAGGTTGATCAGCGCATGACGCAACAGCACCGGATCGGCCTCGATCAGTGGACAATCGTGCGCGATGCGCGTGTCGACCCGCCCACCTGTGTGATCCTGGCGCAGGTCGCGCAGCACTGCCATCACCACGTCTGTCGGATCGAGGCTTTCGAACCGCGGTTCAATCGCCCCATGTTCGATCCGGGACGCTTCGAGCAGATCGCCGAGAAAGCGTTCCAGGCGGCGCGCTTCGCTGCGTGCGATCCGCACTTCGTCTGCATAGTTGCCTTGTGCAGGAATGCTCTCTGCTGCCGCGATGACAGCAGTGAGGGGGGTCCTGAGATCATGCGCGATGCTGGAAAGCAGCGCCCCGCGCAGCCGGTCGCGCTCGCGAAAAGCGTCAATCTGGCGCGCTTCTTCCTCAAGCAGCAACCGTTCGTGGGCCAGTGCTGTCTGGTCGATCAGCGTAGCGAGCAAGGTTGCGTCGTCGGCGCGAATTACCCTGCCCTGTTCGCCCCGTGCGACGCCAAGAGCCCCCATCATTCCGATTGCGGTCTGGAGCGGGTGGAACTGCCAATCGGAGGCGTTCAATGTGCCGGTATCCCGTCCCGCCGCTTCGCCCCGATCAAGCGTCCAGAAAGCAGCGGCTTCATCGACCAAATCGAGCTTCGAGAGCCGATCATGCCCTCGCACGATTAACGCACCGTCTTCCTTGGCGACGATGATTGCCTCAACATCAAGCAGCGCGCCAATCTCGCGGCAGGCGACGCGCGCGGTTGAATCGCGATCGGATACACTCCCCAGCAACCCGGCAAAACGCGCCAGCGATGCGTTGAGGCGCGCCACCCCCGCACTGGTTTCAGCCTGCCGACGAACCTGCCCGGCGAACGTGCCAAGCACCGCCGCAACCAGCGTCAGCACCGCAAAGGTGATAACATCGCCCGGACTGCTTATGAAAAGTGTGTGGAGCGGCGCGGTGTAGAAAAAGTTGTAAGCCAGTGCCGCCCAAAGTGCTGCCCAAAGGCCAGCCGCAGTGCCAATCCGGCTTGCCGCGAAGATCACCGGCAACAACAGCAGCATGTCCACAGCGTCGGTTGGCAGCACGGGACGGGCAAGATCCAGCAGCCCGGTCGTGGCAAAGACCAGCAGCAATGCCAAGGCTGGTGCCCGGTAAGGGTTGCGATCTCGTGGGCGTGCGGCCTTGCCGTCTGCCTCATCCAGCGGAACGACCTGTACTGTGAATCCGCGCGCCTTGCGGATGACATCCTGCGCGATCGAACCATGCCGCCATTCGAACCAGCGGCTGCGGCGGCTCTTGCCGATAACGATCTGGCTTGCGCGCAATTCGCGCGCCTGATCGACAAGTGCTTCGGCCACGTCTGTGGCGGCAACAGTCATCAGGGCCGCACCCAGTGATGATGCGAGTGCAAGGTTTTCGGCCACCTGCTCTCGCTGTGAACCGGCGACCGCACGCGCGCCGCTGCTTTCGACCACCACTGCGGTCCAGGGGGCATGGGCAAGGTCGGCCAAGCGTTTGGCATGGCGGATCACTTGCGCGCCGCCTTTGCCCGGGCTGACCGCGACCAGCAGCCGCTCGCCGACGGCGAAACCGCCTTCGGTTCCACTGGTTGCGAGCTGATCGAGCAAGCGTCGGTCGACCGAACCCGCCGCAAAGCGCAGCGCCAGTTCGCGCAAGGCTGCAAGTTTGGCCAGAGTGAAGAAGTTCGCAAGCGCCTGACCGGCGGTATCGGGCAAGTAGATCTTGCCCGCTTGCAGCCGCTCGATCAACGCCTCTGGTGGCAGATCGACCACGATAATCTCGGCCGAATCGAGAATGCTGTCCGGCACGGTCTCGCGCACCCGGATATGGGTGAAGCCGGCAACGATGTCGTTGAGGCTTTCGATGTGCTGGATGTTGAGCGTGGTGGCGACATCAATGCCCGAAACCAGCAATTCTGCCACGTCCTGCCAGCGCTTCGGGTGTCGACTGCCCGGTGCGTTGGTATGGGCGAGTTCATCGACAAGAATCAGGCCGGGGCGCCGTTCCAGCGCGGTATCGATATCGAACTCGTCGAGCGCATGGCCGTGATATTCGACTGCGGTTCGCGGCAAGACCTCGAAGGGTTCAAGCAACTGGGCCGTCTCGCTGCGTCCGTGCGTCTCGGCTATCCCGACAAGGACATCTGCCCCCTCGGCCTTTCGCCGTGCGGCTTCCTGAAGCATACGATAGGTCTTGCCCACGCCGGGTGCTGCGCCAAGGTAGACTGTCAAACGTCCCCTCGCTTCGCGCTGCGCCAGACGCAGGAACCGTTCGGCATCATTGGCGGGGCGTGGGTCGCTCATGCTTCCGGCCTACCGCTCCAGCCTGCCAAGCGCCAGATTGAGTTCAAGCACATTGACGATCGGATCAGGGGCGAAGGCGCCGCCTGGGGCAAAGGCGTGACGTTCGATCAGCGCACGCACGCTTGCGTCAGAAAGCCCACGCGCCTGCGCCACGCGCTTAGCCTGATAGAGCGCGCCCGCCAGACTGATGTGCGGATCAAGCCCGCCGCCTGAGGCAGCGACCAGATCGGCAGGGACCGGGTTGGCAGGCTTGGCACCGTAACGTGCCACTGCCTCCGCTGCACGCGCGGCGAGTTTGGGGCTGGTGGGTGACAGGTTGCTCCCTGCAGCGCCCATGCCGTTGTAATCCGCAGCTGAGGGGCGCGGCCAGATATACCTGGGGCTGGTAAAGTCCTGCGCCACAAGCGCGCTGCCGATCGGTTTGCCTTGCGCCATGATGATCGAGCCGTTGGCGCGATCCGGCACCACGCTTTGCGCAAAGCCCAGCACCAGCGCGGTGTAGCCTGCCACGCACACCAGCAGGGTCACGGCCCACAGGCGCAGCGAAGGGAGAAGGTATTGCATTTGTCTTGCTCCTTTAGCGCATCAGCGCAGTGTGTTCGGCAATCGGGCCAAGCGCGGCAGCCGGGAAGAAAGTGAGCGCGCCGAAGATAAGGATGGTGATCAGCAACATCACGCCAAAGGTCGGCCCCTCGACGCTCAGCGTGCCAGCGCTCTCGGCGCTGCGGCGCTTGGCCATCAGCGAGCCGACGATGGCGAGTGGCACGATGATCGGCAAGAAACGCGCGATCAGCATCACAAGGCCGGTGGCGATGTTCCAGGGCACGGTGCTGTCACCCAGGCCTTCGAACCCGGAACCGTTGTTGGCAGCGGCGGAGCTGAATTCGTAGAGAATTTCGGAAAAGCCGTGCGCGCCCCCGTTGTTCAGCATGTCCGTGCCCCAAGGGGTCGCAGCAAACAGCGCGGTGCCGCCGAGGATCAGCAGCGGGTGGCTAATCAGAGCAAGCACGACGAGCCGCATCTCGCGCCCTTCGATGCGGTGGCCGAGGTATTCAGGCGTGCGCCCGACCATCATGCCAGCCACGAATACCGCCAGCGCAATGTAAAGGAACATGTTGATCATGCCCACACCTGCGCCGCCGAACGTCTCGTTGAGCCACATCCCTGCCATCGGCACCAGCCCGGTGAGGGGATTGAGACTGTCGTGCATCGCGCCAACCGAACCGTTGCTGGTCGCTGTGGTTAGCACCGCCCACAGCGGCCCGGTGGCAGCACCGAGGCGCAGTTCCTTGCCTTCGAGATTGCCGACATCCTGCGTTACGGCAAGGTCGGCGAACGCCTGTGTCGGAGCCTGTTCGAAAGCGGCAGCGGCGGTGACCTTGACCAGCAGCAGTGCCAGCATCACCCCAAAGATCACGCCTGCATGGCGCGGGCGGCCGATCATTCGTCCGAACATCCACACACAGGCCATCGGGATCAGGATGATCGCGCTCATTTGCAGAAGGTTCGACCAGAAATCGGGGTTTTCCAGCGGGTGGGTGGAATTGGGGCCAAAGAATCCGCCGCCGTTGCTGCCCAGTTGCTTGATCGCAACGAAAGCTGCCACAGGCCCACGTGCGATGGTTTGCGCTGTGCCTTCAAGTGTGGTGACATGCGCTGCGCCCGCCAGCGTCATTGGCACGCCGGTAAGCGCCAGCAGCGCCGCCAGCACCAGTGCCATGGGCAGCAGCAAGCCGAAAGCGGCGCGTTGAACATCGATGAAGAAGTTGCCCATGTCGGGCTTTCCCGCAATCCCGCGTGCCAAGGCGGCCAGCGCGGCAATCCCGGTCGCGGCAGAAACGAATTGCAGCCACATCAGCGCGGCCAGTTGAGCAAGGTAGCTCCATGTGCTCTCGCCTGAATAGTGCTGAAGGTTGGTATTGGTCGTGAAGGACGCAGCGGTGTTGAACACCAGATCAAGGCTCGCTGCGCTCTGGCCATCGGGGTTGAGCGGGAGCAGGTGCTGGGTTGCCAGAAGGGCAAAGGTAAAGCCGAACATCACCGCGTTAAAAGCGGCAAGGGCGAGCGCATAGGCCGTCCAGTCCTGCCTGCCTGCGCCACCCACTGCGTGGGTGAACAACCGGTCGGCGCGCGCAAACCGGCCAGAGAACAGCGCGGCCATATAGCGACCAAGTGGCCAGGATAGCAGCGCGGTCCCGCCGATGATCAGAGTGATGGTAAGGATGCTTGCGAGCATGGGAAGTTCCTTTCGCAGATCAGGCGAGGCCAAGGCCCGCGACTGCGAGATCGATGAGCTTGATGCCGACAAAGGGTGCAATCACCCCACCGCCACCATAGATTGCCAGATTGCGCAGCAACTGGCTGGCGGCCGGCATCGGGCGATAGGCAACGCCCTTCAGTGCCAGAGGCACAAGGCAAGGGATGATCAGCGCGTTGAAGATGATCGCCGAAAGGATCGCGCTTGAAGGGCTTGCAAGGCCCATCACATTGAGCACTCCCAGCCCTGGATAGAGCACCACGAAGATGGCCGGCAGGATCGCGAAGTACTTGGCGACATCGTTGGCGATCGAAAAAGTGGTCAGCGCACCGCGCGTCATCAGCAATTGTTTGCCGATGCCCACCACCTCGATCAGCTTGGTCGGATCGCTGTCGAGATCGACCATGTTGCCCGCTTCGCGCGCGGCCTGGGTGCCGGTGTTCATCGCGACGCCGACATCCGACTGAGCAAGCGCGGGCGCATCATTGGTGCCGTCCCCGCACATGGCGACCAGCTTGCCTTCGGCTTGTTCCCGGCGGATGTAGGCAAGCTTGTCTTCGGGGGTCGCCTCGGCAAGGAAATCGTCGACTCCGGCTTCGGCGGCAATGGCGGCGGCGGTGAGCGGGTTGTCGCCGGTGATCATGACCGTGCGGATACCCATGCGGCGCAGTTCGACGAAGCGTTCGCGGATGCCTGTCTTGATGATGTCCTTGAGATGGACCGCGCCCAGCAGACGGCCGTTTTCTACCACGGCAAGCGGCGTGCCGCCGCTTTGCGCGATGCGGTCGGTAATCGCCTTGAGCGCCGCCACGGTTTCCACCGGAAATTCTCCCAACTTCAGCACCGCATCGACTGCGCCCTTGCGGATGCTGCGGCCAGGCAAGTCGACCCCGCTGACCCGCGTCTGCGCGGTAAAACCAACCACCTGCGCATCAGCAGGCAGCGTCACGCCTGCACCGGCAAGCGCGACGATGGAGCGTCCCTCGGGTGTGGTGTCGGCAAGGCTGGCGAGCCGTGCAGCGTTGATCAAATCCGCCTCTGCGACGGTCGGCAGAACAACGAATTCACTCGCCTGCAGGTCACCGATGGTGATGGTGCCGGTCTTGTCGAGCAGGAGCGTGCCGATATCACCTGCGGCCTCGACCGCCCGGCCCGACTTGGCGAGCACGTTGAAACGGATCAGCCGGTCCATCCCTGCAATGCCAATGGCAGAAAGCAGGCCGGAAATTGTCGTCGGGATCAGCGCCACGAACAGCGCGATCAGTACCGGTACGGCGATGCTGCCCCCGGCATAGGCGGCAAAAGCGGGCAGCGTGCCGACCGCGATCAGGAAGACCAGCGTGAGACCGGTGAGGAGGATCGTGAGCGCGATCTCGTTGGGCGTCTTCTGGCGGCTGGCCCCTTCGACCAGCGCAATCATCCGGTCGAGGAAACCGCTCCCCGGTTCCGCAGTTACCCTGATCCGAAGCTCATCGGAAATCACCGTGGTTCCCGCGGTCACCGCTGAACGATCCCCGCCTGCCTCGCGGATCACGGGTGCGCTTTCGCCGGTGATCGCCGCCTCGTTGACCGAGGCGACGCCAGCAACGACCTCGCCATCGGCTGGGATCTGCTGGCCTGCGACCACCAGCACCACATCGCCGCGCTGGAGCGCCGTGGCGGGGATCTGCTCCACCGCCCCATCGCGCCCGATACGGCAGGCGACGAGCTGGTCCTTGGTCGCCCGCAGTGATGCCGCCTGTGCCTTGCCGCGCCCTTCGGCAAGCGCTTCGGCAAAATTGCCGAACAGCACCGTCAGCCACAGCCAGAATACGAGCTGTCCTTCAAAGCGCGGATCGCCCGTCCCCGTCGACAGATTGTAAAACAGCACCAGCGTTGCGGTCGCCGCTGTCACTGCGGTCGCAAACATCACCGGGTTGCGGGCGAGCGTTCGGGGATCGAGCTTGACGGCGGCATCGCGCATGGCGGGTACCAACAGCGCGCGATCAAACATGCCTGAGCCTGCCATCAGAAACGCTCCGGCCGCAGCAGCACCATCACCAGATAGGCAAACAGGCCAAGCGCCACGAGCGCGGCCAGCAGGAGATCGAAGGTCATCAGAGGCTCCTCATGTGGGAACCATCCCAATGCGCGCGGTCGCAATGAAAAATCGCAGGGAGTTCAGGGGCGCTCACATAAAATCTGCGTGAAAGCGGCGCGCCACCCCTGCCACCACGCATTGGCCTTTACGCCGATTTCATGCCCCCCGGCGGCAATACGCATGGCGATTTAACGGCGAAGCGAGAGAGCTCTCGCAGTTCCCGACAGCCCTACCGGCTGCGTCGTCACAAGGAACCAATCCGATGCGTTTTCCTTCCTTCGCCGTGCTGGCGGCGATCACGGCCGTTCCCGCCCAAGCGCAGCAAGCCGGGGGCGAGGTGGCCGAAACTGCCGATACGATCATCGTTTCTGGCAGCGCCAGCCTCACTACCGATTACCGCTTCCGCGGCGTGTCGCAGAGCGATGGTGAGCTGGCGGTGCAGGCTGGCATCACCGCCACGCACGCGAGTGGTGTCTATGTCGGAGCCTGGGGCTCAAACCTCGCAGGCTGGGGTACATTCGGTGGGGCCAATATGGAACTCGACCTTTACGCCGGGGTCAAGCTACCGCTGGGCACAGGCACGCTCGATACGGGCATGGTCTGGTATATCTATCCGGGCGGCGCCGACGAGACCGACTTTGCCGAGCTTTATGCCAGACTGTCCGGCAGTGTCGGCCCGCTCTCGCTAAGCGCAGGGGCGGCATACGCGCCCAAACAGGCGGCGCTCGGCAACGTCTTCTTCACCGGCGCGGCCGCCACCGCAGGACAGCCCGACGCTCCCGGCGACAAGGGGGACAACCTCTACCTCTTGGGTGACGCCGCCTACGCGCTTCCCGATATGCCCATCAGGCTCAAAGCCCATCTCGGCTATTCGGACGGCAATCCCGGCCTCGGCCCCAATGCCACCAGCATCGCACCGACTGGCACCTATTTCGACTGGATGCTGGGCGTGGACATCACGCCTCTTGAAGGCCTGACGTTGTCCCTCGCCTATGTCGATACCGACATTTCGGAGGCTGAGAGCGCCTACCTCCACCCAAAATTCTCGCGGGGACAAGACGGGGCGGGCGCCATTTCCGGTCCAACGGTTGTGGCGTCGGTTACAGCCTTGTTCTGAAAGGGCGGCGAAAGCGGGCGGCGATGCAGATGGCTGACATGAAGGTGTGAGCGCATCGGTCGTAGCGGGTATGGATGCGGCGCCAATCCTTGAGTTTGCCGAACGTGTTCTCGATCCTGTGGCGCTGGCGATAGAGCACAGCGTCCTGGGGGATCGGGACCTTGCGGTTGACCTTTGACGGAATGCAGGGGGTTATGCCGCGCTCAGTCAGGGCAGCGCGGAACCAGCCGGCATCATAGCCCCGATCGGCCAACAGCGCTTTGGCCCTGGGCAAGGCGACGATCATCAGCGCCGCGCCCTTGTAGTCGCTCATCTGCCCTTCGCTGAGCAGCATCACCATTCCCCGATCATTATAACATCGCCCCCATGATCCTCAAACCCCCACCAACCCCGGTCGGTTCGCCAGCAAATTGTCCACAACCCCCGGATCGGCCAGCGTCGATGTATCGCCCAAATTCGAAACGTCATTCTCGCCGATCTTGCGCAGGATGCGGCGCATGATCTTGCCCGAGCGGGTCTTGGGCAGGCCGGGGGCAAACTGGATCACGTCGGGCGTGGCGATCGGACCAATTTCGTGGCGGACCCACTTGATCAGCTCCTTGCGCAATTCCTCGTCGGGTTCGACCTCGGCATTGCAGGTGACGAAAGCGTAAATGCCCTGTCCCTTGATGTCGTGCGGCATACCCACGACAGCGGCTTCAGCAACTTTGCTGTGGGCGACCAGTGCGCTCTCGATTTCGGCGGTGCCCATGCGGTGGCCGGATACGTTGATCACGTCATCGATGCGCCCGGTGATCCAGTAGTAGCCGTCTTCGTCGCGGCGGCAGCCGTCGCCGGTGAAGTACTGGCCTTTGAAGGTGCTGAAATAGGTCTGGAAAAAGCGTTCGTGATCGCCCCAGACGGTGCGCATCTGGCCGGGCCAGCTATCGGTGATGACAAGGCAGCCGTCAGTCGCGCCTTCCAGCAGCACGCCGTCGTTGTCGAGCAGCGCAGGCTGCACGCCGAAGAACGGGCGTGAGGCAGAACCGGGCTTGAGCGGGGTTGCGCCGGGCAGGGGAGTGATCATTGCGGCCCCGGTTTCGGTCTGCCACCAGGTATCCACGATGGGGCAACGGGCATCGCCCACGACCTTGTGATACCATTCCCACGCTTCGGGATTGATCGGTTCGCCCACCGATCCCAGCAGGCGCAGCGATTTGCGGCTTGTCTTCTTCACCCACTCGTCACCTTCGCGCATCAGCGCGCGCAGGGCGGTGGGGGCGCCATAGAAGATTTCGACCTTGAACTTGTCGACCACCTGCCAGAACCGGCTCGGATCGGGGAAGTTGGGCACGCCTTCGAACATCACCGTGGTCGCGCCGTTCATCAGCGGACCGTAAACGACATAGCTGTGCCCGGTGACCCAGCCGATATCGGCCGCGCACCAATAGATCTGGCCGGGGCGATAATCGAACACATATTCGTGCGTCATCGATGCCCAGACCGAATAGCCACCCGTCGTGTGCAGCACGCCCTTCGGCTTGCCGGTGGAGCCTGAGGTGTAGAGGATGAACAGCGGATCTTCCGCGCCCATTTCCTCGGGCGCGCATTCGGCGCTCTGATCGGCCACGGCGCTGGCCCAATCGACATCGCGGCCTTCGACAAAACCCACGTCCGCGCCGGTGCGGCGGAGCATGATCACGGTGTCGACGCCGGGGCACTGCTTCAACGCCTCATCGACGTTTGCCTTGAGCGGAACCTTGCGCCCGCCGCGCAGGCCTTCATCCGAGGTCAGCACGATACGGCTGTCGCAATCGGTGATGCGGCCTGCCAGCGCATCCGGGCTGAACCCTGCGAAGACGATGGAATGGATCGCCCCGATCCGCGCGCAAGCGAGCATGGCAACGGCAGCTTCGGGCACCATCGGCAGATAGATCGTCACACGCTCACCGCGCTTCACGCCCTTGGCCTTCAGCAAGTTGGCAAAGCGGCAGACGTCTTCATGCAGCTGGCGGTAGGTGATCTCGCGGTGCGGCTCACCCAGACCGTCCGGCTCCCACAGGATCGCCACCGTATCGCCGCGGGTCGCCAGATGGCGGTCAAGGCAATTGGCCGAAAGGTTCAGCGTGCCGTCCTCGAACCAGCGGATACCGAAATCGGCTTCGTTGAACGAGGTGTTCTTGACCTTGGTGAAAGGCTTGATCCAATCGAGCCGCTGGCCATGTTCTGCCCAGAATGCCTCCGGGTTCTCCACCGACTGGCGATACATCTCGAAGTAGCGCGCCTCGTCCACAAGTGCGTTTTCGGCCCACTGGGCAGGAACGGGATAGACGGTTTCGGCCATGTCAGGCTCTCCTGTGATGCAGCAATCAGCTTTGTTAAATTGTCCCGACATGCCGCTGGGGAGGGAGCGGGCACCCAGACTTCGCCTCGGACCAAAGCCCACAGCGCCGGTATGCGCAAGATCAAACCGGTGCCCATACCCGCAGGAAATTTCGATTTTGGATGTGCTGACCATGCTTATACAGCAGCACATCGGGTAGAAATGCGCACATTCTGCAGTTCAGCAATGTTTTGTCTTGAACGCGCCTCTTGCGCGCAAAAGCGGGGGCGCAGCTAAGATGCATCGTTCCGGGGGACGGACATGATCTTGGCGAAGGGGCTTGCCGGAAAATTTGAAGCCCGCTGCGCGCGTCGATGTACCGCCTTCCCCATTGTTCAACCTTGGCACCGCGCCTGCGCCTGCTATCGTGCGCGCGTGCTGCAAAACGCGCCGGGAAAATGATGCAATCACCTTCGATAGTACTGGTAGAAGACGATGGCCCGCTGCGGACGCTTACCGCGCGCGCGCTTCGTGAAAACGGCTACAATGTGCGCACTGCTGCCACGGGGGCAGAGATGTGGGTGGCGCTGGAAAGCGAACCTGCGGATCTTGTCGTGCTCGACATCATGTTGCCGGGCACCAGCGGCATTGAACTCTTCCGCCGTTTGCGCAAGCAAAGCGATGTGCCGATCATTTTCGTGTCAGCGCGCGGCAGCGAAGAAGACCGTGTGCTGGGGCTTGAACTTGGCGCGGACGACTATGTGCCCAAGCCGTTCAGCACGCGCGAACTGGTGGCGCGGATCGGCGCAGTGCTGCGCCGGGGCAGCAGCAGTGGAACCGACAGCGCCGGCGAAACCGGATCGCGCAGCGGCGACATCCGCTTTGATGGCTGGTCAGTCTCGATGGCCCGGCGCGAGCTGCATTCGCCCAGCGGCGCGATGGTGGATCTGACGGGGGCAGAATTCGATCTGCTTTCGACGTTTATCAGCCAGCCGCAGCGCGTGCTGGGGCGTGAACGCCTGATCGAACTGTCACGCACGCGGTTGGGCGATAGCTCTGACCGCAGCGTTGACGTTCTGGTCAGCCGGTTGCGCCGCAAACTGGCGGGTGCGGGCGGCAGCGCTCCCATCGTCACCGTCCGCGGTGTTGGGTATATGTTCAAGGCGGAAGTCCAGCGCGCCTGATGCTTCGCCGGTTCGGCCTGCCAGAGCGGTTGCTCGCGATCCTGCTGCTCGTGGCGGGTGTGGATTTTGCGGCCAACACCCTGCTGTTCGAACGGGCCAGCCAATTCGCCGTGGCCGAGGACGATGCCGCGCGCGTGGCCGAACACCTCGTCATCGCCAGCCGCGCGATTGAGCGCACGCCGCCCGATGAACGCGCTCAGGCGGCGCAAGCACTCAGCACGGCACGTTTTTCAATAAGCTGGAACGCCGCAGGCCAGCGCCACGTGGGCGCTGTGCCGCTGGCCACGATGCGCCAGCAGGTCCTTGATCTTTCGGGAGATCTGACGGCCGCTGACCTGCAGCTTTATCTCAAGCCCATGGCCGGTGCCGACGCGATCAACGGATCGATGCTGCTGTCCGATCGCAGCGTGTTGTATTTCCGTACACGCATGAGCGAGGCCTGGACGCTTAACGCCGGGCGCGTCGTTTCTCTGATGTTGCCCACGCTGGTGCTGGTGACGCTGGCCTGGGTGCTGTTCCGAGCCACGTTGGCCCCCCTCAGAACGCTGGTGCGGGCGAGCCGCACCGTTGGATCAGGGCCGCCTGAGCCCTTGGAAGAGACCGGCACCAGCGAAGTGCGCGACTTGATCCACGCCTTCAATGAAATGCAGCAACGCATCCACGAATCGATGGCCAACCGCACGCAATCCATGCTGGCCATCGGGCACGATCTGCGCACGCCGCTGTCACGGATGCAACTCAGGCTCGAAGATGCGCGGATCGACGAAGAAACGCGTCAGGACATGGGCAAGGATCTGGGCGAGATGCGGCACATGCTGGAATCGCTGCAGGCCTTTGTGGAAAGCGGCGGTTCGCGCATTCCGGCGGAACGAATCAACCTTGCGGTGATGGTGCAAACGCTGGTCGATACCGCAGCTGATGATGGGTGCGATGCAACATATCACGGACTTGAAAGCCTTGAAATCATGGCGCGTCCGGTCTCGCTGCGGCGCGCGCTGGCCAACCTGATTGAAAACGCTGTGCACTATGCTGGCAATGTGCGGGTCACCGTGCAGCGTGATCACGGTCTTGCCGAAGTGGTGATCGAAGATGATGGCCCCGGTATTCCCGAAGACCGTATAAACGATGTTTTACAGCCATTCGTGCGCCTCGATACCGCACGATCACGCGATACGCCAGGCATGGGACTCGGGCTGGCAATTGTGCGTCGGGCGATCCTGCTGGACAATGGAGAGCTGAAACTGCGCAACCGCGCCGCTGGCGGGTTGGAAGTTACACTGCGCTTTCCGGTGGCTGCGGCTTGAACTCTGCCAAACTGGCTTCGGCATCGGTCAGAGCGTGTGCGTCGCAACAATTCGTTACAAAAGCGATGGAATGTGGAAAGGCTGGACACATACCTTGTCGAATATCCCGACAACCGTTCCCGGTGGTCGGCCCACTAACAAAGGTATTGTGCCGTGAACGAACTCATCGGCCGCGTCTTCAGCTTCGAGAAGACCACATTCCCCGATAGCCGCGAACTGTTCGGCAAGCTCGTCAGCGAAGGGCAGTCGCCCAAGGCGCTGATGATCTCCTGCGCCGATTCGCGCATCGTCCCCGAACAGATCATGCAGGCAAAGCCGGGCGAGCTGTTTGTTTGCCGCAATGCCGGCAACATGGTGCCGCCCTTCGCCACGATGAATGGCGGCGTCACTTCCACCGTCGAATACGCCGTGATGGCGCTTGGCGTCCGTGACATCATCGTGTGCGGCCATTCGGACTGCGGCGCGATGAAGGCACTTTCCGCCCCTGAACTGCCCGAAGGTATGCCCAATGTGGTCGCCTGGCTTCGCCACGGCACGGCCGCTGAATGCGTCGTATCGAGCTGTTCGCCTGAACTCGGCACCGATGAGCGCGTCCGCGCGGTCAGCCTTCAGAACGTGATCGTCCAGATCGACCATCTGCGCACGCATCCTTCGGTGGCAACGGCCATCGCGCGTGGCGAAATGTCGCTGCATGGCTGGTTTGTGGATATCAGTGCGGGCATGGTGCTCGGCCTTGATGGTGAGACAGGCGAATTCATGCCCCTGCGTGAAGACAAGCCGCTGCCGGTGGCGGTCCCTGCACGTGCGCGCGCCGTCATCGACGCTTGGTCCGCTGCTGAGGCCGCAGAATGACAACTGCGACTGCAGAGGGCGAACGCGGCGGCTTTTCCCGCTATTTCGTCCAGGATTTCACCGCGTCTATCGTGGTGTTTCTGGTCGCCATGCCGCTGTGCATGGGCATCGCCATCGCATCGGGTGTCCCGCCTGAAAAGGGACTCGTGACCGGCATTATCGGCGGCATCGTTGTCGGCCTGCTGGCCGGTTCGCCGTTGCAGGTCAGTGGCCCGGCTGCTGGCCTTGCCGTGATCGTCTTTGAATTCGTCCGCGACAATGGCTTGTCCGCGCTTGGGCCGGTGCTGGTGCTGGCTGGCGCGTTGCAGGTGATTGCTGGCGTTGCCAAACTTGGCGGCGTGTTTCGCGCAATCTCGCCTGCGGTGGTCCACGGTATGCTTGCTGGTATCGGCGCGCTGATCGTCATCGGTCAGTTCCACATTCTGTTCGATGAAAAGCCGCTGTCCAACGGGATCGACAATCTGGCGATGATGCCCGCACGCGTGCTCGGCCTTACACCGTTCAACCTGCAAACCACTGAACTTGCGCTCATGCTCGGTCTGTTGACCATCGGCACGATGTTGGTTTGGGAGAAGATCAAGCCCGCAAAGCTCGGCCTGCTGCCGGGTGCGTTGCTTGGTGTGCTTGCAGCAACAATGGTTGCTTGGGGTTTCGGACTGGACGTGGCGCGGATCAGCGTACCGGATTCGATCGCGGCAGCATTTGCCCTGCCCGAAGCAGGCATCTTCTCCACGCTGACGCAAGGCTCGATGATCGTTTCGGCCATTGCCATCGCCTTCATCGCCAGTGCCGAAACACTGCTTTCGGCGGCGGCGGTTGACCGTATGCATGATGGCGTACGCACCGATTATAACAAGGAATTGCGTGCGCAGGGCGTGGGCAATCTGCTGTGCGGCGTGTTCAATGCGCTGCCGATGACCGGCGTGATCGTGCGCAGTTCAGCCAACGTGCAGGCAGGCGCCATGACCCGCACATCTGCTGTGCTCCATGGCGTGTGGATTCTCGGCTTTGTGGCGCTGCTGCCGTTCATTCTGCGCGAAGTGCCGATGGCGGCGCTGGGCGGCGTGCTGGTGGTGACCGGTTGGAAACTTGTCAGCCTCAAGCACGTACAGCACTTGTTCAAGGTACACGGCTATCTGCCCGCGCTGATCTGGACCGCCACGTTTGTGCTGGTAGTGGCTACTGACCTGCTTACCGGTGTGCTGGTCGGCCTCGCGTTGTCTGCTCTCGAACTTGTGCCCCATGCCAGGAACCTGCGATTCAAGGTTGGCGAATCGTCAGCAGGAGAGACCGTACACCTCAAGCTGGAAGGTGCGGCCACGTTCATCGGCCTGTCGCGCCTGACCAATGCGCTTGAGCAGGTTCCGCACAGCCACGCGGTTCATGTCGACATGGACAAGGTTCATGCGATTGACCACACGACCGCTGAAATGCTCACCGAATGGCTTTCGCGTCGGCGTATGCGCGGTAATGACGTGAAGGTAACCGGCCCGGCCCCGATTCTCAAATCGCTGGCCCACGCCGCCTGAATCTTACGTTGAACGTAAACATCTGCTGGCCGGGAACTTCAGTTCCCGGCCAGTTTTTGTTTGATCGGCATTGCTGTTAAAAATCAGCAAGCACACGCCTGTTGCCAAATGGCAGCACTAATCATGCGTGAAGAGGCAGCCGATAAAAATTATCTTGCAGTGCAGCAAATGCCGATGATAAGCATTTGGCTCTACCCCGATGAATGCCCCTTGAGAGGCATTTGCGCGGTGGACGCAGGTGGAACGTGATAATCCTATCAGGGAGCGTTCCGTATGAAGATCCGTCTGGCCGCCGCAGTGGCCCCTCTCGCCCTCGCTTTGCTTGCGACTCCGGCATTCGCGCAGGATGAAGAATCCGGTCCCATCACCATTTCGGGCAGTGCAGCGCTCGTCTCTGACTACCGTTTCCGTGGCGTTTCGATGTCCGACAAGGAAATGGCCGTTCAGGCTGGAGCTACCGTCGCGCACGAAAGCGGCTTTTATGTCGGCACCTGGGGTTCGAACCTTGCCGGTTGGGGCACATTTGCCGGTTCCAACATGGAACTCGACATTTTTGGTGGCTACTCGACCACCGTTGGTGGCGTGGGCGTCGATGTCGGCCTGACCTGGTACATGTATCCGGGCGGCCTCGACAAGACGGACTTCGCCGAACCCTACATCAAGCTCTCGGGCGATGCTGGTCCTGCAAGCGTGCTCGTCGGCGTTGCTTATGCGCCCAAGCAGGAAGCACTCGGCAAGTGGTACAACAACGGCGCTTCGGCTGTCAGCGGCGTCTATGACAATCCTGGTGCCAAGGCCGACAACGTCTACATCTGGGGCGACGTTTCGACCTCGATCCCCGATACGGGTCTGTCGCTGAAGGCCCACCTTGGTTATACCAAGGGTGGCAATGATGGCCTTGGCCCTCAGGGCACATCGATCTCGCCCACCGGTGAATACGTCGACTGGATGGTGGGTGCCGACTATGCACTTGGCCCTGTCACACTCGGCGTTTCCTACGTCGACACCAACCTCAGCCCGTCGGACTATAACTACATCACCCCGAACTTCTCCTCCACCAAGGATGGTTCGAACATCGCGGGTTCGCGCGTCGTGGTTTCGGCTACGGTTGGCTTCTGATTCAGCCAATACAGAATAACCGTAAGCGCCGACGGAAGGTGGCGTTGACGCGGCCTGTCAGGCTTTGCGGCGTGTCCGCGGCGCCCATTTTTTCGCGAGCGCTTCCAGCCTTGCCTCG
>NZ_NCII01000037.1 GCF_002256775.1 Novosphingobium sp. 17-62-19 | reverse complement strand
GACGGAACCGTAGTTATCTGGAGTGAAATCATGGAAAACCGAAGAAAACCTGCGCCTCCTGCCGCCACGCTCGACATAAACTGCGACTGCAAAGAATATATGCTCGACTATCTTGCGCACAGTTTTCCTGTGCAGCTCTATGAGCCGTTCACCGACAGCGAGGGCAATCTCGCCTCACGGCCTGCTTTTGATGCCGACGGCAACCCCATCCTCAATCGCGAAGCCTGCCGAGCCCGTGATGCGATGCTCGAGCGGCTTGCGGCTTTGCCGCCTGTGCCCGGCGCGCTTGACCAGATTGTCCAGCATTTCGGGAGCGATGCGGTTGCCGAGGTGACCGGACGTTCCCGTCGCATTGTGCCCCGCGCCAACAGCGATGGTTCGGTGCGCTTCGCCGTCGAAAACCGGCCTGCTTCAGCCAATATTGCTGAAACCCATGCATTCATGGATGACAAGAAGCACATCCTCGTCTTCTCCGAGGCTGGCGGGACGGGGCGATCCTATCATGCCGACCTGGGCGTGAAAAACCAGCGCCGCCGCGTCCACTACCTGCTCGAAGCGGGCTGGAAGGCCGACACCGCCATTCAGGGCTTTGGCCGCACCAACCGCACCAATCAGAAGCAGCCACCGCTGTTCCGCCCGGTATCGACCGACGTGAAGGCGCAGAAGCGCTTCATCTCGACGATCGCCCGAAGGCTCGACAGTCTAGGGGCGATCACGCGCGGCCAGCGGCAAACCGGCGGCCAGAACATGTTCAGCGCCAGCGACAATCTGGAATCCTTCTATGCCCGCGATGCCCTGCGCCAGCTTTACCAATTGCTGGTGCGCGGCAAGATCGATGGCTGTTCGCTAGGGCAATTCGAAACAGCCACCGGCCTGTCGCTGCTCGACAGTGACGGCGGGCTCAAGGACGAGCTTCCGCCCATCACGACCTTCCTCAACCGGATGCTGGCGCTCACCATTTCCATGCAGAACATCCTGTTCGAGGCCTTCGAGGGTCTGCTGACGGCCCGGGTCGAAGGCGCAATCGCCAGCGGCACTTATGAAATGGGCCTCGAAACCCTGCGTGCCGAAAGCTTCTCGGTCTCCGACCGCAAGACCATCTACACCCATCCCGGCACCGGAGCGGTGACCCACCTCCTGACCATCGAACGCAAAGACCGGATCGAGCCGGTTGTGCTCGAGAGGGCGCTGGCCATGGCAGTGGATCGCGACGCCGAACTCGTGATCAACACCCGCTCCGGGCGCGCGGCAGTTAAATTGCGCGCGCGCAGTCTGATCGACGATGATGGCGGCATTCACCCGCGCATCCGCCTCGTCCGCCCCTTGGAGGCGACCAATATTCTCGCCGAGGCGTTCGCGACCAGTCATTGGGAGCCGGTGGACCGTGAACGGTTCACCGAAGTCTGGCAGGCCGAACTTGCCGACTTGCCCGAGTTCGAAACCTCGACCCTGCACATGGTTTCAGGCCTGCTGCTGCCGATCTGGCGGCGGCTCCCCAATGAATCGACCCGCGTCTACCGCCTGCAAACCGATGCTGGCGAGCGCGTCATCGGCCGCAAGGTTTCGCCCGCCTGGGTCGCCACGGTGATTGAGCAAGACACGGCGTCCGTCGTGCCTGCCGATGCTTGGGCGATGCTGTGCGCCGGAGATGCCAAATTGCATCTGGCCGAAGATCAGACACTCGCTCGCGTCCGCGCCATGAATGACTGGCGGATCGAACTGACCGGCTTCAACGATCTTGGTATCGAGCGATTGAAGGCAATGGGCTTGATCTCCGAGATCGTCTCGTGGAAACTCAAGCTCTACATACCGACAGGGGCTGTCGGGGTGGATGTGCTCGCCAAGCTGCTGGACCGGTTTCCGATCCAGCGGATTGCGGCACGAAAAGCCGCCTGAAGGAGCCCCGCATGGACAGTCCCGCCACCGATATCGCCCGCCGCCTTGCCGCCTCAGCCGAGGCGGTTTGCCGCCGTTACTTGTCCAATGGTCGCCGAGAAGGCCGCTACTGGCTGGTCGGCGATGTTCACAATTCGCCGGGTCGCAGCCTCTACGTCAGATTGTCGGCCACGGCTGAGAGCCGGGGAGGCGCAGGCAAATGGACAGACGCGCAAAGCGGCGACCATGGCGATCTACTTGACATCATCGCCGCGAGTTGCGCCCACCGGACCATGCGCGAGACGCTCGACGAAGCCCGCATGTTCTTGAGTCTGCCGCCGCCTGCTGAGGCCAAACCCCGAAACCCGACCATACGCAAAGCGCCGACCGGCACACCAGAAGCCGCACGGCGCCTATGGGCCGCCTCAAAGCCGATCACGAACAGCATCGCAGCGCGTTATCTTGGTCGCCGGTCGATCATCGATCTGTCCGGCATTGATCAGCTGCGTTTCCATCCGCGCTGCTACTATCGGCCTGCTGAAGATGATGTCCCTGGTGTGCGGGAGGCATGGCCCGCCATGATCGCTGCAGTCACCGACAATGAGGGCACTATCACGGGGGTTCACCGCACTTGGCTCGATCCGCAATCCCACGAGAAAGCCGCTGTCGCTTATCCACGACGCGCCATGGGGCACTTGCTCGGCTCGGGCGTCCGGTTCGGCAAAGCGGACGGTGTCATGGTTTCCGGTGAAGGCCTCGAAACTCTCCTGTCGTTGCGGCAGGTGATGCCATCCATGCCCATGATCGCAGGACTATCGGCCGCCCACCTCGCTGCCATCCAGTTCCCTGCTGCGCTGCGCTGCCTCTATGTCGCGCGCGATGATGATCCCGCCGGGGCAACGGCATTGTCGACCTTGATCGAGCGCTGCGACCCGTTGGGCATTGCTGTTATACCGCTTGAACCCCGGCTCGACGATTTCAACAGCGACCTTACAGCCTATGGCCACGGGCGGTTGGCAGCGGCCATTCGGGTGCAGCTCAGTGCCGCCGATGCCGTGCGGTTTCTCAAAGAATGAGCGAAGCTGGCCGGTAAGCGGGGGATTTTCCGGCGAAGTGGGGCGCATGGCCAACTCTCCCGATCCTTGAAGGTCGCCACGCCCTCGGCCTTCGGGAGGGCGCGACTGCGGCAGCGGACACGGGCACGGCAATGGCTGCGCTGCGGCTATTTTCCGCCGGGGCTGCGCCCCTTTGCATCGCGAAACAAAATTGCCTTGCTTCGCCATCCTCCGCTGGCGCTCCGGCCGCGCGGTTCCGCTCGGTGCAGGCCCATGCCCGCCGCCGCTGGTCGTCGCCACGAAGGCCGCGAGAGGCGCGGCTCAGGACACGGAGACCATCATGGCAAGCGCCCCAGATCTTCCCCTTGAAGACACCACCCCCGAACTCGGCTCAACCGCCTATCTCCTTCAGGAAATGCAGCTCTACGGCTATCGGCCCTTCGAGGACGAACCCGATGGCAGGCCGTTACCCGACGCTCGCCTTGCCGGTGGCGCAGTTGCCGACATGTTCGACGGGCTAGTCTCGGCCTTGATCGACACCCGCATTGAACCCGATCTCGAAGACCTGCTCTGGAACCTCGTCAACATCTTCCACCGCGCTGGCGAGCGGGTCGAACGCGATCTTGACGACAATGAACAGGCGCAAAAACGCCTTCAGCGCGAACAGGATGGCAGCGAAGTGCGCTCGGTCGAACTTGAGCGCCAGATCGCCGAGGGAATCTCACTCATCGAACGCCGCGACACGATGGAATTCTTCCGCGAAGCCGCCGCCGATCAATTCCGCATTCACGCACGCAAGGCCTGGACGCCACGCACCGGATCCCGCGTTAACCGCAAGGCCATGACCTCGGCCATCATCGACAGCCGCGCATTTCTCGACAAACGCGCCAGAGAGAATGCCCGTGTGCTGCTGCCCGAAGGCACCCGTATCGCCTTCACCGGTGGCCCCGACTGCAACGATCACTCGGCAATCTGGGATGTCCTCGACCGGGTTCATGCGCGTCATGCCGACATGGTCCTGCTGCATGGCGCCACGCCAACTGGAGCCGAACGCGCCGCCGCCTGCTGGGCCGATACACGCCGCGTGCCGCAAGTCGCCTTCCGTCCCGACTGGAACCGGCACAAGAAGGCCGCGCCGTTCAAGCGCAACGACCGTATGCTCGAAGCCCTACCAGTAGGTCTGGTCATCTTTCCGGGCACCGGAATTCAGGACAACTTGGCCGATAAGGCGCGCAAAATGGGGATCCCGCTGTGGGATTTCAGGGAGCGCCGGTCAGGGTGATCACTGGAATTTGGCGAAATTTAACTGGTGGATCACCGGCTTGCCCGCGCAAGTTGCAGCGTGGATTGGCAACGTTCGGAGAAATCACTTTTGATCGAGCTTAGGGTGCGCACGTTGCAGAGACTAGAGCGATGCCGGCATGACTTCCTTGCAGATCCGAAGCGCACGATCATCCACGCAATAATCGATAGGGCGTTGCCCCCCGAGTTTGGGGTTCGGAGATTTGCACCAGAGATGGGCCCTCACCGGATCTCGCGCGCGTTTGTCGGCCAAGGCCGTCAGCTCTAGGCGATTTTTCTCCAATGCTGCTTGCTGACGCGCTTTGTCTGCCGCTAGCGTTTCGGCTTCAATCCGCTCACTATGCATCCGCGCGAGTTCTGAGGTTGCACGTGCCAGACCTTCATCGGAATCGATCGCAAGGTCGAGCGGTGTCTTTCCATCAAGCTGCGCATTCGCTGTAGTCAGCCAATGTTGCGCTAATTGCCCCAGCACAGACGACGCCTTGTCCTGCATCGTTGAAATCCGGCGATTTCGCTCCACCTCCGCCAATCGAGCAACGCGCTCAGTCTCATTTTGTACCCGGCGCTCGTCCTGCGAGATCGCCTGGCGCTCATACTCCGCCAGCAACGGCAATCCTAATAGGTCATCGGCAAGCCGTCGCCCGCCTACGACCATGTCATATATGGCTTCGTGTAACGCGCGGGCTTCGTCCTCATCATATGAGGTTACGAACCAATCGATCCAAGCTGTGCGATCAAAGTCGGAAGTCTCGTTCGCCGGGACGCTCGACAATATCATATCGACCCAGTCGGTAACTGCCTCCTTCCGCTCTCGCTCCTGCTGCCAGGCTGCTTCCTGCTCCTTGCGGAGATACAAGGCGCTAGTTGATGGCAGCCATTGTTTGCCGAGCACGCGCTTATCGAACATCCAATGCTTATCTTTGAGCCATTTGAGATAACCGTGCACGGTATGCCAAGGATCCTCGAATGTAGGGAAATCCCGGCGCATTCTGTCCGTGGTCTCCTTTGATATCCGGTTTAGTCCTGGCCATATGAGATCTTGAACACATCCAAGGGCATCCTTGGTTTCGAAGGCAATCGGTGTCTCGTTCGCGCTATCCCAGAGGAAGCGGTTTATCACCTTAGCCTGCCAATACGCCGACGGCACTCGAAAGCATGCCGTCCCCTTCGTCGCATAGCCAATTTTTTGAGAAAACCCGCGTTTCATCGCCAATCTATGTTGAGTGATCAGATGCTCATCCGGGTCGCCGCAAGACGATAGAGCGTCGTTCCAAATCCCCACGATCCTTGAGTATTCCGCATCCAGTATCTGTTGTTTTGCCCTAGCTTCGGTGGCTGCCTGCGCCTCCATGTTCTGCTGAGCTTTGGCCGCTCTGGCATTGTGCAGCCATTCCCGAGGCGCAGTTTCGAGGATTGCAAGCTCCCATGCATCACGATTGTCCCAATCCAGCTTAGATAGGTCAATTTCAACCGACGAGATGCCGCGACTCTTAAGCTTTTCCAGCTTGATGGGATCGACCCTATGGCGCACATAAATCTCGACATGCAGGATCTTGCCACTGGCTGTAACGAGAAGCAGGTCGGGTCGGACATTCCCATCCGCCTTTTCGACCAGCACCTCTGAGAATTCATATGTCCTGCGATCGGAGATGGGCTCCGTCCGTCCGGCTGCCTGAGCGCGAACTTCCGGAATCCACAGCCATAGCCTGTCCGCCAACAAAGTCTTGGCGAAGAAGTGTAGTTCGGATTCCGGTGTCGGGCGGCAATTGGTGGGAGCATGATGGGCAAAATGCCAGCGCAACTTAGGGCCTTGCTTGGCCAGAACCAACTGTCCGCATTCAAAGCAGACACATCGGCATTGCAAGCCGTTGGCGACATCCTTGACGTCAGCGCGTCGACCTTCAGCGTCAATAGCCTGCGTAGGGTGCCAATCGTTAGTCATGAAAGGTTAGCTAAGGTGAAAATCTGCATAGCCCTCCCAAACTAGCGCGCGGATTATCAGTAGCAACATCATGTGTTGCATCTCATGTGATAAACGCCTCATCAATGTCCAAACGGTAGGTTGATAGGCAGGATTTCCATTCGTCGTGCCAAAAGCCACCTGCAGATAAATTTCCGAACTTACTCGGTCCCCACATGGGCATCGAAAGTTCAAAGGCAGAGCGATCGTAAGGGTCAGTACCGGCAGCCCACGCCGACCCATTCGAACATCCGCTGCGCCACTTTTCGCGGGTGTGAAGCTGCCATTCTAGATCTTCAGCCTCCGTCGCGCTTTCCTCGCCGGATTTTTACCGGGTCGGACAGGCTCGGGTCTGCCCAAAATGCCCGAAGACCTTGCGCTAGAATGCAAAAACTCAGCTTTCCAACATACGCTTTTCGTAAACCGTCTTGATCGCGCGGCCATCCCACACATAGCAAAGGTGCCGCTCCTGTCGGCAATTTGCCAACAGTCTAGGCCGAAACACAGCGGCACATTCGCCGTCAGGATCGCGGACGCTTTCATAGACCATCCCGTCCGACCCTCCATCGCGCAAGGTCCGCGCGGTTTCCTGAGACACGGCATAGCTGCTCGGATGGTACAGTGCTGGCAGCGCCTCTCGCTGCCCGCGGATGTCATGCAAGGTGGCATCAATATCCACAGCATAAACCCGCATGTCGAGTTCCTGCGCCGGTTCGTCGGTGGCCTCAAGGAAATGCGTGCGGTGATGGCGGGTCTCGGCGATTGCGGTTGCCAGTGTTCGTCCGGCATAGAAGACGCCGTAGCTGCCGTCGGTGAAGCGGTCGCCGACCGGATTGAGGTGGGTGAACGCCGCCATGATCGGCGTGGAACCGGGGCCTGAGACACGGTCTTCAGGCGGCACGAGCGACAGCTCGCCTGCCTCGTCGCGCAGGCGGTCGTTGGTCATCGCCTCGATGGCATAGACCGCTTCGAGATCAGCCGGATCGGCAACCGCCTCGAACAGCGAGATCGGGGGAAATCTGCTGGGGATGATGCGGTAGCAGGGCGTCCAGCGGACTTCAGACGTGGGAATGTCCACGGGTCAGCCGCGCTGCCCGTCAACATACTGACGCACGACATAGAGGTCGGCGACATTGCCCGACATCATCCGGTCAAGCGCCGAGGCGCCGCCGAAAACTTGCGCCTTGTTGGGTTTGCGCACCCACTCATCGGCCGTCTTGGGCAGCAGGATTTGCAGGCCTTTGTAGATGCCCATGACATAGGAAATTCGCTCCAGCGCATCCTTGGGCAGCGCCGCGACCACACCGCGCTTCCATGACTGAAAGGTCGAACGACTTTCCAGACCGAGCAAGCGCATTTGCTCCTGCTCTTTCAGGCCCCAGGCATCAGCGATGCGGAAAAACGTCCGCAGGGCCGGCCCCGTCAGATCCTTGCGATCAAGTCCCTTTGCAGGCGCTTTGGCTGCAGCTTGGATACCCATGTCGGCACATCCTTTCATGGCTCCATATGCTCATATTCTGCACAAAAGTCAATGTGAGAGCTGATATTGCACACTTCTACCTGTGCGCTTCAGCGAGAGCCCTCTGCTTTTTCCCGTCCGCTGTCCAAGGCGACGACGCCACTCGATCAGCCAGTGGCTGCGTGAGAGGGATGATTGCTGCTGCGTTCCACGCAGTGATCCGGCGGGGAGGAGGCCTCCGACTTTTGGTCGATGAAAACGGAGATTGCGGACTGACGTTCGTTCTCCGGTGGCGCGAAAACCACCCCTCCTTGTCGCCTGTCTGCGGGTCTCGTCACGCCTAATGCCGTCAACCCCGTGCGGGGTTCGCCCTTCGCTGACGCTGCGGTGACGGCGGCTCCCGGCCCCTTCTTTTGGCGCCATCGGGGATGGTCCCCGACCACCTTTAGGAGAAACTACATGGCTACCATCGCAAACCTCACCGTGAAGTCCGACGACAGCTTCGAAGGCAACCTCGCAACGCTGACCGTCTCCGCACCGATCGCCATCATCCCCAACAACCGCAAGACCAAGGACAGCGAACCTGACTACCGCATCGTCAGCCGCAAGAACGGCTTCGAGCTGGGCGCAGGCTGGAAGCGCTTCTCGCAGAACACCGGCGCCGAATATGTCTCGGTCTCGCTCTCCGCTCCTGAATTCGGCACCATCTATGGCAACATCGCCAACGCGCCCGGCGATGATCCTTCGAAGAAGGTCATCATCTGGAATCCGCCAAGCTAAGGCGCCGGGAGTGGCCCCGCCTTCGGGCGGGGCCACAGCACCTGTTAGCGCTTGAATGCTCGTCAGCCGGGCTAAAGTGATGGGCGTGCGTAAAATCCCGCTTTTCGACGCACGCCCGCCCGCGACATGCGCGAAAAGCACGCATGCGGTCGGACCATATGACGGCCGACCTGGTGGGCTCCTTGCGGGTTCGCCGCCATCCCCACCTCCACGATTGATCCGCCCCAACGTGCGGCGTCTCCCATGGTCCCCGCGCTTATTGGGTCCGGGTCCCCATCATTTCATTCCTGCGGCGCAGGCGCAGCAACCGTTCCTATCGTCTCGATTTCCGCGATGCGCTGAAACTCGGTCAGGTATTCCGCGCGGTGAACCGAGAGCCAACGGACGATGCGCGCGTTTGCCAACAGCTTTCCGAGATAGCCCCGCGCGAAGGTCAAATGGAGGTTGTCGATGCCGTAGGTTTCCTCGACCGATTTGACCTGCGTTTGCAGAGCGGCAAGCTCGCGCTCCATCCGGCTGATCTGCTGGCTGGTCGGGCCAGTCACGTCGGGCTTGCGCGCCTTCTTGCCTGCGGGAACCAGCTGCTCTTCGGTCGTCGCAGCGAGCAGCGCGCGTGCGAACATCAGCGAGAAATTGTTCTGCCCGATCATCAGGTCGGCTGCCTCAATCTGCCGCAGCGCTGTCATGCGTCGCAGCAGATCGAACACCTTCATCGAGCAATTGGTATCCTTAAGGGCATCGGCGGCCTCGGTGCAGATGCCATCGAGCAGGCGGAAGCGCGCGCGGATCGACTGCACTTCGAGACCGAGTGCGTCGGCGATGACGGCTTCGGTCACCCCGCGCTCGATGGCGCGCACGATCATCCGATGTTCCTGAATCGGTGGGAGGCGGTTGACGCGCTTGTTGTAGGTGTAAGTCTCATCGTCATTGGCGACGAGGCACTCAACCGTCGGAATTTCGAGCTGGCGCAAGGCTTCGACCCGCAGATGCCCATCGAGCAGGAAATACTTGCCCGCATTCTTGGGATCGGGCGCGACTGCGGGAGCTTCGACAATCCCGATCGCCTTGATCGAACTGAGGATTTGGGCGAACTTTTTGCTCTCGCGCACGCCCTGCTGGAGTATCTTCAACGGAACGAGCTGATCGAGTGCGACGGTGACGGTCTCGCGTTCAAAGCCGAGCCGGACACGGTGATCCGAGCCGGGTTCCATGTCTGGTGTGTTGGGTTCGGACCAGTCAGTCATCGCTCTCACCTGCAATTCGCATGGCAAGCGCGCGCGGCATCGTCTCGAGCGCCTCGGCACGCAGCAAGGTCAGAAATCCGTCGTCGCCCAGCAGATCCTTGATGGCCTCGACGATGAACAGCAGCCGGGTCTGCGTGAAATCGGACTTCTTGACGAGCAGGCGCTGCTTCTCTGATTCCCTTTGATAAACCTGCATGAGGTCGCTCGCGGTCAACTTGCGATTTGCGGAACGCCGACCGAGCTTTCCTGCGGGCATCGATTTGTTGTGCCCGCGCATCCGCAGCTCGAGTAGCCTTCGCACCGAAGCCAGCTTCTTGCCGCGCAGCTTGCCTGTCTCATAGGCATCGAGCAGCAGGCTCTGCGATTCCTCGGATTCCGCGCGGGAGATTTCCATTGCCAGGCTGATCGGGATGAGACCCGTTTCCACTGCCGAAACGAGCCGTTCCTCGCCCCGCTCCAGCAGCGAGACGATCATGCTGACCCATGAACTGCTGACCCCGATTTTTTGCCCGATCTGGGTTTCATTATACCCGCGCCCGCGCAGGGCGCCGATCTCGCGCATCACGTCGATCGGGCGCGGCGTCCGGCGTGCGATGTTCTCGACCAGGCTCATCACCAGACAATCGCTCTCGCTCGCCTCGATGACGACTGCGGGAATTTCCGTCTGGCCCAGCATCTGAAATGCTTCGAGCCGGCCTTCGCCGCAGACGAGATCATAGCGAGGCCCGCCCGGACCCTGATGGCGACTCACGGTGATCGGCCGCTTCAATCCGATCGACTCGATGTTGTTCACGATCTCACGGTGCTGACGCTTGTTGCGCGAGCGCGGATTGAGCACCGTAATCTTGGAGACCGGGATCATCTCGATCTGCTGGGGGCGCATAACGGGCATCAAGCAGCCTCCGGAATGGCGACGGGCGCCGTGATGTCATAGAAGAAATCCAGCGTGTCGAAGCGATAGGCGTCGAGGTGCAGGTCGTTATCTTCAGCCAGCCGCAGCCGTTCGCTTGCGACGTCAATTCTCGGGAACAGATAATAGTCAAACGGCGCGCGGTTGTGCATGTCCATGCGCACAACGATGGTAATGTCTGCGAGGTGGCTGGTGTCGAAGCGGATCTTCCACCGCAGGAGGCCGGTCGGTGTCGGTGTGCAGCGCACCAGAACAACGGCGAGGCTGAACTCGCCATTCACGCGGATGCTGTCGCTGGCGAGGTCCTGCCAGGCATCGCTCCCTTGGGCGTGAAGGCCAGTCAATATGTCGCGGACAATGTCAGGGTGCAGGCGGCGGAGCGCCTTGTTGATTGCAACGTAGCGGTAATCGCGCTCCGGCGAAAAACCCACCAGGCTGTAAGCGCGCAGGAGACTGCCAAATCGCAAGCTGAAGGCGCTGCTCGACGGCAATCCTTCGCATTCGTCGATAATGATGCCGGACAGCAGGCCCTTGCTGGCGTAGAGTCCTCGCAAAGCTTCCAGCATCTCCTCGTCGGACAGGCGGAACGAGCGCGCAGCGATAATCGAATGGGCCGCCTCGAACAGCTCCCGTTCAACGATCCCCTCGAATGCGCCCTGTGACCTGATCCACATGTCCGGGGCATTGCGAACCCGCTTCTTCTTCAGCTTGAAAGAACGGCGATTCCAGACATTGTCGCCGACATATTTTTCATTGATCAGGAGCTGGTGGACAGTGCCGCGCGTCCACGGACGCTGGAGGTCGGACAGGATGCCGCGATCATTCAGATCCTCGGCAATCTCGCGTTCAGTTCGTCCGTCATGGACGAAAGCCCGGTATATCTCGTGCACCACGCCGATTTCTTCTGGCGGTCCGGGTGTCAGGATGACGCGGTCGGTCTGGAGACTCTTCTGCTCGCCGCGGCCGAGAACCGCCTTGGTGTTGCCGTGCTCATCTATCAGCGTCCGGCGCAGGCCGAAACCGGCGGGACCGCCCTGGCGATAGCCCTTCTCGATGAGCCGCCCCTGGCCGGCGAAAACCTTGACCGAAAGCTCGCGGCTGTATTCGCCAGCCATGGCGCGCTTGAAGCCCTTGAACATGGTGCTCATCGGCGACCCGTCATTCTCGAACTGTTCGGCGCAATAGGCGATCTGAATTCCGGCCCGGCGACAGATATATTCGTAGTAGGCGCTCTCGTCCGCGTCCTGGAAACGGCCCCAACGGCTGACATCATAGACCAGGATCATCTCGAAGTCGGCGACGCCTGATTCGACGTCAGCAATCAGTCGCTGCAGTGAGGCGCGGCCATCGATCGACAGGCCGCTTTTGCCGTCGTCGGCATAGGTGCGGACGATTTCGATGCCCCGAGACGCCGCATAGTGGCGGATCGCGTCGGCCTGATTTTCGGTCGAGTATTTCTGATGGTCGGTGGACATCCGGACGTATTCGGCCGCCCGCACGGTGGGCTGCTGTTCGGCGTCGCTTGGCGCGTCTTCTTGATCCCAACTCGCCAATGCGCGCCCCTTTCGAAATCCGGACTGCAGTGGCCAGGGCGGCCAACCGCTGCAGCGCGAAACACGGACCTCTCCGGCATTCCCGCACTCTCAACAGTATATGTGGGAAAGGACCGGAAGATGTTGCCGAAAAAGGGCAGGAAGTTGCCAGCATGGGAAGGCGCGCTCGCCAGCCGCCAGGCCTATGCCGAAGTCATCGCCAATCTGCTGCGCAAGGAACATGGCGATACGCATCGCGCGGTCAAGCAACTGATGCGTCTGACCCATGCGAGTGAGCGGTCCGCCAAGCACTGGATGGCCGCGCAACATGGACCAGACACGGTCTTCTTCTTGCGTTTGGTTGCGACGTCTCCGGTCATCCGGGCGTTCGTCCTGGGCATCATCGAAAGCCAGCAATCGTCTTCGGCGGAGGCTTCCAAAATAGGGCCGGGCATAACATCGTTCGGGCAAGGCCACCGGGAAGAAATGTCTGCGGGCAGATATTGGCCGAATTCTGACACTATAAATGACCCTGAAAGTGGCCCTGTAAATGACCCAATAACGAGCGGGCTCAATGAGCGTCAGCGCTGGATACTCGACCGAGTCGCGCGCGGTTTATCGACGAAGGCGCGCGATGTTGCCGCGCATTGGCGGGTGAGCATCAAGTCGGCGCGGCGCGATCTTGCAGGACTGTGCGCCTGCAATCTCCTGCACTTTGTCGGTGCCCGGAAAAATGGACGCTATCACCTCGTTCGCGCGTGAACGCCGATGATGCCGGTAGGCCCATGCCTGGCGCGCGGAAGGCAACGATAGATCGCTGTCCTTTCGGCGGGTCTGTAGTTAAGATCGATGCCATGAAACGTGACATGGATCTGGTCCGCAACCTGCTGCTGGAGATCGAGGACGGTCGGCGCGCATTCGATTTGTTGACGCCGGAGATCGCCGAGATACTCGGCGAAGATGGTGCAGGCAAAATGCCGCGCGAGCAGGCTGAGCTGATCGAATACCATCTGGCTCTGCTGGACGAGGCGGGTCTCATCACGATTCAGGCGAAGCTGTCCGGTGCGGTCTGGCAGATCGGTCAGATCACCTGGGCCGGCCATGACTTCCTCGACACCATCCGCGACCCTGCCATCTGGCGCGAGACAAAGGCCGGGGCCAAACAGGCTGGCGGTTTCAGCATCGAACTCCTGAAGGCGCTCGCCAAAGGGCTGATCAAGAAGAAAATTGAACAGCACACCGGCGTTGAGCTGGACCTGTAGTCGCGGTGGCGGTGGGCCGGTCATCAGACACGCCTGAACTTCAGTGATGCTGTTTGCCTTTGTCCAAGAACTCATCGAATGACGCGTAGCAGCGATGTCCCTCCGCATTCCGCATCCGGCCCAGCCGGGTGCGCGTAATTCTTTTCTGAAGGTAGGCGCAGACGCTGCCGAACCGATCATCCGGGATGAGTTCGAGCTTCGAGCCAAACTCTTTCGTGATGTTTGCATAGATCACCGCGGGCCGAAATTTTTCGGTACGATGCGGAGCCCACGAGGCGAATTCATTATACTGCTTCGCGAGATACTTCGTGTACCGTACCATATCGCGATCAGCACCGATGGTCCCTGCAAGGGGGGCCATCGTGACACGGGACCGCTGCTGACGAATGCTGACATTGGAGCCAGCGCCGACAATGACCACGGTGCCCTTGTTGTCGGGGATTGTGATGCGGTCCATCGCATCAAGAAGGCGCTTTGCTGAAAACCTGTCCGCTGTCCTCTCTGGACGGCCAGCCAACTGCTCGTGCTCCTGCTTCATCGCGAGGAGCTTGGCCACGGAGAATTCAATCGTGTCTGAGTCGATCAGCTTGTGATGACGACGACATAGCAGGATGAGGTTCTCGTAGCCGTGCCGCTCCACATCGGTTTGGTCGGGATCATAGCGTTCACCACCTGCTTTGCTGGCGCGAATATGGCAGATTTCGCCCATGTTGATGCCGGCCATCCCTGGGCTGTCTTCGATGATGAGCGCAGTACAGCCGGAAAAGGCACAGCGATTGCCCGACATGGCGTAAAGGCGTTGAATGGCCCGGATCGAAGGCTTCGGCATTGGCCTTGCTCGCTATTCAGATCTCGATGGGGACCTCGACCAGCACGGGGACCAACGCGGAAATTGGCGTGTGAAGGTCGACTTCAACGCCCGGCGTCTCAAGGCTGATCACAAGCGCGTAGCGCGCCTCTTGGTCATATCTTCCGAGCGATTTGCGCTCTCGCCACCATCCCGAGATCGGATGGACATATAGAGCATTGCGGGCGGCAAGTTCGACAGCAGGCCCCTCCCAGATGTCGACATGCAGCGAACCCGACGAGATCTGCTTTTCGCCAAATAGCCAGCCGTCGTTCGTTTCATTGACTGCGCGCGGAGCGTCTTTGTCGTATCCTTCGGCATTGTTGCGGCGATTGAAGTTCCCAATCGTCTCACGTGAGCGCTTGAGATCGAAACGTAGGCCGAAGGACTGGTAGCGTGCCGGGTCCAGATTGGTGGCAAAGCTGGGGTTGGGTTCCACGAAATAGGAGAGGGCAACTTTTAATCTCACCCGAGTGTTGTCGAGCGCCTCAAGCACATCCTGGGGCCAGGGGAGCTGATAGATATGCGACTCGTTGAATCGCACGCTGCTGCCTTCCATGCGGAACGGACGTATCGTGTTTTGTGCGACCAGGGCGAGATCATCGATGGCCGACGCCATCGCACGCCCCAGATCGGGGATACCGTAACCGAACCGCCTGAGGCAGTCGGCCTTTTCTCGCTTTGTCGCGCACTGCGCGACGAGTTGATCCATGTGCCCGGTCCAACGGGCACTATGCACCATCAGCGCACGGATCGTTTCCGGCCAGTAATGCGGGTAGGCCGCAGTCAGCTGAGCTGCCATTCGGGCAGCCTGAGCGGTTGCGGCACTTGTCGCCCAAATGGCGTCCAGCGGCTTCTGGGCTACGAGGCGGGAGGCCGTAAGGAGGGAAAGGGAATCGAGTCCCGCTACCGCTTCCGCACCGCACGGGCTGAGCGCCCTGTTCCCGGCCTCGAAGACGAGTTCGGGTTTGAACGGAGATTGGCTGGTGTCCCAGAGGAAGGATGTCCGGCTGTAAGGACTGACGGCACCAACCGGTGCCATCGTGGTCCAACCGTCGTAGCCTGCCTCGCCGATCCCGGTCTTGTCCGTATATCCGCCGATCGTGAGGGCATTCCACGCCTGGGACGGGTCTTCTGCCGGGAAAGCATCAGCATCTGCGATTTCGGCGGCAATGGAATTGTCGGGAATATTACCAGCAGAGAGCAGTATCAGCCGCCGAGGCGACGGATTTTCGTCATCGTCCGACTCCGCTCCGGCCGCCGCCTGGTCGATGGCCGCGCTCCACGCCGTCGCGTCTGATCCGCTGCGCCCCTCGTTGGTGACCGCCATGCAGAAAACACGGTCACGATCAGGGTTGTTGATCTCCGCGAGCAGAATGGCGCTCTGGGTGATCGGTCCATAGGAATGGGGATCATTGTCCGGCACACCGGGAGGGGGCAGAATCTTGACTGATTCCAGACGGTGGGTGAGCTCGATTGGCTGATCGCTCGCGAGCGGACCTACAAAATCCCCATGCAAGGCAAGACCCGCCATGCCGGTCCCATGGCCAGCGCCGTGTTCGTGATCGTCCCCGCCCCAGGCCGTGTCGATTGCCATCAGATCTTCTGGCGACAGAGCGGGTTCTATCAGGGGATGTGCCCGATTGACCCCTGTGTCGAGCAGGCAGACCGCCGGCGCGTCATTGCCGGGCCAGGTTACACGCTCTGCGAGATCATCGATAAATGCCGGAACGTCGTCCTTCAGGTCTCGGGTAAACACCAGCGGGCTGTCGCTCGCGCGACGCAGCTCCGAAATGCCTGCGGTTGCGAACAGCAACATCTCGATTGATGCGCGCCGTCCGTATGCCGGGATCACCGTCGTCTCCGGAAAACGCAGAAAGGTGTCGGGGTTGCCGACATGCAGCCCCAAAACCGCGGCGCTGCCCAGAACTCTGTCGATGCGATCGTTGAAGCACCAGAGCGCCCACCACATCTGCGCTTGGGGGTCTTCCGGCAATGCCTCGGGAGCGTCGCGCCAGAAACTTTGCAGGCGTGCCGCGCGAATGTGCTCGATCGGTTCGACCCGGGTCTTCTTGGGCGGCGAACCCTTTTCGCTCAGTTCCCCGTTTGTGTAGTCCTCAAAGACTTGGGAAAAGGCATCGCGCATGTCATCCGGGACAAACAGGGCAATGCGGCGCACGCCGTTCTCGTCGACGATTTCGGCCGCTTGCCGTGTGCCTTCCCTTTGCCGTTCAAGGTTGGTGGCGCCGGTGCCCCGATTGAGTTCAACCTCAATGAAAACGCCGCCAGCAGGCTCAAGGTCCACTGGCTGTTCGGGCAGGCCGCGCTGTCCAGCCTCAGCTTCTGCAAAGGCATTGCCAATTTCCGCGATGAGGCGGAGACCGTGATCCGCACGCACTCTGTTTAGCGCGCGCTGCCGTGCGTTGCTGCCTGGCGACTTGAAGGTACGTCGCTGGGCAAGCGGAGTGATATCGATGTGCGGTCGGTTGTGTTCGCTCACAGGACTCAGAGCTTCACCGCAAACGCCGTTCGCATAGCCTGGCGCTCAGTGAGCTTGGCGACGACCTCCTGGGTGGTCGTCTGCTTCCTCTGCTCGAGGATCGCGGTCTTGACGACTTCATCCGCAGCGCGGGCGACTTCGGCCTGGCTAAGCCCACGCGCCGCCTGCTCGATCGCGGCCCATCCTGCGCGCTGGAACTTGAGGGGTTTTAGGTTGGCCTTGATCACCGCGCGAATCTGCGCTGCGGTCGGCATCTCAAATTCGAGCACGTCGTCGAACCTGCGGAGGAGCGCCCGGTCCAGCAGCTCCGGATGATTGGTGGCTGCGATGATCGGGCTGTCCGTCGAGGTTTTCTCTTCCATGAACTGGAGGAAGCTGTTGAGGACGCGACGCATTTCAGCGACGTCGTTGGTCGCGGTGCGATGACCGCCGACAGCGTCGAATTCATCGAACAAATAGACCCCGCGCCGACGCCGGGTCTCATCGAAAACCAGACGCAGTTTTGCTGCGGTCTCACCCATATAACGGGTGATCAGTGTTTCGAGTCGAATAATAAAGAGCGGAAGCTTCAGCTCACCTGCGATCGCCTCTGCCGTCATGGTCTTGCCGGATCCCGGGGGGCCGACGAACAGCAGGCTTCTTGACGGAACCTTGCCATGTTCGCGCAGCCAATCGCGTTTGCGCTGCTGCAAGAGCATCCCATTGAGCCGCTCGGACACCGACGCGCTCAGAACAACGTCCTGAAGATCAACCACAGGATCGCGATAGTCTAGCAGTCCTTCGAGATCGCCGCGCGGGGCAGCAAAAGATACGGGAATAGACGCTTTGACCCCGCCCGCGCCGCGCGCGGCATCGACTGCGGAACGAAGTTCATTTGCAGTGTCACGGTGCCCTTGACGGGCTTCCGATGCGGCAACTTGCAAGGCAATAGAATAGAACTGCGCGTCGTCACCTTCCGCGCGACTGCGTAACATCGCCAGTATTTGCTTGGCGTTTGACATCTACTCTACTTTCCATCCCCTCGCGTCGCAAACCTGTGACGCGAACAGCGATACGTTATGCTTCCTGAAAATTGAAGCGCGATTGTTGTCCCGGGGCCATCCGACCGCCTGGGCTGGGCTCATGCTGCAGCACTTCGAACGCCCTTCGCCGGTGTCGGTCTCTTGCCGGTCGGCGTGAGGCGGCCGCCAACACCCTCCCGCGGGGCGAGGCTGCGCAGGTTGCGGAGGGTTTCCAATTCCTCTGGATGGCGGTCCAGAATCTCGATCAAGCCTACTGCGGCTTCGCTGGGCGGTGTGGCCCCGCTTTCATACTTCTGGAATGCGCGCCGTCCGCCACCGATAATCCGGCCTGCCTCTTCCTGGGTGAGGCCGAGCTTCTTGCGAACAGCCTTGACGCGCGCCGCGTAAGCCGTTCGCAGTTCGAGATGGGCCTGATCCAGAGCCTGCAGCTCCGCCCCTGAATGGATGGAATCACTATCGTCCTCGGGATACCAGCCCGGCACCTCGACTTCGCGCGACATCGACCCAACGCTGACCGTCTGCAAACGAGCGTCGCGGCGGAGGACCTGGCCGGTCTCGGGATGAATCCGTGGCTGCGTCACCTTCAATCCTTCTCGAACAATGTCAGCACGACATCGATCAGGGTCTTCCCATTCGCAATACACCTTTAAGGTTAATTTTCAACAGCGGCATGCAATCTGACCGGCCGCAATGCTTCAGCGCCCTCGGCCAGCAGGCGGGCGATTTCGTCTGATGTTTTGCGCACCGCTAGCTTCAGAGCTTCATCGATATGGATGTAGTCTTGCGTCACGTTCTGCGAAGCATGCCCGAGCATGGCCCGTATCGTCAGTTCCGTGAATCCGAGTTCGCCCGCGATGCTGCCGAAAGTGTGGCGAAGGGTATGAAGTGTTGCGCCCTCAATTCCCGCCCACTGGCAAACTCTCCGGAAACAGGCTGGTGCAGCCTGGTATGCGCCAGCGCCCGTCATTGACGGGAACACGTAGGGGTTACCAACGATCTCGGGTTGAGCGAGAACGACCTTCAGTGCTTCTGGGCCGATCGAGCGGACCTGAGCATCGGTTTTGGTATCCGGGAAGGAGACAAACCCGCCCTCCGCATGCACCCAGGCGCGCTTCATCGACTGCGCCTCTTCCCGCCTGTATCCTGTCAGCGCAAGTGTCCTTACCACTGCAAGTGCTGTCGGATTTTCGCCATTACGTTCGGCATAGGCGATTGCTTTACCGAACGCGACGAGTTCGGCAGTGCTGAGCCGTCTCGTTTTCTTGTTGATTGCGAGTTTCTTGGCTCCTCTGGTTGGGTGCTCCGCAATCAGCCCCTTGTGCTTGGCATGACCCAAAATGGCTTGCAGCGACCCGAGGCATCGCGACGCGACGCCAGGTCCGCCAGCGGGCCGACCGCCACGGCCTTTACCTCTAGCCTTGGCAGTTTTGCCGTCCCGGACATCAGCCTGCATCTGCTCGACATCCGCGATCGTCAGCCTTTTTGCCATGCGATGGCCTAGAATCGGTTTTATGTGCGTGTTGATCCTGCTCTCGTCCATCGCGAGCGAGGAGGCCTTGATTGGACGGTTCTTGCGGCCAAGAATGTTGCCGGCGCGGGCTTCAACCAGATACCAGTCGCAGATCTCGGCGACGGTCATGCCAGTGCGGGCCTGGTGAATTGCCTCTGCTGGATCCTGACCACCAGCAACTTCGCCAAGCTTGATCTTCGCCAGATCCCGAGCCTGCTCCGTCGTTATGACGCCATAACGGCCAAGATTGATGCGCCGCTTGATCCCTTCGATGTTGCGGTACTGAACGATGAAGGTCTTGAGCCCCGATGGCAGCGCCCGCAAGCCGAAGCCCCGGATCTCGCTGTCCCACAGGACTGCCTGTTTATCTTTAGGCGGCGCGAATGCGTCCACATTGCGCTTGTTCAACTTCGCTGTCGGCATATTTGACCCTCCATTTGGAGACAAAGATTTCAGAGGGGTGCTTTGTCTCCAATTTGTCTCCAGATTTAAGCGTTTCGAGGGTATTATGGGCGGAGACAATCGTAAAGGAGAACATCATAAATAGCTGATTTAGCGCAGATAATCGTACTTGGGAAAGTTTGGGAAAAGTGGCCGAAATATTTTGCCAAGGTTGGGGTCGAGGGTTCGAATCCCTTCGCCCGCTCCAGTTTTCCCAACATTTCAGCGACATTTCGCCTTCGGGCGCCTGACCATAGGTAACCGGCAAGGTAACGCGAAATGGCGGTGGATATTTCCTCCCGACACTTTCGACTTGCCTTGCTTCTCGAAGCTCGATTCAATACGAGCAGACGGAACAAACCATGAATCAGGGGACGACCATGTTCACATCGCTGGAGCTATGCGCCGGAGCCGGGGGGCAAGCACTGGGCCTCGAGAAGGCAGGGTTCGAGCATGAGGCGTTGGTCGAGATTGATTCCCACTGCTGCAACACCCTCCGGGCCAATCGCCCAAGCTGGAACGTGATCGAGGACGATCTCCGGGTGTTCAAGGAGCGGGCCGCCGATTTTAAAGGCGTGGACCTTGTCGCGGGCGGGCTCCCCTGTCCCCCGTTCTCGCTGGCAGGCAAACAGCTCGGAGAGCGAGACGAGCGCAACCTGTTCCCCGATGCTCTCGACATTATCGACGCCACCCGGCCCCGCGCGGTGATGATCGAGAACGTCCGGGGCTTCCTCAGCGCCGTGTTCCATGACTACCGGGAAGGTCTCAAGAAGCAGCTCAAGAAGCTCGGATATGAGACCGATTGGCGCTTGCTCAACGCATCGGACTTCGGTGTTCCGCAGCTCCGGCCGCGCGTCGTGATCGTGGCGCTCCAGTCCAAGTACGTCGATGCCTTCGATTGGCCCGAGGCGGAGGCCCACAACCCAGCGACAGTCGGCCAGACGCTCTATGACCAGATGGCTGCCAACGGCTGGCGCGGTGCGAAGAAGTGGCGCGACCGGGCGGACGAGATTGCGCCAACGCTGGTTGGTGGCTCGAAGAAGCACGGCGGACCGGACCTCGGCCCAACTCGAGCAAAGGCGGCATGGGCCACGCTCGGGGTCAACGGCCTGTCGCTGGCCGACGCCCCGCCGGAGCGCGACTTTGTCGGAATGCCCCGGCTCACGGTCCCGATGGTCGCACGGTTGCAGGGCTTCCCGGACGATTGGCAGTTTGTCGGGCGCAAGACGGCCGCCTATCGGCAGGTGGGCAACGCCTTCCCGCCCCCGGTCGCTCGAGCCGTGGCGGAGAAGGTCGCAACGGCCATCGCCAATCCCGCCGTCGCCAAGCGTCGAGCCTGAGCTTCATCCCAATCGAACAATGTGCTAGCCCTCCCGCGATAGGTTCGCGGGGGTGGTTTTGCGTAAGAAGATACCAACAAGTGTAGTCGTTCCGGGTCACCCCGATTACGAATTGCTGACGAGCATTGCAGGCGAGATAGACCGCAAGGCGGGCGGCCGGGCAACTTTGGCCTCCGAGATGCCCCTGATGCTCCGGGATTGTATCGACGCACTCATCAATACGCCCCGCACCGGCCGCCGGGACTTCAACGAGCTCGAGAAGGTCGAGAAGACATTCATCGGAACGCACGTTGAGATTGTCGTCCGCCGCTTCCTCCGGCTCGAGAAGGGGCTCCTCGACACGGTGATTCTCGGCCATGACGTGGACATCAAATTCACGACAGGCGACAACTGGACCATCCCGCCCGAGGCGTACAATCATCCCTGCCTCATCATCGCGGCGGACGAGGAGCGCTCGCTCTGTTACATGGGCCTCATCGTCATACGGCCGGGGGTGATGCACGGCGGAGCCGGTAACCGCGATGCCAAGCGAGGCATCAGCGCGGAGGGCTTCGAGCATATCCTCTGGCTGCTATGCGATCACCCCTATCCCCCCAATTTCTGGCGCACGGTGGACAGCGCTACGGTGGAGCGGATCACGGCCACCCGCTCGGGCAACGAGCGCGTGTCGGCACTGTTCGAGGAGGTGCAGGGCCGCCCGATCTCCCGTGACGTGATCGACGCGACGGCACGGCAGAAGGACTTCACCCGCCGGACCCGGGCGGACAACGGACGTGGAGCGCGCGACAAGCTCCTCGAGCAAGGCATCCTGTTGCTGACCGGGACGACACACCCTGCGCTAATCGCGGCGCTCGGCCTGCCGTTCTGCCGCCGGGGCGAGTACATCTCCTACACGCCCAAGGACGATGCCGAGTGGGCCATCGCTGCCCAACACGGAATCATCCGGCCGTAGGTCACAGCGCGTAGGGGCTCACCTCCCCGGCGCGGTTGGTACAGAGCAGGCAGAGCCGATGGTGGGCGCCCTCGCTCTCGAAGGGCTTGCGGCATCGCAGGCACGGCCGGGTCACGGTCTCCGGCGCGTTGCCGTCAGAGTCACGCCGGAGCCGGTAGGTCTTGCCCGCATTCGACACTGCTAGGCGACCAGCGACCGCATCATGCCGAGGGCGCGCAACTGCCCACGGGACAGGCCCTCGACCGCAACGAGCTCGGCCGTGTCGGGGGAGCGGATAATGTCCACCCACACCTCCCCCTTCGCGCCGGGCTGGCACAATAGCCCAAAGAAGGCACCGAGCTCGGCCGCCGGGACCTCGAACAGCCGCGCGATCTTGCGGACGATGGCGACAGTGGGCCACTTGCTCGGCTCGTTACACCGGGCGTCGATCAGCGCTGCCAGGTGGGCGTCCCGGGTGCGGTCATCGAACAGCGCCAGATACCCGTTGCGGAAGCTCTCCGGGCTCAGGTCCACTGGTCGCTCGTCTCATAGACAGCATCGGTGCGGACCTTGCGGAAGGCGACCTCGGCCGAGCGTTCCGCACAGGCGAGCTCGATCAGCACCGGGTCCGTGCCGGAGCGGTCGAGTAGGGCCTGTCCGGGCGTGATGCCCTTCTCGACTGCGATCTCCCCGGCGCGCGCCATCATGGCGTCGGCATACTCGGCCGCCTTGTACAGCGGCTCGGCCGCACCGGCCGCCACCTCGGAGGCGTTCTTGCGGAGCGCGGCGCCCGCGCTCTTGAGGATGACGGCGGTGGCACCCGTCACGGCGGGGCGGTCCACGCTCGAGATTTCATTCACGGTCATGGAGCGGATGATCTTCTTGGGCTGGGTCATTGTGCTGGTTCCTTCGGCTGGGGGACGGCGGCGAGGTCATTCTCAACCTGTCGGGCTATCTGGCTGGCTATGGTCTGGGCCTTCGCCCGGGACTGGCGCGGCTGTTCGAGGTACTTGAGCATCTGCGGCGCATTCAGCTCGAGGTCGCACAGCAGGAAGGGGCGGAACTGGCGCATCAACCGGGACGCGCCGTGGCCGGTGTTGCCGTGCCGCTCGAGCCACTCCGAACAGAATGCCCGGTCGGCATCGAAGAGGGCCTCGGCCGCCGCGCCCATTTCCGCGATTGCTGCGGACAGGCGGTTGGCGGCAGCGACCTTCTCGGCCGCGATCTCGCGCAGGCGGTCCGGGCCTTCCGGCTCCGGGCTATGCGGCTTGCTGAACATTCCCATGGTGATCTCCTTCTTCCTTTCCGATGGTGCCGAGGTTGCCCAACGAAGCGCGCACGGATGCGATGATCTCGCGCGCCTCGTTCGGATTGAAGCCCGCGCCCTCAAGGTCCACGCGGCGCATTCGCCAGAATTGTTCGTCAAACAGCGGGCGCTCGGCTTCGTCACGTGCGCGCATCAACACCCAGCGGTCATAGACAGTCACCGGCTCACGCTCCCCGCGTATCAGGCGATCCTCGTCCCACAGCGTGGCGAGCTCGGGGACGGGCGGGGCCTTCTCGCCCAAGTCCATCAGCAGCGAGATACGCAGCGCCCGGCGGCCGTCCGGCCCCATCATCTGGCAACCCACCGCGAAGGCGAGGAGGTCGAGCGCGCTATCCCTGTTCATGGTCGATCACGCGCGCCGGGGCAGGCAGCGCCCTCCGCTGGGCGTCCACGAACTGCAATGCGACACGGGCGACAGCATCGCCCAACAGGCCCGCGTCAATGTCGTGTGTCACTCGCCCACGCACGGACACGGCCGAGGTCTCCCGGTACGCGGGCAGCAGGGCGCGGGCGCGAAGCTCGAGCAGGCGGTCCGAATACTTGCGGACGGTGCCGACGATGCGCTCACGATGGCGCCCCCCATAAATTGGGGGCCTATATACCTAGCTAGCCGAGTTGCGATTAGAGCACTGCGCCGTCTGGCGGTTGGATTTGCCCCCAGCGCTCCACAATGCCAGCGCAGGCCGCTTTGATCTCATTGAAGCGATAGACGGCATTGCTAGGCGCGGTGTGAACCTTGCCGGTCCACATATCGATGGCGACACACATCTCCTTCTCAGGGTCTACGTCGCCAGCCCCTTGCTTCACTTTTGTATCAAGATAGCCAAACGAAATCGCACCCTGCCAATCGGCTACATCGCCCGATAGGACTTTGTTCTTGGCATAGCGGAAAAAAGCGACACCGATCTTAGGTGTGTTTCTCATATTCACACGGCGAAGGATCAAGTTTGGGCTGAATGTCAGATGGAAGCCGTTGATGTCGAGGCTAGGCATTTTTCCAGCCAGCGACACCTCTTGCACGCGGGCAGGCAAGGCGGGTGGGTTTTCAAGAAAGCGTTCAATGTAGTCGGCATTATGCTCCGCTACCTCATTGTCAAAGTCAGAACCCTGCAACCCGTTGCGTAAAATTTCCATTCTCGCTTCAAGGTCGGCCACGGTAGAATCAGGACTTGACACATATCGCGCAATCGATTCTTTCGCGTCATTATGCTGAATGACCCGCGCTCTCGACATATATTTGCAGCTTTTCAGGATGCTGCGCCGGGTTTGTTCGCTCGCCGCCATATAATCGGCAAGGCGGTTAGCGGACATACCTGGATTTTGCCGAACGTTGTGGGTCTTCTCTTGGATCATTGGTTCCACCCGGAGATAGATCATGGCCAGCCTATACCTTAGCTCCGTAGGAAACTGCGGTAAGACGCTGACATTAAAGCCTCTGACGAATCGAATGGCACAATACATTGATCCACCACCACTTGATACAAGCGGATATTTCCTTGTAGAGGAAAGTGGTGGAGAAGCCTCAATCCTTGCTCGTGTAGATAACGAGGAAGCAGCAATGCGCTTGGGTAGACTACTCGGTCTAGCTTGATTTTCCTGACTTCCCTGTGATTGCTTTTGGCTGAAACATTGATGCGATCTGCTTCGCTTCGTCAGGCCCGCTAAGCAGGTGTGCTTTCGTTAAGATGTATTTTGGGAACTTTGTGGGCAGATACTCGTGCCTGAACCAGCGCCTAAACTCCGGGATTGCTTGGTCTGGATATGCTTTAGCGGGCTGGGGGTTGCTACGTGACTGCGGATAGTAGTCTGGGTAGTTGTGGCTATATTCGATGCGCGGGCCATAAATGCCTTCAAGGCCCTTCTGTTTCCAATGGTCCGCCCAGCACATCCCGACGCTAATATCGGGAATCGTTTTATCGTTCACAGTCAAGCTAGCGTTAATCAAATCAACGATTAAGCCGGAAACTTCATTAAATACTATAAAGTATCCGTCTGAAGCACTCCCTTGAAGTATCGAAACGCGGTCGTGATGATATTTCCAACGATCAGGTGGCGTGTAGCCCAATGCGTCATAGATAAACTTCTGCAAGCCATAGCGGGCAAGGTTGCGGAAGTTGGAAAGTGCTGTTGCGTTGGTTCTCTGCGCTTCAAATGCAAAGTATTCAACCATAGCCATACACACCATGTCTGGATATGCGTAGTATGGAGAACCATCTTTCTTGATTTCAAGAAACAAGCTAGGGGGAACCTCGAACAATGTGGTTTCCGGCTGACGCTGGTGGCGTGATGGCTATTCTGCGGGCGCTGACGCCGATTTTGGTTTACTCGGTGCCCTGATTGG
>NZ_NCII01000143.1 GCF_002256775.1 Novosphingobium sp. 17-62-19 | reverse complement strand
GATCTGATAAAAGCCGCTGACCGGGCGTAATGTAGCCGCCGATCTGGCTCCAGTGCATTATTGGGACACAGATTCACGGTAGGGCCTTAAATACATCTGTCCTGCACATTTTGGCGAGCCTTATCTCCGTTCGTTTTCCACGCCGAGCTCACGCCATAGCCAAGAATAATCATACGTTGCCATCGGGTCGGTATCGTCGGGCTGTTGGGCACTTCGATTTTCGATATATTTCAGCCACTCTACAAGTTTGACGCGCCCGTTCGCCGACTTTGAGGCTGCGCGCGGGGTGATATCCCCAAGCATGCCGACTGGCTGATCGAGTGTTTCTCGATATGATTTGTCGAGCATCTCATGAACAAGCTTCGTCGCAATCTCTGGCGGGACGACCGATCGGGGCGCGTCATTTCCTTCATGATCCGCACGCATTTGATCGATGGTTTGAATCTCGGTTAGCGGCGCGCGCACCAGATTTCCAAGAGCTATGGTTCCGTCTTCCATCGTGCTGTTGAACGCCACACCGTCAGCTTTCTTGTCTTTCCGTTTGGTTGGCTTGGTGCCCAACCAATTCCAGAAGGTCGCGCTTTCTCGATGCAGCGCTTTGACGGTATCAAGCTGTGCGCCAATGGCCTTTTGGGTGACACCGGTGGCGAGTGGGAAACGCACACTATGGAAGACCAGTTCGTCGCCATCGCTGTTGTAAACCATCGGCGCAATGAGACCCATGGCCTTGGGCAAGGTGTCGAACAGCCAGACATTGGTGAACAGCGACGCCGCGTCGGCGAGCAGCACATCACGATCGGCATGAATACCTTCATCCCGACTTTGCCGGTAAAGGTCATCAAATCCCTTCTGAAACAGCGTTGTGCCTTCCAGGGTAAAAGGCAACACACCACCAGCCAGAATATGCTTGCCGTTCATTGGCACAACGCGTGCCGCGATCCTGTCCCATTTTTTGAGTGACTGGGTCGCCGAATGTTCATGCACGAGCAGCGGCTCGCCGCCGCGCACCATGTCGCGGAGCGTCATCGATTGGCCCGGTACAATTTCGCTGGCTTCATAAAGGCTCATCACCGATGTGCTCAGCGCCTTCATATAGGCTTTGCTCTGTACTTTTTCGTTCCAGCCCCGCCGTTTGATATAATCATCGACGATGTTGATGCCGTCAGGATCGAAGCTCTGTGTCAGAAAATCCTCGAAAGCGCAGCCCCAAAGCGTGCGATCCCAGTGTTCCCCTAGAATTTCACCAATCTCTTCATATTCGATGTCAAACGCGGTCATTATTGGCGCAAAATGGTCGCCCATGACATCTTCAAGTCGGTCGTGCCACTCGGCACGCGACAGATATTTGATGAGTCCGCTCAAATCATTACTGGGTTTCATGCGGTCATTCTCCTCACAAGGCGGCCTCCTGCCGTGCAGCAGCGAGGACCCTGCTGATCGTTGGTTCGCTGACTCCATAGAGCTTGGCCATCTGCGCTGCGGTCTTTCGGCCGGTTATCACGTTTTCCACGACATCGCCGCGCTGTGAGGGTGTGAGTTTCGGGCGACGCCCACCTACACGGCCCTCAGCACGGGCTTGAGCAAGGCCAGCGGAGGTGCGCTCGCGGATCATCGCGCGCTCGAACTCCGCGAAGCTGCCCACCATTTGCATCATCATCCGTCCTGCAGGGGAAGTCGTGTCGATGCTTTCGGTGAGCGAACGAAACCCACCGCCTGCGACTTCGATGCGGTCGAGGATGTGAAGCAGGTCCTTGAGCGAGCGCGAAAGCCGGTCGAGCTTCCAGACGGTCACGACATCACCGGTGCGGAGCTGGTCAATCATCCGGTGCAGCTCGGGACGATCCCAGCGTCCGCCACTGGCCGCTTCCTCGAATATGCGTTCGCACCCAGCTCCTTTGAGCGCGCGACGCTGGAGCGCCGTGCTTTGATCGTCGCCTTTCGAGACACGGGCGTAGCCGATCAACACCTATTGTCCCTTTCACAAACGAACGTTTGTGTTCCCGATTTTTCCGCGACACAAACCGCCGCGTTGCGTCTTGCAATATCCTCTTTCAAAACCAGTCTCAATGGCAAGTAGTTTTTGAAGGGGAAAAGCGATGCCCGCACGGATTCCAATGACCCAAAAGCAACGCGCCTCATTCCTGGCGCTGCCCGACACCGAAGCGTTCATCGTTCAGCACCATAGCCTGGACAAGAGCGACCTGGCAGCCATCGCCGAAGCGCGAACTCCCGAAACGCGGCTCGGGTATGCGCTCCAGCTATGCTGCCTTCGCTATCCGGGTCGCCATTTGCGTAAGGGCGAGACACTGCCGGCAATTATGCTCGACCATATCGCCGAGCAGATCGGCGTCGGTGTCGAAGTCATCGCGCAATTCGCGCGGCGGCTGCAGACTCGCTACGAGCAGCTCGCCGCTATCAAGCGTCGCCATCATTATCGCGACCTCACCCGACCGGGCCGAGCCGAGCTGGCAAATTGGCTGGCTGGGGAAGCGGTGGGCGTCACTGACGGGAAAGTCCTGATCGACCGACTGATTATGCGGATGCGCGAGCAGCGCATCGTCATTCCAGGAATTTCGGTGGTGGAGCGTCTTGCGGGCGAAGCGATGCACGCGGCCGACGGACTCGTCACGAACGATGTTTATTCTCGCACCAATGCTACGCAACGCGCGTCGATCGAGTCATTGCTGTCGGACAAAGCCCATGCCTTGCAGAGCCGACTGAGTTGGTTGCGCGAGCCCGCCGTGCGCGTCGGCGGTCGCAGCCTTCTCGAAATCTTCGACAAGATCGATCGCGTGCGCTCGACGAATTATGCCGCCGTCGCAGTGCCCGACAGATATCGGCCACGGCTTGCGCTCATGGCGCGCGAAGGCGCCCGCCACACCGCTCAGGCTCTTCAGCAAATGGGGCCGGCGCGGCGATTGACGACGCTGGTAGCGACGTTACGCGAGTTGGAAGCCACGCTCACCGACGCCGCGATCTGGATGTTCGGAGCGCTCGTGGGGCGTGCCAACCTCAACGCGCGCAAACGCCTTGAAGAGACCATTGCTGTCGCCGACGAGCAGAGCCGAGCGCGCTTGACCCGCATTGCGTCCGTACTCGAAGCGCTGACACGGGCAGCCCGCACAGGCGACGATATCGCGACGGCGGTCACGGCGATCGCCGACCTCGACGTGATCGCAGCCGATGCAGCGCTAATCCGGAGAACGATCAAACCGGGTCGTCCTGACGTGCTCGGTGAGCTTGCATCGGAATACCGCGTGTTCAAGCAGGTCGGCGCCCGTTTTCTCGCCACGTTCATCTTCGATGGCAGGTCAGCGACCGGACCGTTGCGAACCGCCATGGGCATATTGATCGACCTTGGGGGGGACTGGCGCAAGGGACTGCCAGAAGAGCTGCCCATGGGACATGTCGAGCTGCGCTGGCATCGGCATGTCGTTCAGGGTGGCAAGATCGATCGGACGTATTGGGAGCTGGCTACCTTTTTCGCCGTATCGAGTGCGCTGGCGTCCGGTAATCTATGGGTTGCCACGTCGCGCATCCACCGTTCGCTCGAAGATCTGCTGACACCCCGCACACCGGCTGCGGCCAAAGGGCCGACGTCGCTGCCGCCGGTGCGAAAGCTCAGCGCCAACGAATGGCTCGAGCAGAAATCCGAGGCGCTCGATGCCGCACTTCTCGCGACCGCACGCGGATTGTCGGGCAAGGATCCGTTGCTGTTCACCGGCGATAAGCTACGCTTCCCTAAAGGCCCAAAGGCCGAGCAGCTTGAGAGCGATCCCTCCAAACTTCTGGCATTGCGTACCTATGGCACGTTGCCGACGATCCGGATCACGGACGTGCTTTCGCAGGTCGCCCGATGGACCGGCTTCGTCGATCATTTTGGGCATGTGTCATCGGGCCTTCCGCCGACCGACGAGCGCACGTTCCTGGCAGCATTGATCGCGGAATCAACCAATCTGGGCCTCAGCCGCATGGCCGACGTATGCGGTGTCGCTTCTCGACGCGCGCTGATGCGGATGCAGACATGGCACATGCGTGAGGACACCTTCCGCGCCGCGCTCGGCTGCCTGACCGACGCCATACATGCCGAGCCGATTGCGGCGTGGTTCGGCGAGGGATGGCGTGCGTCGGCCGACGGTCAACATTTCTACCTGGGCGGACCCGGCGAAAGTGGCGGGACAGTCAACGCGCATTACGGTCGCGACCCGATCGTAAAGATCTACACGACGATCACCGACCGTTACGCCCCGCTACACCAGACCGTGATTGCGGGTACCGCAGGCGAGGCCATCCATGCGCTCGACGGAATCCTCGGCCACGACAGTGGTGTGAACATAGGCTCGTTCCATACCGATGGCGGCGGCGTGTCCGACATCGTGTTCGCGGTGACCAGTCGGCTCGGCCTCAGTTTCGAGCCGCGCATCCCACGGCTTTCCGATCGACGCCTCTATGCGTTCGAACCGAAAGCGCGCTACGGAAAACTCGCACCGCTGTTTGGACAGCGGCTCGACAAGGAGCTCATCCGCTCGCATTGGGACGACGTCGACCCAATGATCGAGGCCATGCGCAACAGGGTCGTGACCCCATCGCTGATCCTGAAAAAGCTTTCCGCCTACCGTCAGCAAAACTCGCTGGCGACCGCGCTTCGGGAAATAGGCCGTGTCGAGCGTACCCTGTTCACACTGCGCTGGTTCGAAGATCCCACTTTGCGCAAATATGTCACCGCCGAGCTGAACAAGGGTGAGGCGCGGAACACTCTTACCCGAGCGGTCGCGTTTCACCGGCTCGGGCGCTTCCGGGATCGCGGCGTCGAAAACCAGCAAACGCGCGCCGCCGCGCTCAACCTCGTCACTGCCGCGATCATCCTGTTTAACTGTCGATACCTCGACCGTGCCGTTGACGCACTCGGCATCCGTGGCACCGGCGAGGAACCGCTGCTCGCTCAGCTCTCGCCTCTGGGCTGGGACCATATAAACCTGACCGGCGATTATGTTTGGTCCGACCCTGCCGCTTTCGACGCCGACGGGTTTCTGCCGCTCAAGGTCGGTCAGCGCTGACGGCGCTCCCAGCGCTACCGTGAATCTGTGTCCCAATAATGTACTGGGGCCATATTTGCTCAGGCTGGACCGGTTGCGAAAATGGGCATTTAGTCGACTCTGCACCCTTTCATCCGGCTGTCGGGGGTGGCCGGTGGAAGGCCGGGCGATCGGCACGCCGGCTCGAGCGCGCTCGAAGA
>NZ_NCII01000036.1 GCF_002256775.1 Novosphingobium sp. 17-62-19 | reverse complement strand
GCAACAGCAAATGGTAGCCAGAATTCACCAACCGGCGCGGCCACCTATCGGCCATCAAAATTGACGCCGACCGGACACCGTAATCGTCGCGCTACATGCAATGCGTCGGGCATTTCGTTCAACGGCGAAAAGGGCGTCCCGCTGGCCGATCTTGATACGAGCGGCTCCGTCCCCACTGCAATTGCCTTGCTTGGACCTGACAATGTCCGCGTGACGCGCGGCGACAAGTTGGCGATTACCGTGGATGGCGATGATGCCGGAAAGCTGCGGTTTGCCATGTCAGACGGCCAGTTGGGCATCGCGCGCGAGGGCTGGAAGCTTGGCCAATCAACCAAGTCTGCCACAGTCAACGTTACGCTTCCGATGCTCAGCGATGTGGTTCTGGCCGGATCGGGCAACCTGACGGCTGACCAGATGGGCGGCCCCGAAACCAAGATTGTCATCGCTGGAAGCGGCACTGTCGATGCGCGCGCTATTGATGCGCAAAGCTTGAAAGTCGATGTCGTCGGTTCCGGCAAGTTGCGCGCGGCGGGCAAGGCCAAGGACATGAAAATGACCGTCGCAGGCAGCGGCGATGCCGAAATGGACGGGTTGAACGTCGACAATGCCAAAGTCGATGTCGCAGGCTCGGGCAATGCCCGCTTCGCGTCCAACGGCCAGGTCAGTGCAAACATCATGGGATCGGGCGAGGTCCGCATTTTCGGCCGCGCAACCTGCAAGGTCAGCGCAATGGGTTCGGGCAAGCTCGTCTGCGAAAACGGCGTAACCCCGCAAAGCGACGAAAGCGAAGCGGCCGCTGCGCAATAACGCGGCCCTTACTCCCCTCCCGCAGGCGGGAGGGGTTGGGGGAGGGCATTTTCAGCAAACCCGCCTTACTTCCCCCGAACCGGCGCATCTCCCGCTTGCCAAGTCTTTTGCACAATGGGACTTTCAGGCTCGATGGAGAATCCCATGCGCCTCACTGCTGTTTTGCTTCCTGCTGCCGCACTCATGCTGCCCGGCTGTGTGGCCAAGTCTGCCTTCGATCTGGCCACCATGCCGGTTCGCGCCGGCGCACAAGCGGTAAACACCACTGCTGGGGTCTATGATCGTGTCACCGTCAGCCAGTCGGAGCGGGATCAGAAGCTTGGCCGCAAGATTCGTCAGCGCGAAGAACGGTATGGCCGCCTATCGCGCGATTATGATCGTGCCCGCGCCGATTGCCGCGATGGTGAGGATGACGCTTGCGACGATGCGCGCCGCATCTACCGGGAAATGAGTGACCTGCGCGCCTCTGTGCCCTACGAGCCGGAGTGACGGTCAGGCAGCAGCGCGCCGCAGCCGGTCATTGATCGCAGCACCAATCCCCTCATCCGGGACGGGCGCCACTGCGATGGCTTTCTCAACGGCTTCCGCTCCCAGATGCAGGCACGCATAAAGCCGTGCTGCCGCCTGTGCCAGATCACCTGTCGCGGATAGCGAAACATGCCCTGCAATGGCTCCGAAACCGATCAGGAATTCCCCATCCCGCGCGGCCTCGGCGTTCAATCGTACCGGCTTGCCCGGCGCATAGTGGCTCGTCATTTGCCCCGGAGCTTCGATACGGGTGGATTGGGCCGCCGTGCTCCCCTTGCCCAGCACCATTGCAATCTCTTCCCCAGTGATCGGTCCCGGTCGCAACAAGGACCAGGTGCCATCTTCGCGTAGCCCGACGATGGTCGATTCAATCCCGCGCTCGGTCTCGCCGCCATCCAGAATAACATCGACCCGCTCTCCCAGCGACGCCCATACATGCACGGCGCTGGTCGGACTCACCCCGCCACTGCGATTCGCCGATGGTGCGGCCAATGGCAATCCACAGGTTTTCAACAGGGCCTGCATGACCGGATGCGCCGGGCACCGCAGCGCCACGGTGGGTAGTCCTGCACTCACCGCCGCTGCCAGTCGGGCATCGCTCCGGCGCGGCAGCACCATGGTCAGCGCTCCCGGCCAGAATGCCTCCGCCAAGGCCAGCGCCCGGCCATCAAACAAGGCGTACTGCTGCGCTGCCGTAACGTCCGGCACATGCACGATCAGCGGGTTGAAGTCCGGCCGCCCCTTGGCGCGATAGATCCCGGCCACCGCTTCGTCCTGATCTGCCCGCGCGGCCAGACCATAGACGGTCTCGGTCGGCACAGCCACGGTGCCCCCGTCCGCAATTACTTGCGCGGCATGTTCAATGCCTTGATTGTCAGGCAGGTGCACCTTGGAAGGCTTTGTCGGCTCCATAAGCCTTCGCTATAGGATGCGCCAAGCCCCGCGCCAAGCGCTGCGCCACAGGAGAGGACGATGACCTTTACCCCGCCCACTGCCGACCAGATCCTTGCGATCAAGGTTAGCGCCGGTATCGAAGAACTGGCACAGAGCGAGCGCTTTGTCGCCGCCACTCCCGATCTGGTCGAGGCTATCGTCGAGGGCGTCGGCGCATTTGCGGCGGGCGAATGGGCGCCGCTCCACCGTGCCGGTGATCAGATCGGCGCGAAGTGTGCCGATGGTGTGGTCACGCTGCCGCCCGGCTATGTGGAAGCCTACAGGGCCTTCGTTGAGCAAGGCTGGAATTCCATCGCTGGAACTGCCGAATTCGGCGGACAGGGCCTGCCCTTTACCCTCGCCACCGTCGCGCTCGAAACATTGGGTGCAGCCAACATGGGCTTCACACTCCTGCCCATGCTCACTGTCGGTGCGATCGAGGCAATCGAGCATCACGGCAGCGATGAGCAGAAGGCTCTCTACCTGCCCAAGCTGATTTCCGGCGAATGGTCGGGCACGATGAACCTCACTGAATCGCAGGCCGGGTCCGATGTTGGCGCGCTTCGCACCACCGCCGTGCCGATCAGCGATGGCCCCCACGCCGGCAAGTACCGCATCAACGGCACGAAGATCTTCATCACCTTTGGCGAGCATGATGCTGCGAGCAACGTCATCCACCTCGTCCTCGCCCGCACGCCCGGCGCGCCCGATGGTTCACGTGGCATTTCGCTGTTCATCGTGCCCAAGTTCCACGTGGAACAGGATGGAAGCATCGGCGCGCGCAACGATGTCCGTTGTGTCTCGATAGAGCACAAGCTTGGCATCCACGCCTCCCCCACCTGCGTCATGTCTTATGGCGACAACGCCGAATGCATCGGCGAAATGGTCGGCCATGAAAATGGCGGCTTGCGCGCCATGTTTACGATGATGAACTCTGCCCGCATCAATGTCGGCAGCCAGGGCGTTCAGATTGCCGAACGCGCTCTGCAGCAGGCCGTTGCCTATGCGCGCGACCGCGTCCAGTCTGCCCGCGCCGGATCGCCGGACAAGGCACCCGTCGCCATCATCGAACACCCTGACGTGCGCCGTATGCTGATGCGGATGCGTGCGCTGACCGAAGGCAGCCGTGCCCTGCTCTACTATACCGCAGGCCAGGTCGATCGCGGCAGTCTTGGTGATGAAGCTGCCCAGAAGCGGGCTGAACTGCTCGTCCCCATGCTCAAGGCCTGGGGCACCGACATCGGCTGTGAAGTCGCCAGCCTTGGTGTGCAGGTCCACGGCGGTATGGGCTTCATCGAGGAGACCGGCGCTGCCCAGCACCTGCGTGACGCCCGCATCGCACCGATCTATGAAGGCACCAACGGCATTCAGGCCGCCGATCTCGTGACGCGCAAACTTGGCTACGAAAACGGCGGCGTCCTCCAGTCGCTCATGGCCGAGATTGCGGCGGAAATGGAAGATGTCCCCGAAGTCGCCGTCCTGGCCAAGGACGCTGCCGCCATTGGCCAATGGATGAGCGCCACTGCCAGCCTTGATGACAAGCTGGCCGGTTCCGTACCCTTCACCACAATGTGCGCCGTCGCCGTCGCCGGATGGCAACTCGCCCGCCAGTCCCGCGCCTCCGATCTTCACGCCAAGATCGCGGTGACCAAGTTCTTCAACCGCGTCGTCGTCCCCGAAGCGCGGGGTCTCGGCTCGTCGGCCATGGCCGGTGCCGCATTGCTTTACGATCTCGATACGGAAACCCTCGTCGGATGAGCGAGAGCCTGCTCATCCGCATCGCCGAAGCCCTTGAACGCTTGGTCCCTGCCCAACCCGAAAGCGCTGACTGGCTCGCCTTCCCCGCCTATGTATGGGACGGCAAGGCCGCGCGCGGGATCGATCCGCTCGAAGCCCCTGCGCTCGATCTGATGCAGGGGATTGATAAGCAGAAGGCAGCTGTGGTTGAAAACGTCGCGCGCCTCTCACGCGGGGCTGTCGCGCACGACATGCTGCTGTGGGGCGCACGCGGTATGGGCAAGTCCGCCCTGCTCCGCGCCTCCACGCTTGCCGCGCAGCAGGCCAATCCCGGCTCGATCGCGCTCGTGCAGGCCAGCCCTGATGCTGGTCTTGCTGACCTTTTTGCCACGCTGCGCAAGGTTGACCGCCGGTTCCTCGTGTTCCTCGACGATCTCGGTTTTGACGCTGGCGATTCCGATGGCGCACGCAAGCTGCGCTCGTGGCTCGAAGGCGGTGTTGAGGCCCGGCCCGCCAATGTGCGCCTTGCCGTCACTTCCAACCGTCGTGCCATTGTCGAGAGGCACCTGTCCGAACAGGATGACCCGATCAACCCGCGCGATGTGATCGATGATCGCCTGGCATTGGCTGATCGCTTCGGCCTCAGCCTCGGCTTCCATAACTGCACCCAGGACGATTACCTCGCCATCATCGCCGGATACACGCGCCACTTCGGTCTGACCTACGAGGAAGCTGACGCGCTCGAATGGTCAAAGCGCCGCGGCGGCCGTTCGGGCCGCGTTGCGTGGCAATATGTCAACGAACTGGCAGGCCGGGCCGGACGCGCGATTTGACGCCCCGGCCCAGCAAGCTCACTGCTCAGGCTTCACCAGATCCGAATCGGCATTGGGCTTCATGATGAACTTGCCCGTGCCCTTGCCCTGCGGTGGTGCGGTGCGCTTGGGCAGCGGAGCAATTGCGGCGGCAGGCGCGGCGCCCGGTGCCACAACGCGCCAGATCACCCCGCCGGTATCATCGCTCACCAGCAGTGCGCCATCCTTGGCAAAGGCGACCCATGTTGGTCGCCCGCGCGCTGCCTCATCTTCATTGAGGAACCCGGTCAACACCGGCACCGGCGGCTGCGGCAGGGCATTGCCGCGATCGTCAAACTTCACGAAGACCACGTCATAGCCGGCCAGCGGACGGCGGTTCCAAGAACCATGCCGCGCCACGAAAGCACCTTCCTTGAATGCGCTGCCCATCAGGTTGCCACCCTTGGCAAAGGCCAGGCCCAGCGGTGCTACATGTGATCCCAACGCATATTCGGGCTTGCGCACGTAATCCAGCATGTACTCCGGCATCGGCGCCTTCACGCGCCAGTCGATGTTCTGCTTCCAGTACACCCACGGCCAGCCATAGTTCGATCCGAACGGCACGTTGGTCAGGTAGTCGGGGACCAGATCGGGGCCGAGCATGTCGCGCTCATTGACCGTAGTCCACAACTCCTCGCTGTGCGGGTTGAAGTCCAGGCCATTGGGATTGCGCAAACCGCCCGCATATTCGACCGATTTCTTCGTGGCGAAATTGTACTCATGGATAACCGCGCGGCCGAGTTCTGCCTCGATCCCGCCTTCGGCAATGTTCGATGCCGAACCGACTGTCACATAAAGCTTGCTCCCGTCTGGCGAGAGCAGCAGATTGCGCACCCAGTGGTTTCCGCCACCCGGCAGATTCATCAGCTTTTCCGGTGCGCCAGACAGCGTTGTTTGCCCCGGTTCATAGGGGAACGAGAGCACTGCGTTGTGATTGGCCACCAGCAAGTGACCATCGCGAAACGCCATGCCTGCGGGCGAATCGAGCGCCACATTCTCCATCACGAAGCGCTGTTCAGCCGTGCCATCGCCGTTGGCATCGCGCAGCAGCACGATCTTGTTGGGTGAAGGCCCGCCTGCCCCCACTTTCTTGAACAGAAAGCCCATCATCATCCCGGTGATTCCGCTTGCTTCGCGCGGGGGTGAATTGGTCTCAGCCACCAGCACATCGCCGTTGGGCATGGTGTAGATGGTGCGCGGATGATCGAGCTTGTCGGCAAAGCGCGTGACCTGCAATCCCTGCGCCGCGACCGGGGTTTCGCCGTCCTTCCAGCCCACCGGATCGGCGGTCTTGATCGTGGGGATGGTCTGTTCGTCCGGGTCTGCCAGCTTGGGTCTGGGGCCGGTCGTTTCTTGCAGCGTGAATTCTGCGGCAGGCCCGCGGATTGACCAGGCAACCCATGCCCCGACAATGACGACGAACACGGCGAGCGTGATCAGGATTTTCTTGATGAGGTTCATGGGTGTAAATCTAGGCGGAGCAACGCCGCAGGGCAATGCCTGCGATGCCCCCCGCGACAAGACCGACATGCTGCGCTAAACCCAGTCGATGTTCACATTTTCCCCCACCGAAGGCCAATCAAAGGCCGATCTTCACGCAGATCTGATCGAAGCGGCACGCGCCATCACCCATGACGAGCCTGATGCCATTGCCAATATGGCCAATCTCGCCGCGCTGCTGTGGCAGTTCCTGCCCGATCTCAACTGGGCGGGCTTCTATCGCATGGTTGATGGCGAACTGGTGCTGGGGCCATTTATCGGCAAGCCTGCCTGCATCCGTATCCCACTGGGCAGGGGCGTTTGCGGCACCGCAGCCTCCACCGGCGAATCGCAACTCGTCCCCGATGTTCACGCATTCCCCGGCCACATTGCCTGTGATGCGGCCAGTCGTTCGGAACTGGTCGTGCCGGTGCTTCGCGATGGCGCGGTAGTCGCGGTAATCGATCTCGATAGCCCCTCGCCCGCCCGTTTCGATGCAGACGATGCGCTTGGGATTGAGGGTTTGGCGGTGGCCGTCGCGTACCGGATCTGAAGCGTCCGATCCGGTTCAGGCGTGAACTGGCCCGATTCGGGACAGGCGGGACTCAGGCTCTGCGGAAACCTTGGTTTTGCGGGTCTCATGATGGTAAGTTTGCGGTTAACGCCATTCCCAACGCTATTCCCAACTAGGGGGAAACCGCATGATTGCCCGCCTCACCATCGCCGCGCTCGCGCTCAGCGTCGCCGCCTCGCCCGCCTTTGCCGGTGAACATCGCCAGCACGGCGCTGCCGGAGTTTCCTATGGCTCTGGTCCCGTCGGTGGACCTGTTTACTACCCGCCGATGGCTGGCCCGCCATATCCCACCGTGGTTATGACTCAGCCGATGAACGCTGCTGTTCCGCAACAGGGATACCCGCAGAACTGGCAAGCCTATCCGCCGGTGGCGCAGCAGAGCTATCCCGCGCCCGATCCGCGCTGGACCGAAATGAACGAGCGTTGTGCCAAGGTCTATGGTGATCGCCATGTCGGTGGCACTGCGCTTGGCGGTGTCGTTGGCGGCGTGGCCGGCAATCGCATCGCCGGGAAGGGTAACCGCGTTCTGGGCACCGTTGTGGGTGGCGTTGTTGGCGCTATCGCAGGCAACATGATCGACAAGGGCGAGGACAAGAACCTCCGCCGCGAATGCGACGATTACTTTGCGTCACTCCCTCCGCAGGGTGCTGCTTCTGTCGGCTATCCGGGTGCCTATCCGGGCTACCCGCCAGCCCCTTATGGCTACATGTGGGTTCCTGTCGTCTCCGGCCCACAGAGGCCTTGCGTTGAAACCACCGTCGTCACCGAAAAGTGGGTTAGCGCTCCGGTCCGGCACCGTGTGATTCACAAGCGTCCCAAGGTAATCCGCGACAAGCGGGTGAAGGAAAAGCGCGTCTACACCGGCTGATCCGGCCCACGCGAAACTGAAGTAGAAGCAGCCCGCTTTCCTCGAAGGAAGGCGGGCCGTTTTCAGGTGTTCTTCCCTCTGACTTGCAAGAGGGGGCGGCTGCTACCCCCCATTCAGGTCAGTCGCAAATCACAGCTTCCGCCCGATCAGCTCCTTCATGATCTCGTTGGTGCCGCCGAAGATGCGCGTCACACGCGCACCGCGCCACGCGCGGGCAATGGCATATTCGTTCATGTAGCCTGCGCCGCCATGAAGTTGCAGGCACTTGTCCATCACTTCCCACTGCAGTTCAGTGTGCCACAGCTTGGCCGCTGCGCCCTCCTCCGGTGTCAGTTCCTTCTTCAGGTGACGCGCCAGCGCCCAGTCAAGGTGCGCCCAACCAACTTGCAGCTTGGTCTTGAGGTCGGCCAGTGTGAAGCGCGTGTTCTGGAAATCCAGGATCGGCTTGCCAAACGCCTTGCGTTCGCGTGTGAATTCCACGGTGTCGTCAAACGCCTTCTGCGCGGAAGCCTGCGCGCTCACCGCAATGGACAGGCGCTCCTGCGGCAGTTCGCTCATAAGGTAGATGAAGCCCTTGCCCTCTTCGCCCAGGCAATTGGTGATTGGCACGCGCACGTCTTCGAAGAACAGTTCGGAGGTATCGGCCTCGTCTTGGCCGATCTTGTCCAGATTGCGCCCGCGCTTGAATCCTTCGCGGTCAGCCTCGACCAGCACGATCGAAACGCCCTTCCAGGCAGGTTCGATTTCGGTGTCGGTCTTGCAGCAGACCAGAATCAGGTCGGCATTCTGGCCATTGGTGATGTAGGTCTTGGACCCGTTGATAACGTAGTGATTGCCATCCTTCTTCGCGGTCGTGCGCATCCCCTGCAGGTCGGAGCCGGTACCGGGTTCGGTCATGGCGATGGCGGTAACCACGTCGCCCGAAACCATCAGCGGCAGCCACTTTTTCTTCTGCTCTTCCGATCCGTAGGTGATCAGGTAGTTGACCACGATGTCAGACTGTAGCGAGAACCCGGTGGTCACACGGCCATAATAGGCACTCTCTTCATCGACGATGGCGTTGTAGCCGAAGTCGAGGCCAAGCCCGCCGTATTCCTCGGGCACAGTCGGGCACAACATGCCAACCGCTCCGGCCTTGGGCCACACAGATTTCGGCACAATCCCGGCCTCGGCCCACTCGGCAGCATGGGGTGCGATTTCGTCCTGCAGAAAGCGGCGGACGCTGCTGCGGAAGGCTTCATGGTCTTCGTTATAGGCTGTCCGCGGAATCAGGTCGAGCGACATGGCTATTCTCTCTCCAGTTATGGTCTTGTTGCGCACAGCCTATGCGCGACGCGGCCACCCGGTCAACGAGAATTTAATCGCCTAATTAATGCCCGATAGTGTAGGCTACTACCGTTGCGAACAAAAATAAATTTACTGATTTCAATCAGTTAAAACTCACCACCGGTCAGCCGCTGACAAACAAGATCCAGCTGGTCCAGGTTCTTGTAGCGAATCGTCACTGCCCCGCTGACCGGATCGGCATCGGGCTGGATTGTGACCTTTAGCCCCAGGAAATCTTCAAGGTGTTGCTGGATCGCTGAAAGGTCCGCCGCGCTGACCGAATCCTTGCCCGCGCGCGCTTGTCGCCGGGTGCCTTCGGGGCGTGACGCCTTGCGCACCAACTTTTCCACGTCGCGTACCGAAAGATCCTTGGCCACGGCTTCTCGTGCCAACTTTTCCGGCTCCGGGGCATTGATCAGCGCGCGGGCGTGGCCCATCGAAAGCTCGCTGCGTACCACCATGTCGAGCACGGCTTCAGGCAGGCCGAGCAGGCGCATCATGTTGGCCACGTGACTGCGCGATTTGTCGACGAACTTGGCGATGTCGGTCTGGCTCAGCCCTTCGCTGTCGGCCAGACGCTGATAGGCGCGCGCCTCTTCTACCGGGTTCAGGTCTTCGCGCTGAAGGTTCTCGATCAGCGCCAGCGCTGCCACATCGCGATCGTCAAGCTTGCGGACGATGGCCGGAATCTCGTGGATCTGCGCCTTCTGCGAAGCACGCCAACGCCGCTCACCCGCCACAAGCTGATACCGTCCGCCGCCCAACGGTCGCACCACGACCGGCTGGATCACGCCACGCGCCGCGATGGATTGCGCCAGTTCTTCCAGCGCCTCTTCATCAAAGTGCCGACGCGGCTGATCGGGGTGCGGTTCAATTGATGCAACGGTGAGCATCGCCAGCCCGCCGTCACGCGCGACCGCAGCATCGTCGCCCGAAACCGAAATCCGCGCAATCGGCTCCTCGCGCCGCACTTCGCCCATGAGCGCGCCAAGCCCGCGCCCCAGCCCGGTCCGCCGTGCCGGAGCCTTCACTGCTGCATCTTCGCCGCTCATGCCGCTTTCCTCCGTTCAGGCAACCGGCCAATCAGCTCACGCGCCAGCTTCATATAAGCCTGCGATCCGGGGCAGGCATGGTCATAGATCAGCGCCGGGAGCCCATGGCTCGGCGCTTCGGACAAGCGCACGTTGCGTGGAATCACGCTCTCGAACACCAGATCGCGCAAGCATGAACGTACGTCATCCGCCACCTGATCGGTCAACCGGTTGCGCCGGTCGTACATGGTCAGAACAATGCCCAGTATGCCCAAGTCCGCATTGAACCGCTCTTGCACCCGCTCCACTGTCTGCAAAAGCTGGCTGAGGCCTTCGAGCGCAAAGAACTCGCACTGCAACGGCACCAGTATCGAATCCGCCGCCGTCAGCGCATTCAGCGTGAGCAGCCCCAGCGACGGCGGGCAATCGATCAGGCAGATGTCATGTCCGGTATCGCCGTTCAGAACCTTGCGCAGCCGGTGTGTCCGGTCCTCAACGCTGACCAGCTCCACTTCCGCGCCTGAAAGATCCATCGTCCCCGGCACAATATCAAGTCCCGGAATCCTAGTGGGCATCAAGCAATCCGCGACTGCCGCCTGATCGATCAGCAGCTCGTACGAAGACCGCTCACGCTCACCCGCGGAAATGCCGATGCCGGTGGAACAGTTGCCTTGCGGATCAAGATCAATCAGTAGCGTCTTCCAGCCGGTGGCAGCCAGTGCGGTGGCGATGTTGATGGCGGTGGTGGTCTTGCCCACGCCGCCCTTCTGATTTGCAACCGCTATGGTGATCATTTTTTGCCTCGTTGACGATGTACATGCGCAGGGGGCGTGTTTTGGCCGAGGAGGCGGCCGGTGATGATGCCGGCGGCGGCATCGGTCAGCGAGTGTTCCACGTGGAACAGGTGATTCCATGATTCGGGGAGCATCTGCAATTCTTGCGCTGCTCCTGCCCCTTTCGGCAACAGCCATAACGTGTCGGGTGTGGAAAAGCGGGCGGAAATATTCAGCAGCTTTTCCAATGGAGCAAAGGCGCGGGCGGAAATCACGCCGTGAGGGGCAGAAGGCAAATCCTCGACGCGGGAGAGGACGACGCGGACGTTTGGAAGTTCCACGGCATCGGCCACCCGCTGCAACCATTCGGTGCGGAGGCGGCGGGAATCGACGAGCGTGACGGGGCGGGTTGGTTGGAGTGCTGCGATGACTATGCCGGGAAAGCCTGCACCGGTGCCGAGGTCAATCCATTCACCCTGCGGCAGTGTTTCACGTGAAACATGAAGAAGCTGCGCTGAATCCACGATATGGCGGACCCACACGTGCGGCAATGTGCCGCGTGCGACGAGGTTCTGGCGCTGGTTTTCTTCGAGCAACAGATCGACCAGTTGTGACAGCCGCGCCATGCCGGATGCATTGACGCCGAGCGCATCGCGCAGCCATCCCTGTGCTTCTGATTCGGTAATAAGCAGGGTCATGCAACGATCTCGACATTGGCCCGACGGCGCGCGTGGACGAGCAGGCTGGCCAGTGCTGCGGGTGTGACCCCGCCGATGCGTCCGGCGGCGGCAAGAGTATCCGGCTGAGCCTTTTCGAGGCGTTCGACCATCTCACGTGAAAGGCCGGGCACGTCTGCAAAAGGAAAGCCCTCGCCTAACGGGACGGCGTCTGATGCGCGCAAATCTCGCAGCTCGGCGTCTTGCCGGGCGAGATAAGGAGCGTAAGCGGCGTCTTCCTCAACTTCTTCGGCGAGGCGCGCGTCGAAAGTTCCATCACCAATCCACGGCGTGAGTGTGGCGAGCGTGACTTCGGGAAAACGCAGCCATTCGTGCAGCGGACGGCGGGAGCCATCTGCGCGAACGGGCATTCCTGCGCGGTTGAGTTCTGTTGGTGTTGCCTGCTGTGCCAATGCGCCTTCCAACTTTTCGCGCTGTGCCAAGCGTTGGTTGAACCATTGCGCGCGTTCGCTTCCGATACAGCCGACCGCGAGTCCGAGCGGTGTTAGCCGTGATGAGGCGTTGTTGGCGCGCAGGCGCAGGCGGTATTCTGCGCGGGCGGTAAGCATCCGGTAGGGCTCGGTGACGCCGTGCAGCGTCAGGTCGTCGATCATTACGGCCATGTAGCTATTGGCACGGTCCAGTTCGGGCGCGTCACGACCCAACACATTGGCTGCGGCGTACATTCCGGCGATCAAGCCTTGGGCCGCGGCTTCTTCGTAACCGGTGGTGCCATTGATCTGTCCGGCGCAGTAGAGGCCGGGAATGGCCTTGACTTCAAGACTGCGGCGCAGGGCACGTGGATCGATGTGGTCGTATTCCACAGCATAGCCGGGAACCGTGATCTCGGCCTGCTCAAGCCCTTCCATAGAGTGGATCATGGCGATCTGTATGTCGGTTGGGAGGGAGGTGGAGATGCCGTTGGGATAGACGGTCGGGTCATCCAGCCCTTCTGGCTCGAGGAAGACCTGGTGTCCGTCACGGTCTCCGAAGCGATGGATCTTGTCTTCGATCGAAGGGCAATAGCGTGGGCCTTGCGCGCCGATGGCCCCGGTGAAGAGGGGTGAACGGTCCAGCCCTGAGCGGATGATGTCGTGTGTGCGGTCGTTGGTGCGGGCGATGGCGCAGAACACTTGGGGCAGCGGGCGCACGGAATTGAGCGGGGACATGGTCCACAGGTCAGCGTCGCTCGGCTGTTCCGGCAAGCGCGCCCAATCAATGGTGCGGCCATCAATGCGCGGCGGGGTCCCGGTCTTGAGACGTGCCATCGGCAGGTTGGCGGCGCGGAGTTGCTGGGCGAGTTTATGGGCGGAATCCTCTCCGATGCGACCGCCGTCCATGCGTTCTTCGCCGCGAAACAGTCGACCGCCGAGGAAGGTTCCGGTGCAGAGCACGACCGCCCTTCCCTCAAGCCGCGTACCATCGGCAAGATCGATACCGACAACTTTGCCATATTCCATGTGAAGCGCGGCGGCTTCTCCACCGATCAGGATGAGGTTTGGCTGCGCGCTGATCATCTGCTGGATCGCGGCCTTGAACCGTTTGCGGTCTGTCTGAACGCGTGGTCCCTGCACCGCGCTGCCCTTTGAGCGGTTGAGCATCCGGTAGTGGATGGCACCCGCATCGGCGGCGCGGGCGATCAGTCCGTCAAAGGCGTCGACTTCGCGCACGAGATGGCCTTTGCCAAGCCCGCCGATGGCCGGGTTGCAGCTCATGGCGCCGACGGTGGCGGGATCGAACGAGACGAGCGCGGTGCGCGCGCCCATGCGTGCTGCGACGGCGGCTGCCTCGACGCCGGCGTGTCCGCCGCCGATCACGATGATGTCGAACTGGTGCATGGGTGCCCGATACGCGAGTTGGGGATTCGCGTCAAAGATTTGGGTGTGGGTGTTTCACGTGGAACGGCTTGTGTGAGGCCACCACCCCCAACCCCCTCCTCTGAAGAGGAGGGGGCTAAAAGGTTATTCGGGAAGCCTGTTTCACGTGAAACACCCCCTCCTACTTGCCGATGCAGAATTTGCCGAAGAGGGTGTGGAGCATGTCTTCAGTGCTGGTGCGGCCGATCAATGCGTCGAGGGCGCGGCGGGCGAGGCGCAGGTTTTCGGCGGCGAGGAGGGGGTCAGGTTCGGCGGTGGCGTGGTGGAGGCTTTGGGCTACATCGCTCAGCAAGGTGTGCTGGCGCTGGTTGAGTGCGGCCTGTCCCGGCGCGGGGAGTGTTTGGCGCGCGTGAGTGACCAGCGCCTGGCTCAACGCGGGCAGGCCTTCGCCGGTGCGGGCGGAGAGGTGAAGCGCCTTGTCCGATTTGTGCAGTGCTGATGGATCGTCGGCACGGGCTGACACTTCCCAGAGTGCGCGGCCATCCGGTCCTTCACCTTCCGGGCCGAGCCAGAGGATCAGGTCGGCCTGTTCGGCGGCGGCCTTGGCGCGGGCGATGCCGATGCGTTCGATTTCGCCTGCACCCTCTTCACGCAAGCCGGCGGTATCGACGAAGACGAAGGGCACGCCGTCCAGCGCACAGGCGTGAGTCAGGACATCGCGGGTGGTGCCGGGTTCGGCGGCGGTAATGGCGACTTCCTGTTCCACCAAAGCGTTGAACAGGGTGGACTTTCCGGCATTGGGTGGCCCGGCAAGGACGACGCGGAAACCGTGCTTTAAAGGTTCGGCGCGGGGGCGGGTGAGCCACGCTTCGAGGTTTTGCGCAAGGGTAGTGCAATCGCTGCCGAAGCCGGCGGGCAGAGCGGACTCCCCTTCCCCTACATCGTCCTCGTCCGAGAAATCGAGAGCGGCTTCGAGGCGGGCGGAGAGTTGTAGCAATGCCGAGCGCCAGCGTTCGGCTTCACGTGAAAGCGCACCCTCGGCCATTGCGAGGGCGGCGCGGCGTTGCAGTTCGGTTTCGGCGGAGAGCAGATCGGCCAGGCCTTCGGCTTCGGCAAAATCGATGCGGCCATTGGCGAATGCGCGTCGGGTGAATTCTCCGGGCTGGGCGCGGCGCAGGCCGGTGATCCCCGCCAGCGCGGATTCCACCGCGACGACAACCGCACGGCCGCCGTGGAGATGAAGCTCTGCGCTATCCTCCCCGGTCGCGGTGCCGGGGCCGGGGAGCCAAAGAACCATGGTGCGATCGAGGTGTGTGCCGTCCTGCGGATCAGCCAGCGTGGCAAGCGTGGCGCGGCGGGGCGCAGGAAGTTTGCCTGTCAGCGCGGTGAGCGCGGTGCCGGATTGCGGGCCGCTGATGCGGATGACGGCAATGCCTGCAGGCGGTGGGCCGGAAGAGAGGGCGAAGATGGTGTCGGTCACCTCCCTCCCCTACACCGTCAGCGGCGAAACGTCAGTCCTTTGGCTTCTTTGAAGATCCGCCGCCCATTCCGCCCATGGCGCTCTGTTCCATGAAGTTCTGAAACAGTTTCAGACCAATTTCACCCATCGGCGCGATCTGTTTGGCGAAGCTCTGCAACTGGTCAAGGTTGCCTGCACCCTGCATGGCCTTGGCGACGGACTCGACATAGACATCGTTCGCCTTTGACACATCGGGCAGGCCGAGGAAGCGGCGGGCCTCTTCGGGGGTGCAATCGACTTCCATGGTAACTTTCATTGGTGAATCCTTGGCATCGGCAAATCCTCACGCTTCATCGCGGCTGTGGTGTGCAGACTGTCACGCGTGCTTGGCAAAGTCCATGCTGGGGGCCAACATGGGAATCGACCAACCTCTTTGAATCACAGGATGAACAACGATGACGAACACAGGAGCGGGCGAGAAAATCACATTTGCGGCGCTGGATGGCGAAGGCGATATTCCCGGCTTTCTGGCAACGCCGGACGGGCCGATCCGCGCTGCGATCATCGTGGTGCCGGAGATCTTCGGCGTGAACGCAGGCATCCGCCACAAGTGCAAGGCATGGGCGGAACTGGGATATATGGCATTGGCGCCGGACATCTTCTGGCGCTTTGCCCCCGGCGTCGAACTCGATCCCGATGTGCCCGAGCAACTGCAGGAAGCATTCGGCTATTTCGGGCAGTATGATCCCGACAAGGGCGTGAAGGATATCGAAGCGGCGATCCGCTATCTTCGCGGGGTTGAAGGCATTGCCAAGGTTGGGCTGGTCGGGTTCTGCCTGGGTGGGCGCATGGCCTATATGGCGGCTACGCGGACCGATATCGATGCGTCTGTGGGATACTACGGCGTGATGATCGACCAGATGCTGGGCGAATCCCATGCCATTGCCAACCCGCTGATGCTGCACATTCCAACGGCGGACCATTTCGTGGGGCCGGAAGCCCAGAAAGCGATACATGACGGACTCGATCCGCATCCGAAGGTGACGCTGTTCGACTATGACGGGCTGGACCATGGCTTTGCTGCCGAAATGGGTGACCGGCGTGACGAAGACGGCGCGAATCTGGCAGATCGGCGGACGCGGGATTTTTTTGCCCAGCATCTGGGGTGACTGAATGGGAGTTGCGCCGGATCAAGTTCGGCGCGGCTCCCCTGCCCTATGCTGGACGCGAACAACGGGAGAATGGCGATGAAATTGGGGCTGGCAGCTTGGCACCGGTACATGATCAGCAGCGATACGGCGCTGCTTGATGAGCTGGTGGCTGACGACGCGGTGTTTCATTCGCCCGTGGTGCATACGCCGCAAGCGGGGCGCGAAAAGGTGTTGATGTACCTGACGGCGGCGGGGCAGGTTTTTGGCAACGGCACATTTCGCTATGTGCGCGAGCTGGTTGATGGGCCGGAAGCGTGCCTTGAGTTCGAGTGCGAAATGGACGGGCTGAAGGTCAACGGGATCGATCTGATCCGCTTCGATCTGGAAGGGCGGATCGTGGACTTCAAGGTGATGGTGCGGCCGCTCAAAGCCATCAACAAGGTTTGGGAGCTGATGGCGGTGCAACTGGAGAACACATGAAAAAAGCCCCGGATTTTACGCCGGGGCTTTTTTCAAGGCTTTGATTTCAGTGGGAAATCAACCGTCGTAGTCTGCACCCAGCGAGGTGTTGCGGACCGGAGCGGCAGCCGTGATGCGCAGGGCTTCGGCCGACTGCGAGAGCGAACCGATTTCATCGACTTCATCATCGTCATCCGGCAGGACGCGCTGGAGCGATTGGATCACGTTTTCCTTGAGCACGGCGGGGCGCACGGTCTCTTCCGCGATTTCGCGCAGGGCGACGACCGGGTTTTTATCGCGATCGCGATCGACGGTGAGTTCTGCGCCACCCGAAATCGCGCGGGCACGTTCTGCGGCGATCAGGACGAGATCGAAACGGTTGGGGATCTTGTCGACGCAATCTTCGACGGTTACGCGCGCCATCCGGGCACTCCGATATGCAAAAGGACGTGGAAAGAGCTGCAGCTAGGCTGGGGTTGTGGAAAAGTCAAGGAATTGTGGGGTCACTCGTCATCGTTGCCATAGGCGGCGCGCAGGTCGTCGGAGGCGAGATCACTGAAGCGCGTGATCTTCGCTTCAAACCTTAGTCGAACTTTCCCGGTCGAACCGTGACGCTGCTTTGCAACGATCAACTCGGCCAAGCCATAGACTCGCTCCATCTCGGCCTGCCAAGCCGTATGAGCCTCATGTGTTTTCGAATCGTCGCTGCCTTGCGGTTGCTTAGGCTCCTTGGCGGCGACGTAGTAGTCTTCGCGGAAGACGAACCAGACCATGTCGGCGTCCTGCTCGATCGAACCGGATTCGCGAAGGTCTGACAGCATCGGGCGCTTGTCATCGCGCTGTTCAACCGCGCGGGAGAGCTGCGAGAGCGCGATCACGGGGACCGCGAGTTCCTTGGCCAAGGTCTTGAGACCGCGGGAGATTTCGGAGATTTCGTTGACCCGGTTGTCGCTGCGGCCTGAGCCTTGGAGGAGCTGGAGGTAGTCGACGATGATCAGGCCGATGTCATGGCGGCGCTTGAGGCGGCGGGCGCGGGCGCGCAAGCTGCCGATGGAGAGCGCGGGCGTATCGTCGATGAACAGCGGGAGTTCGGCAAGGCGCTGGCTGGCGAAAGAGAGCTGCTGAAAATCCTCGCGGCTGATGCGGCCCATGCGCAAGGCTTCTGAGCTGATGCCCGATTGTTCGGCAAGGATACGCGTGGCGAGCTGGTCCGCGCTCATTTCAAGGCTGAAGAAGGCGACCCCTGCGCCGACTGAATCTTTCAGCGTAATGCCATCGGCCAGATCGCGGCGCAGGCGGTCGGCCGCGTTGAACGCGATGTTGGTGACGAGCGAGGTCTTGCCCATGCCGGGGCGGCCGGCGAGGATGATGAGGTCCGAATCGTGGAGGCCGCCGATCTTCTCGTTGACCGAGGTGAGGCCGGTGGTCTTGCCCGAAATGTGGCCGCCAGAAAGCAGGGCCTTTTCGATCATTTCCAGCGAAGCGCGGGTGGCGGTGGCGAAGCTTTGCGCTTCGCTGCCGGTCTGCGCCCCTTCGGAGACGGCGTAGAGCGCGGCTTCGGCTTTCTCCACCTGTTCGAGCGGGGCGACCGAATCACTGGTGTCGAGCGCGCCTTCGACGAGGTTACGCCCTACGGTGATCAGTTCGCGCAGCAGGGCCAGGTCATAGATCTGTTCGGCCAGTTCGCGCGGGTTGAGCAGGCCCTGCCCGTCTGACGTGAGGCGCGCGAGATAAGCGACGCCGCCCAGCTCCTTCAGCCCATCATCGCTTTCGAAATAGGGTTTGAGCGTGACCGGGGTGACCACGGCCTTGCGATCGATCAGCGCCTGAATGCGTTCGAACACGCGGCCGTGGACGGCGGCGAAGAAGTGTTCGGGCTTGAGGGGGGTCTGCAGTTCTTCGAGGATGCGGTTGTCGATCAGGACCGCGCCGAGAAACGCGGCTTCCGCCTCTACGTTGGAGGGGAGTGCGCGAATCTCTGACGGTTCGCGGGTGAGGATGGCTTCGCTGGCGGACATGGGTGCATAGTGCCCCACCGCGCCCCGCACGGCAATCGGCACAGGGTGTGGATAGCGGGGATGAGGAAAGAAATCGGCCCCTTTATCCCGCCAGCATGATCCGGTTGCGACCCTCTTCCTTGGCGCGATAGAGCGCTTCGTCGGCGGCTTTCAGGGCATCGCGCGGGCTGGCATAGGCGAAGACATCGGCGATGCCGCCTGAAAAGGTAATCTGCCCCATCGGTTCTTCGGTAGAGCGGTTGATGAAGTGGCGGACGCCGAAGTTTTCGCGCACCGCGTCAAGCTTGTCGAAGGCTTCCTGCAGGGTCTTTCCGCGAAACAGCATGACGAATTCTTCCCCGCCCTGCCGTGCGGTTCTGGTCCAGCCAGTCCTGCGTGATGGGCTGACCGGAATTGCGGCGATCCAGCACCTTCCGCGCGAGCGCGGGATCCTCGCTCTGCTCCGCGCCGTATCCGTTCCCCTGCTGCCGAACAGGCGAAAGAAGCGCGACCCTCCTTCAAACTCGATTCCCACTTTGGCCTCCGTCTCGTGTTTCCTCTTTGCCCTTTAGGACGGATGGGCTGAGCCTCTCTGGAACGTGGGATAGGTAAATTTACCATATCGAGACCGAGATCGGCCCGATCTGGGCCGAACGCTGGCCCTCTTGCTTGCGCTGCGCGCGTCTGCAACACAGGGGCCCTGATGGCAGACCCGCGCATTTCGCATATCGAGCTGGACGACGCGACGATCATCTGGCGCAACGCCGATATCGAGCAGGAGCGGCGCATTGCGATCTTCGATCTGATCGAAGAGAACACGTTCAAGCCGCTGCGCGCTTTCGAGGCTGGGCATCATGGTCCCTATCGGCTGAAGCTTTCGGTGGATGACGGGCGGCTGGTGCTGGCGGTATCTGGCGAAGATGGTGCGGCGCTGGAAACGGTGATTCTGGGTTTGGGGCGGTTCCGCCGACCGATCCGTGAATATTTTGCGATCTGTGACAGCTACTATCAGGCAATTCGCAAGGCCACGGCGACCGAGATCGAGACGATCGACATGGCGCGGCGCGGCATTCACAATGATGCTGCCGATACGCTGCTGGAACGGCTGGAGGGCAAGATCGAAACCGATTTTCCCACCGCCCGGCGGCTCTTTACCCTGATCTGCGTGCTGCATATCAGGGGCTGAACGATAACCGGGGCGCGATTCTTTCAATATGGCCAAGCAACCGAACAGGGGCCGCCCGACCAGCGCCCGTGCCAAACGTGCCCGACCGGGCAACCTGAAGCGAAGACTGCTGGCCACGTTGGTGCTGGTGCTGTTGGTCGCTGGGGGCGTGGGCTGGTGGAAGGCGCTGTCCTGGCAGCCTGACCGCAAGGATTTCCCAGTGCAAGGCGTGTGGCTGAGCGATAACAATGGCGCGGTCGACTGGCGACTGCTGCGCGCGGCAGGCGCTGACTTTGCCTATCTGACCGCGAGTGAAGGCACGAATGTGCGGGATACGGCTTTCGCAAACGGCGTGGCAGGAGCGCGCAGCCGGGGAATGCAGGTGGGCGCGGTGCATGTCTATGACTTGTGCGCCCCTGCTGACGCGCAGGCGGCGAATTTCGTGACGCTGGTGCCGCGTGACAAGGATATGTTGCCACCTGCTATCCGTATCGACATATCATCGCGCACTTGCCCTGAAGTTCCGGGCGAAGCGCAGATGCAGAGCGAGCTGACCACGTTCCTCAACCAGGTGGAAAAGCACGCCGAAAAGGCAGTGATCCTGATGGTGTCAAAGTCGGTCGAGAAGGAGTTTCACCTTGCTGCGCGCATTGATCGCAATATCTGGGTAGAGCAGGATTTCCTTGAACCCGCCTATGCCGGGCGGCCTTGGGTGATGTGGACCGCAAGCAGCCGGTTGCGGCTGGATGCAGTGAACACCCCAGTGCGTTGGGTGGTGGTGCAGCCATGAGCGATGCCCTGATTGCGGAAAAGCGCGACGAGCTGATTGCAGCGGCGCGTGGTGCGATGGGCAGCGCATACGCGCCCTACTCCGGCTTTCACGTCGGCGCGGCGCTGCTGTTCGATGATGGCGCGATTGTTACCGGCGCGAATTTCGAGAACGCTTCCTATGGCTTGTCACTCTGCGCCGAAACGGTGGCCTGTGCCAGTGCATCGCAGGCCGGGCGACGCGGCGGATTGCTGGCCGTGGCGGTGATGGGCGGCATGGGCGGCGCGGTAGAGGCGGCGATCAGTCCGTGTGGACGGTGCAGGCAGGTGGTCAACGAACTGGCGGCATTGGGTGGCACCGATCCACTGGTGTTGTGCGTGGGGACACAGGAAACCGTGGAAATGCGGCTGTCGGTGCTCTTGCCCAATGCGTTCGGGCCTGCGAATCTGGCTTGACGGATGATCGTGCGCTAATTGCTAGCGCCTGATGTTTGCGTGTTCGTCACCCTGAACTTGGTTCAGGGTCCATTTCTCACCAAATGCGGACAGCGTTTGCTGAGGGATGGATGCTGAAACAAGTTCAGCATGACGGAACTCGCAAAAAGACGGTGCGCCAGAGAAAACGTCGAGCTATTTTGGGGACAACAATTGGCCATTCTTTCCGACAAGTGGATTCGCGAAAAGGCACTGAACGAGGGGATGATCGAGCCCTTCGTGGAAACCCAGCGCCGCGATGGTTGCATCAGCTATGGGCTTTCGTCCTATGGCTATGACGCGCGGGTAGCGCGTGAGTTCAAGATTTTCACCAACGTCGATTCCGCCATCGTCGATCCGAAGAATTTCGATGGGGCCAGTCTGGTGGACCGCGAAACCGACGTTTGCGTGATTCCGCCCAACTCCTTTGCCTTGGCGCGGACGGTGGAGTACTTCCGCGTGCCGCGCGATGTGCTGGTGATCTGCCTTGGCAAAAGCACCTACGCGCGGTGCGGCATCATCGTGAACGTGACGCCGCTGGAGCCGGGCTGGGAAGGCCACGTGACGCTGGAGTTTTCCAACACCACTCCCCTGCCCGCCAAGATCTATGCCAACGAAGGCGCGTGCCAGTTCCTGTTCCTGCAGGGCAACGAGCCGTGCGAGGTCAGCTATGCCGACCGTGCGGGCAAGTACATGGGCCAACGCGGGGTGACGTTGCCGAAATTGTGAGGGCAGATGGCGTGCTTCGACAGGCTCAGCACGTGCGGGCAATGGAATACTGGTTCTGATCCTCAATCCGCTCATCCTGAGCTTGTCGAAGGATGTGTGGTTACCGCTTAACCCCGCGCTTAAATCCGGTTGCATTCGCCCCTGACTTCGCCAAGCTTGCCTGCACAACAAAAGCAGGCGGAGAGGCTGATGGATAAGTCGGAGAGGCTCTATGACATCGTTGTCTATGGGGCAACGGGGTTCACCGGGAGGCTGGTGGCGGAATATCTTGCGCGGCACTACGGGCAGGAAGGGCCTGCCGAGGAAAGATTGGGCTGGGCGATGGCCGGGCGTTCTGCGGCCAAGCTGGCCGAAGTGCGGGCGCTGATCGATGCGCCGAAGAACACCCCTCTGATCGTGGCCGATGCGTCCGATCCGGCGAGCCTTGCTGCAATGGTGGGGCAGGCGCGTGTGGTGGTGACAACGGTTGGTCCGTACCAGCTTTACGGCGAACCGCTGCTGGCGGCCTGCATCGCAGCGGGCACCGACTATGCCGACTTGTGCGGTGAGCCGGTGTGGATGCGCCAGATGATCGACAAATATGGCGACGAAGCCAAGCGGACCGGGGCGCGGATATGCTTCTCCAGCGGCTTCGATTCGATCCCTTTCGATCTGGGCGTGCTGATGTTGCAGAAGGAAGCGGTGGCAAAGTTTGGCCGCCCTGCCCCGCGCGTGAAAGGCCGGGTGCGCGGGATGAAGGGCGGGGCTTCGGGTGGCACGGCGGCGAGCCTCAAGGCGACATTGGCGGCGCTGGGGCGCGATCCGTCACTGATCCCGCTGATGCAGAGCGCGTTTTGCCTGACACCGGGCTTCGAAGGGCCTGCGCAGCCAGATGGCAATACGGTGCAGCACGATGATGCGCTGGGCAGTTGGGAAGCGCCGTTCATCATGGCGGCGATCAACACCAAGAACGTGCATCGCACCAATGCTCTGCGGGGGCACGTTTGGGGCACGGACTTTGTCTATGACGAGATGGTGCTGACCGGTCCGGGCGATCAGGGCAAGGCGATTGCCGAACATATGGCCAAGACGCCGATGATCGGCCGCCCTGATGATCCGCAGCCGGGCGAAGGGCCATCGAAGGAAGAGCGCGAAACGGGATTCTACGATGTGCTGTTCGTGGGCGAGATGCCCGATGGGCAAGTGGTGCGCTATGGCGTGAAGGGGCGCTATGATCCGGGTTATGGATCTACCAGCCGGATGATCGCTGAAACCGGGATTGCGCTGCTTTCCAGCAATGCGGCGGGCGTGATTGGCACTCCCGGGGCGATTCTGGGCGAGGCGCTGGTTCAGCGCTTGCGCGCGCACGCGGAGATCAGCTTCGCGGTGGAGTGAAACGCGAAAGGCCCGCCTGCCGTGCGGAGGGTCCGGTGGCAGGCGGGCTTCGCTTTGGAAGACCGATCGTGCGGGGGTTGATCAGTCTGCCAGAGCGTAAGCTTCGGCTTCGGCGGCGATGAGAATGTCTGCGAGCATCCAGTAAGCCTCGCCCCAGGCGGCGAGCACTTCGTCGGTGGCGACATCGGCGCCCACAACGTCGCGAATCGCAGGCAGCAGGGCTTCGGCGACGTAAGGATAGTGTTCGGCCTTCACGCCGGTTTCGACATGGCGCTGGACCATGCGATTCACAGCCGGGCCAAGCGCCTCAAGCTTGTCGATGTTCTTGGCATAGGCGAGGATGGCGGCGGCGAGACGGCGAGGCTGTTCGCCCGATTCCTGCGCAGCCTGATCGAACATGGCTTTCACTTCATCGTTCTGGAACAGGCGTTTGTACATCGCGGTAGTGATGTCCACGCCGTGTTTTTCGATCACGGGGGCGGTGGCCTTGACGATGGTGCGGGCGTGTTCGGAAGCGGTGCGCATAGGGAATCTCCAATCTGGTATTGCAAATACCGGTATTTGGATTGCTTGATTTAAGCAAGCGGAAATCCGATATCGGCACAATGCAACTGACCCAGCACACCGACTTTGGCCTGCGCCTGCTGATCGTGCTGGCGCGCAAAGGGGCGCCAGTGAGCCTGCCTGCGTTCTCGACGGATCAGGGTCTGAGCTATCATCACGTTGCCAAAGTGGCGCAGGGGTTGGTGCAGGCGGGCTTTGCGGTGTCCCAGCGGGGACGCAGTGGCGGTATCGCGCTCGCGCGGGCTGCAAACGAGATCGGCGTGGGCGATGTGGTGCGCAAGCTGGAACGGGGGATGCGGCTGGCGGATTGCGCCACGTGCGCGCTGCGGGCCAATTGCGGGTTGAGCGGGGTGCTGGCCGAGGCGCTGGAGGCGTTTATGGCGGTGCTTGACCGCTATACACTGGCCGATGTTTCACGCGAGGGTGTGCCGGCGTTTGCGCCTTGGGCGATGCTGCCTTCAGCGTCGGGATGCGCCGTTAACGGCCCTTCCTGAGCGCGGCGACGCAGGCAGCGCGATCAACCTCACGTCCATCGCCCCGACGCGCATCGGCGTAAGTGGCGATGGGTTTGCTGCTGCCGGTTTGCGGGTAAAGGTAGATGTCGAGGATGCAGGCGGTGCCGGTCCACTGCAGTTTGCGCGCGTCATCTTCGATCACATCAAGCCGGGGTGTGCCGAATACGCGGCCGAGTTGCAGCGCGTCTGCGCCGATAATGCCTTCGAGGCCAGGGATCATCTGCAACTGCGCGGAAGGGCGCTGGATCGGGCCAGGGCGCGGTACGGTGGTGCGCACGGGCGGGGTGGAGCGGACTTGCGCGGTCTTGCCGCCCGACACGGTCCCTCCGCCGCCGCACGAGGCGAGCAACAAGGCGGCAGGCAGGGCGAGGAAAGTGGCGCGCAGGTTCACGCTGCGGGGATGCAGCGCATGGGCAAGCCGGTCAACGTCGTTCCGCACGGCACGGCGCGGGCACGGGGCGTTCCGGCGCGTGTTGCACGCTCTTGCTGCACTGCGGTGAAAACGCTAGGCCGTCTTCCAACATTCCTCGACTTTGGAGCCAATCCTGTATGTCCGAACCGCTTTACGACGTCATCGCCATTGGCAACGCCATCGTCGATGTCATGGCCCCTTGTGACGATGCCGACATCGAAAAGCTGGGACTGGCCAAGGGCGGGATGACGCTGGTGGATACAGCCCGCGCGCAGGAACTTTACGATGCGATGGGCCCCGCGCGCGAGATTTCGGGCGGTTCTGCGGCCAATACGCTGGCAGGCCTCGCTGCGCTGGGTGCGAAGTGCGCATTCATCGGGCAAGTGGCGGACGACCAGTTGGGCGAGGTGTTTGCACACGACATCCGCGCTGGCGGCATTGCCTTTGAAACGGCCGCGCGTGCGGACGAGCCGCCGACGGCGCGCTGCCTGATCTTCGTGACGCCCGACGGCCAGCGCACGATGAACACGTTCCTCGGCGCCTCGCAGTTCCTGCCCGCCGAAGCGCTGGACGATGCGACCATCGCGGCAGCCAAAGTGCTCTATCTCGAAGGCTATCTGTGGGACCCGGAAGAGCCGCGCAAGGCGATGCGCCGCGCGATTTCCGCTTCCCGCAACGCCGGGCGCAAGGTCGCGTTCACGCTGTCGGACGCTTTCGTGATTTCGCGCCACGGCGATGATTTCCGCGCGCTTATCGCCGATGGGCAGATCGACATTCTGTTTGCCAACGAACACGAACTGGCTGCGCTGACCGGCATCGAAGATTTCGACGCCGGTCTGGCAGAGCTTTCGGCCAAGGTGCCAACGCTCGTGGTCACGCGTAGCGAAAAGGGCGCTCACGCGGTGAGCCATGGTGAACACGCTCACGTTCCCGCTGAGCCGATCGCCAAGGTCATCGACACGACCGGCGCGGGCGATCTTTTCGCTGCCGGGTTCCTGTTCGGCTATGTGCGCGGCAAGCCGCTGGCCGAGAGCCTGACTATGGGCGCGGTTTGCGCGGCTGAAGTGATCTCGCACTATGGCGCGCGGCCTGAGGCGGACCTGCAGGAACTGGTGGCCAAGCGGCTGGGGTGATGTTTTTGATCCTCCCCGTTTTCACGAAGTGCAAATGGGGAGGTGACGTCGGCGTAGCCGATGACGGAGGGGTGTTTATCCCCTCCACCACCAGCTTTGCTGGCGGTCCCCCTCCCCGTTTGTGCTTCGCAAAAACAGGGAGGATTTTGGTTGCTACTCGTCGGCTGTTGCCGTTGGCGCGCCTTTGACCAGGCCTTCGAGCGAGCCGCCATCGAGGCCTAGTTCTTTCATCAGGCCATCAATGATCGGAGCCTGCGCGCGGTAGCTTAGCGCGGCGGTGAGCGCATCGCTGGCGAGGTTTCCGCCTCCGGGTGCAGCGCCCTCGCCGCCACCGCCTGATGAGCGGGTCAGGCCATCGACCTGGACGATCTTGATCGAATCGATGGCTTCCAGCGGCTTGGCGGATTCGCGCACCAGTTCGGGCAGCACCTTGAGCAGTGCCAGCTTGGTCTGGAGCGAAATCTGGTCTGACGATAGCAGGTTGGCGGCTTCGTTGATCGCGCGCTGGCCCGCAGCTTCCACTTCGAAGCGCACGCGGGCGGCTTCGGCGCGGAGCTTTTCAGCTTCGGATTCAACCTTCACGCGGATCGCGTCACGCTCGGCGGCTGCGGCCTAAGCCATTGAATCGGAATCATTCTATTGCATTGAAAATAAATGAAATGTTGACTACATATTACACTATGGATCGGTCTGTAGCAATTGCGAACGAGTTTCTGCGTAAGGCCGGTGCTGTCGGCCTGACTCAAATGCAGTTGCAAAAATTAGTTTATTTTTCGCATGGATGGGCTCTGGGTCTGACAGAGCAACCACTGACCACCGATGGCCCAGAAGCTTGGGCGTATGGTCCAGTTTACCCCGACTTGTACGACCACACAAAGTTCTTTGGGCGTGGTAGTATAACTAAGGCCTGTGGACATTTAGGGGATTCCCTTTTTCTGCGAGATCGGATTCAAGACTGGCGAAGGGAGAGCTGGTTTGGATCGACACGGATTGAGCGA
>NZ_NCII01000142.1 GCF_002256775.1 Novosphingobium sp. 17-62-19 | reverse complement strand
TCGTTTGACTGCTCGATGTCCATGCTCACGCCTCCTCAAAGGCCGCGAGCTTTCCTATTCCGGTGCCGGCAACAAGGCCGCCTTCCGTCGGCGCTTACGATGATGGGCAAGCTCGGCGCGCGCCATGCCGCCGAAGCCGTGCGCCTGCGCATTGAGGCGACCGGGCTGGATGACGTCGCCGCCTGATCTCTGCTTATGCGCGACAACCGAATGCAAAAGGGGCGGGAGTAATCCTGCCCTTTTTCGTTTCAGCGGCAGAACGGCTTCATCCCGCCCGGCTCCAGATGGAAGTGATCGCGGTGCGCCGCATTGTAGTCCGGGCTGAGCACCGTGCCAAAGCGCTTGCACGCACTGTCGCGCACCGTACGCAAAAAGGCGCGGACCTGCGGTGAGGAACTGTTCCAGTCCGAAATTACGCTGATCCGTCGCCCGTCGGCGAGCCGGAACGCAGATACATCCACAGCACTGGCCGTAGCATGGGCCGAAAGCCGGGAGGTGCCCGCCACATTGCGGCAGGAATAGCTGCCCATCGTCTCGATCCGTACCAGTGGGCTACCCAGAATCTGCCGCGCTGCCCGGTCCACCCCGAACCTGGCCCAGCCTTGCAGCGCGTTTGCGACAGGGCAAGTCAGTGGGCCAAGATTGGTCACATCCAGCCGCCCTTCGTCACCCTGCAACGCTGCCAGCCGCACGGCGCCCAGTGTGGAACATCCCGCTCCATAATACTGATCCGCCAGCGGTGTGAACTTCGCCTGCGTCGCCCCCAGATTGGCAAGGCACGCGCGCGCCTGCGGTGATTGAGACAGCGATGCCCCCGTGCCACGGACAGGCTTGCGCTTGGGCTGATCCGGCGCGCCGATACAGCCTGCCAGCAAAGCGGTCAAAGCCGCGACAAGGATCATGCGCCGGGACATGACGCCAAGTTCGCATCTCATGGTTATCAGGCAGTTAACGGATCGCGGGCCAAAGCCACAGCCTGTCGCAAACCAGCCACCGCAAGTGCGGCACCGGCCGCCTATTTCTGTATATCAGGGTGGCTGCCGGGAGGTGGGCGCTGACGGGCTCGAACCGCCGACCCTCTCGGTGTAAACGAGATGCTCTACCAACTGAGCTAAGCGCCCCGGCGGGTGCGCTATTGCGCGGAACGCCGGGGCAGTCAACCGCGCATTGTTCGTTCTATGCCTGTGGTGTGGTGATAATTCGGTCGCGCGCCACGCGAACGTCGCCTGCTTCGATCTGCAGCTTCAGCCGTTCGCGGTCATTCGCGCGGAACATGTCCTCGCTGCGTGTGATCGCCTCGACTGACAACCCTGCATCCGCCAATGCGATTCGCGCCATCTTGATCGCCGATTCCATCACCTCGCGCACTACGCCCTTCACTGGCGCATCGCGCAAACTGATCAGCGCGCGTCGGTCAAACGCGCGGACATAGATCAGCGCGCGCGGGAAGGCCTCGTGCACTGCCTCGACCAGTTCGGGGCTCACCTGATCGCCGTCCATGCAGAAGAAGATCATCTCGGCATCCGCTGCGCCTGCCAGTCGCAGCAAGTCCAGCCGGGTGCCATCGCCGAAGTATACCTTGGCACCGAATGTTGCGGCCACGTCGATCATCTCGATGTCAGTATCGACCATTGTTACCGGGATGTTCGAAGCAAGCAGCATCTGCGTTACCCCCTGACCGAACCGGCCAAAGCCCACTACCACCGCATTCGCGCCATCGGGCTGCGGCCCTTCACGTTCGCCGGGGGCCACTTCGGCCTCGCGTCGGAACTTGGCGGTGGCCATCATCAGGAACGGCGTGGAAGCCATCGAAAGCGTGACGACCGCGCCGAACAGGCTGGCCGCATCTGGTGCGATCAGCAGCGCGCCCTGCGCCTGCGCAAACAGCACGAAGCCGAATTCGCCGCCCTGGCTCAGCAGCAGCCCCAGCGCCAAGGCCCCGCGCCACGCCATGCCGAACGCCATGCCGATGCCGAATATCACCACGCCTTTCACCGCGATCAGGGCCAGCGCCATGCCCGCCACGAACAGCGGCCGCTCGGCAATCGCTTCAAGGTTCAGCATCATGCCCACCGCAAGGAAAAACAGACCGAGCAGGATCGAACGGAACGGTTCGACATCGGCTTCCAACTCATGCCGATAGGGGCTGTCGGCCAGCATCACGCCCGCCACGAATGCCCCCAGCGCGGTGGAAAGCCCCAGCAGTTCCATCACTGCTGCCGATGCCATCACCGTGAACAGCGCCGCCACCACGAACATTTCACGCTCGCCGAGATTGCCGATCAGGCGGAACAGCGGGCGGATCACAAAGCGTCCCGCCGCGATCAGCCCCGCCAGCGCGCCCAGCGTGTAAAGCGCCAGCAGCCAGCCCGGAGGCCCCCCGGCATCAGCCGGATTGCGGCTCATCGCGCTGATGATCGTGATCAGCGGGATGATCGAAAGATCCTGAAACAGCAGCATCGCAAAGGCCCGCTCGCCAAACGGGGTGCGCAACCGGCCCGACGATTGCAGCATCGGCAAGACCTGCGCCGTGGAGGAAAGCGCCAGCGGCAGCCCCAGCGCCAGCGCCGCTTCCCAGCTGAACGGCGTGAACACTCCAATCACAGCTGTCACCGCCAGCCCGCACAGCACCACCTGCAACAGCCCCAGCCCCAGAATGTCGCGCTTCATCCGCCACAGCCGCGCCGGGTTCAGCTCCAGCCCCACAAGGAACAGCAGCAGCGTTATGCCCAGTTCCGCAATTCCCAGCTTCTGTTCGGCATCCCCCACAAGACCCAGCACCTGCGGGCCGACGACCGCGCCTGCCACGAGATAACCCAGTGTCGCACCCAGTCCCAACCGCCGGAACAGCAGCACGAAGATCAACGCAAAGCCCAGCAGGAGGAATCCGTCGCGCAACATGGAAGTGTGTTCGGCCATATGCTTACCTTTAGGCGACCCACGCGCGTCCGCAACCACCGTTCAGCTTGCGTTGATCTGCGGTCACGGAAAGTCTAGCCAGAGACCTGCGAGAACGACGTTCGTCATAATAGCTCGTCATGCTGAACTTGTTTCAGCATCCATCCTACGGCACCGCACGGCGGTGTGTGGCTAGAAATGGACCCTGAAACAAGCTCAGGGTGACGGGCCAATTTGTCAGCGGATTTTGTTTCATCGCAGTGGGAAACGACGGAGGGGTAATCATGCGCAAGGTTCTGGCACTCGCGGCGGCAACGCTGCCCGTATTGGCAAACGCCCAGTCCACGCCCACGTCGGCCCAAGGTGATGTCTCGCTCACCATCTACAACAACGATCTCGCACTGGTGCAGGACGTGCGGCAGATGACCTTGCCCACCGGCCGCACCCGGCAGGAATTCGGCGATGTTTCGGCCGCCATCCGGCCCGAAACGGTCACGCTGAATGCAGGCGGAACCGGCATCGTCGAACAGAACTTCGACTATGATCTGCTCACGCCTGAAAAGCTGATGGACAAGGCGGTCGGGCAGACAGTCACGCTTGTCCGCACCAATCCGGCCACCGGTGCCGAAACGCGTGAGACCGCCACGATCCTTGCCAACAACGGTGGCACCGTGGTCCGCATAGGCGAACGGATCGAAGTGCTCAACCGGTCTGCCGCCCGCGTCGTGTTCCCCAGCCTGCCTGCGGGCCTGCGCGCGCGGCCCACGCTGTCGGTCACGCTCGATACTACCACGCCCGGCGCGCGACCGGTCTCACTCAGCTATTTGTCGCGCGGCTTTGGCTGGAAGGCGGACTATGTCGCACTGTTCGATGAAGCGGCGGGCAAGATCGATGTGCAAGCCTGGATCACGCTGAACAACCGGAGCGGGACGACCTTCAACCAGGCCAAGGTGCTGCTGGTTGCCGGAGCGGTTGGACAAGGCAGCCAACAGGTCAGCCGCCCGCAGCGCCCGGTAATGCCCGGCAATCGCCCCGGCACGCAGAGCGCCAACCGCGAAAGCCTCGGCGATTTCTACGTCTATCCCATCGCGGGCCGCACCACCGTCGCCAATGCCCAGCAAAAGCAGGTGAGCTTCCTCGACGTTGCAGGCGCGCCCGCCACCAAGGCCTACCACTTCCGCAATGGCTGGCTGCAGAACCAGACCGAGCCGCAAAGCGCCGACGCGGTTCTGCGGTTCTCCACCGCGCGCGAAGCGGGCCTTGGCGATGCGCTGCCCGCAGGCACCGTGCGCGTCTACATGCGCGATGCGCGCGGACAGCCGCAGTTCATTGGCGAAAACGGCATCGGTCACACGCCGATGGGTTCGGCTCTCGCGCTCAAAACCGGCGAGGCGTTCGATGTGAAAGTCCAGCCCATGCTGGAAAAGCGTGACCGCATCGACAGCGGCGAATGGGAACGCACTGCGCGCTACCGCGTGACCACGCCCGGCAAGGCCGCCACAGAAGTCACCGTGGAGACAGAGAAGGTCTTCTGGCGCACGACGATGACCTACAAGGTCACCAACGCCAAGGCCACGCCGGTCACCGTGGAAGTGGTGCAGGGCGGCCTCGACAACTGGTGGCACGATACCCGCGTCCCCTCCGAAACCATCAAGGGCGAACAGCGCTCTGCCGACGAGCGCGTGTGGGAGGTGCCCGTCCCTGCCAATGGTGAGACCACGCTCACCGTCCAGTTCGATTCGCGCTACTGAGCCGCCCGGTGCGCCACGCACTTGCTCTTGCGCTCCTGCTCTGCGCCAGCACGCCTGCACTGGGGCAGAGCATGGTCACGTCCTCCGCGCCTGACAGCGTCTCGGTCAGCGTCTATCGCGCGCCGGATCGTGCCAGTGATCGTGCGATGGAGCTGAGCTGGCTGGAGGGCTACGCGCTCATCACCGAAAAGCGCACGGTCGAAATCCCTGCTGGCAAAGCCACGATCCGTTTTGAAGGCGTCGCGGCAGGTCTGTTCCCCGAAAGCGCCATCGTCACCGGCCTGCCATCAGGCGTGCGCGAAAAGAACCTCGACGCTGATCTCCTCTCCCCGCGCAGCCTCTATGCGCGCATGTTCGGTCGCCCGGTGACCTTGCGCCGCACGCTGCCCGGAAATGGCGGCATACGTGAGGAGCGCGCGGTGATCCGCTCCGCCCCCGATGGCGCGGCGATCCTGCAAACCGCTGCCGGTTTCGAAGTGGCCAATTGCGGCGGGCTGGACGATGAAATCCTCTATGTCGAAGCGCCCAAGGACTTGTCGGCGCGCCCCACGCTTTCGATAGAGACCGAAAGCACCGGGCCGCAGAAGGTCACGCTCTCGCTTTCCTACCTCGCATGGGGTTTCGACTGGCAATCGAACTACGTGATCCACATGAACCCCGATGGCCGCACGGCGGACCTTGCCGCATGGGTCACGCTCGCCAGCAGCGATTCCTCCAGCTTCGCCGATGCCGAAACCGCTGTGATCGCGGGCGAAGTGAACCGTGAGGATGCCGCGCGCGGCGCGCGGCCGTCGGGCGATAACCTCGTGTTGCAATGCAATCTGTCCCCGTTGCCCCCACCGCCGCCACCTCCACCCCCGCCACCAATGGCCCCCGCACCCGCCATGATGATGGATGAAGAGGCCTCCATCATGGTGACGGGCATGGCGATGCGCGCTATGAAGATGGAAGCCCCCGTCACCGTGGTGCAGGAAGGGCTTGGCGATTTGAAGCTCTACCGCGTCCCCGTACCCGTCACCGTCGCTGCCAATGCGCAAAAGCAGGTTGCGCTGGCGCAGAAGACCGGTGTGAAAATGCAGGCGCTCTACCGCGCCGAAGTGTGGGAAGGCGATGTGCGCGAAGTCCGCCAGATGCTGCGCACCCGAAACCGCAAGGAAGAAGGCCTCGGCCTGCCACTCCCCGGCGGTCCCGTAACGGTGTTCGAACCCTTCGGTGAAACCACGCTACTGGCGGGAGAAGGCGGACTGCAAGACCGCGCCGTGGGCGAGGATGTGGAAATTCTCCTGTCCCCCGCCACACAAGTCACCGCCGAGATCGAGGAACTGGAAAGGAAGGGCCGTGTCATCGGTCGTGCAATTCTCCGCAAAAGTGGGCTTTGAAAATTCCCTAGTTGGTGGCCCCTTCATCTCATTCTGCCGGGGCTAGCCCCGGCAGAAT
>NZ_NCII01000141.1 GCF_002256775.1 Novosphingobium sp. 17-62-19 | reverse complement strand
TCCCATCAGGAGGCCATTCCAGCCAATACGCACGTCTCTCCCGCGTCAGCGGGTTCGTTCAATCCCCCACCGATTCAAAGCGGTCGAAAAACGCTCTAGCCCCATCACGCACGACAGTGTCCTTTCCCGCTACCGCGGCGACGGCGTGTTCAGACGGCTTTGAGGTTCAGCTTTTTATCAGTGTCACCTGACTGACATTGATCCCGCCGCCACGGAAACCTCCCTCGCAATACATCAGGTAATAGCGCCACAGATCGACAAAGCGCGGGTCAAAGCCATGTGGCAGGCGGTCCTCATCCACCGCGCGATCCAGCGCTTCTCGCCACAACCTGAGCGTGCGGGCATAATCAAGGCCGAAGTCTTCGCGGTCCTGCCAAGTCAGGCCCCGTTCACGCGCAAGCCGGGAGAACTCGCTTTCGCTGATAAGCAGTCCGCCGGGAAAGACATAGGCCTGGATGAAATCGGCGCTGCTGGCATAAACTTCGAACAGATCATCGCGGATAGTGATGTATTGCAGCGCGGCGCGGCCGCCGGGTTTCAGACACCGGGCGAGGCAATCGAAATAGGATGGCCAGTACTCGCGGCCCACCGCCTCAACCATTTCGACACTGGCGATGGCATCAAAGGTGCCCGTGACGTCTCGGTAGTCCTGATGGCGATAGTCTATGCCGGACAAGCCTGAGGTAGCCAGTTCGGCCCTTGCCCATTCAAGCTGTTCATCGGACAGGCTGATACCGGTGACCTTCGCGCCCGTCGTTTCGGCAAAGCGCCGCGCAAGGTATCCCCAACCACAGCCGATTTCGAGCACTTCGCTGCCGGGTTTCAAACCAAGCCGCGCGGCCAGACGGTCCACCTTGTTGGCCTGCGCCTCTGCCAGTGGCGCGTCAGCACCAATGCCTAGCCACGATGCGCTGGAATAACTCATCGTTTCATCAAGCCACAGGCGATAGAAATCATTGCCGAGGTCATAGTGCGCGGCGATATTGCGACGCGCTTGTGCCTTGGAGTTCTTGCGCAGGAAATTCAGCACCCGCCCCGCCAGCCGCCACGGCCCTTTGGCCCGGCCGACATCGCCGAGCGTGGACGCGTTGCGCATGAAGAGGTCAAAGATCAGGACCGGATCAGGGCTTTCCCACTCACCCGCAACCCACGCCTCGTACCAACCGATCGACCCTGCCGTAGCCAGACGGATCAGCGCGTTCCAGCTTTTGAGGTGGATGCGCGCAACCGGCCCCTCGCCCCGCCCGCCCACGCTGCGCTGCTCGCCATCGGGAAGCGTTGCGTGGATCGTACCTTGGACCAAGCCCCGGTCGATACGGTCCACCACCTTGCTGAAAGAACCGGAAAACAGGTGTGCCAACCAGCGGCCAGCGGCGGACATGTTCCACCCTCCGGCAACCAGATGCCCTCCCCTTGCAGGCGTCTGTGTGTTCATCGTGTCGATATGTGGTCCTGAACCGCAACGCGCAAGTCAGCTTTGCGCCTTCATGGCCTGATGGGCAGAAAGGGCACGTGCGCGGGCCTCGGCGTGGGGGACAATCTTGGCTGGGTAGCCTCGCGGTGGAAACACGGGGTCATGAATGTCGGCATCGGAAAGATGTGCCAGTTCGGGCACCCATTGCCGGATGTAATCCGCAGCATCGAACTTTGGCGATTGCGTAAGCGGGGCCATGATCCGCACGAACATGTTGGAATCGACGCCCGTGCCCGCCGTCCACTGCCAGTTGACCGCGTTCGAGCCATAGTCGGCATCAACCAGCGTATCCCAGAACCAGCGCTCGCCCTTGCGCCAGTCGATCAGCAGGTGCTTTACAAGGAAGCTGGCGGCGATCATGCGCACGCGGTTGTGCATCCAGCCGGTGTGCCAAAGTTCGCGCATCCCTGCATCGACGATGGGATAGCCGGTGCGGCCTTGCTGCCATGCTTGCAGATCGGCGCTTGCGTCGCGCCAAGGCAGGTGGTCGTAGGCTTCGCGGGCGTTCTTTGTGCCGTAGTCGGGGAATTGCACGATCACGTTCTGCGCATAGTCGCGCCAGCCCAGTTCGCCGAGGAACACATCAACCGACCCGCCAGCATCGGCCACACGATGCCAGATCGTGGCGGGGGAAATCTCGCCGAAGTGCAAGTGTGGTGAAAGGCGCGAGGTGCCGCCCTGCGATGGCAGATTGCGACATTCGCCATAAAGACGCGCGTTGTCCTCAAAAGCGTCGAGCCGGGCCAACGCGCCTACCTCGCCGGGGGTCCATTCCTCTCGCATCCCACCTGACCAGTCAGGCTTGGTGGGCAGCAGTGCCCATTCAGCCAGACGGTCGCTTTCCGGCCAGACCGCCGGAGCATCAAGACTGGCAGGCGCCGCACTTGGCGGTGCTGGTGGCAGGCGCTCCTTCAAAGCATTCCAGAATGGCGTGTAGATCTTATAGGGCGTGCCACTGCCGGTCAGCACCGTGCCTGTTGGTGCAAGGTAGTTGCCATGATGGAGTTCAAGGCGCAGCGCCCTGGCCACCGCTTTTTCTGCGTTGCGCCACCACGGTTCGTAGTGATGCAGCGCATGAACCACCCGCGCGCCGGTTTCACGCCGGATGGCTGCAAGTTCCTCATGGCACTTTCCACGGCGCAGGATCAGCCGCGAACCAAGTTTGCGCAGGTTTTGATCGAGGCTCTCAAGGCTGTGGTGCAACCACCAGCGCGAAGCCGCGCCCATCTTGCGATGCTTGGGGGCATCATCATCCAGGATATAGACCGGTATCACCGGCCCTTCGGCAGCAGCGGCCAGAAGCGCGGCCTGATCGGCAAGACGGAGATCGCGGCGGAACCAGACAATTACAGGATCGGACATTGACCTAGTTTGGCCGTTGCACCGCACGCTTTCCACCCTTGCCGACATGCCCCTTTGGGCAGGATGCGGCGAAAGGTCAGCGGCTTGCGACGGACGCGCGGCATTCCGTGGCTTGCAGCGGGACCATCGCGCTGACAGTGAAGCCGCCGCGCGCCTCCGGCCCGGTGAAACGTGCGTCGCCAATGGTGACCTGCGCCTTGCAGCCGGTTTGCTTGATCAATGCAAACGGCAGTTGCGACCAGTCAAGAAAATCGCGCACTTCCGCGCTCGACCCGATGGCGCGCTGCACCAGTGGGTCGGCCATGTTGTCAATCAGGACAGCCGCACCGTGTTCCAATGCAAAGACGCGTTTCAACGGACTGTAGTGCGCCCGACGTATCGCCCCGTCTTGTCGCCAGATCACTTCCCGCTGCCAGAAAAGGACAGGACCGGGCGAAGCAAACACGCGGTCCGGCACGGGATAGGGTGCCGACATGCGCAAAGCCTTTCCCGCAAGGTATGAAACGCCAATGTTCAGCAGGACAAAGCCGAGTGTCGCCGCAAGCGCCGCCACAGCAGGCCAGCCCCTCACCTTGCGTCGCGCGCGCCAGATGCCCAGACCAAGGAAGACCAGCAGCCATGGCGAAACTATGAACAGCCCGTCAGTGTGGAACCAGCGATCGCTCAACGGCGACATCAGTTGGACCGCATAGACGTTCTGCAGATCGAGCAACGGATGCGTGAGCGCGCCAAGGTAGCAAAGCGCCATCAGCCAGCCAAAGCGCATCGGCAGGGCATCGCCCGCAATCCGGCCTTGCCGGTCCTGCCACCGATCCAGCAGCCACAGCAGCCCCGCCAGCAACGGCGGCATGAGCAGCACCCCGCCGACCAGCCCATGCGTAAAGCCGCGATGCATCGCCAGCGGCGCCCACGGAGCCCAACCGAAAAACACATCGATATCCGGCATGTTCGCCGCGAGCACACAAGCGGCAAGCCCTTTGCGCGTGCGGTTCTTGAGGCCGGTTTCGGCAAGCGCCCAGCCAACGAGACTGTGGGTCAGGTTGTCCATTGGTTATGCCTCACGCAAAAGGCCGCAAGGGCGTGACGGGGTCACATCCTTGCGGCCTTGCGATTTCAGGTAGAGCCGGTCCTTCAGATCGGATCAGCCGCCGTGCCGCTGACCGTCCAAGTCTGGCCCTTGCCCAGCAGCTTGGCGAGGTTGGCGTCCTTGCCCTTGCGGGCCTGTTCGTCCTGGCCGAGCAGCACCGTTTCGTAGGTCGGGCGCGGATCATCGTAGATCACGCCCAGCGCCATCGGGAACGGGCCGAACGGCATTTCCACCAGCATGTGGGCCAGCGCGCGGTTCTTCACGTTGTGGACGATAACGCCCGCAGCCTGCCAATCACCATCGATCACATCGACGACCTTGAGGCTGAGGGTCTCCATGTCGAGCGCAATGCCCTTTACGCCGCCCGACTTTTCCGAGCCGAACAGCATCGGCTCTCCTTCAGTCAGCCACAGTTGGTTCTGGTCGGCCACACCCTTGGCGACGAAATCGTCGAAGCGGTCCTTGTTGTAGACGATGCAGTTCTGGAAGATTTCCACGAAAGACGCGCCCTTGTGGGCATGGGCCGCTTTGAGCACGGCAGGCAGGTTCTTCGACACGTCATAGGCCCGCGCAATGAAGCGCGCGCCCGAACCCAGCGCAAAAGCACAGGGCAACGCAGGCCGGTCAACCGACCCCATAGGCGACGTGGGCGAATTGGTGCCTTCGCGGCTTGTGGGCGAGAACTGGCCCTTGGTGAGGCCGTAGATCTCGTTGTTGAACAGCAGGATCTGGACATTCACGTTGCGACGCAGGATGTGCATCGTGTGATTGCCGCCGATGGACATGCCGTCGCCGTCACCCGTCACCAGCCACACGTCGAGATCCGGGTTCGCCAGCTTGATGCCGGTGGCAAACGCTGGTGCGCGACCGTGGATCGTGTGGAACCCGTAGCTCTCGATATAGTACGGGAAGCGGCTTGAGCAGCCGATGCCGCTGACGAACACGGTGTTGGCCGGGTCAGCGCCCAGTTCCGGCAACGTGCGCTGCACGGCTTTCAGGATCGCGTAATCGCCGCAACCCGGGCACCAGCGCACTTCCTGATCGGTTTCCCAGTCCTTGAGCGTGGTCTGGACCGCGATCTTGGTCATCTCGTTCATGGGTTCACACTCTTGATGCTGGGCAGTTGCGTCT
>NZ_NCII01000140.1 GCF_002256775.1 Novosphingobium sp. 17-62-19 | reverse complement strand
ATTGGCGACACACTTGCGGGGATCCGGCGTGAGCAGCGTGCGCGGCCGACGCGCAAGAAGAGTGCTATTTTGGCCGCCGATCTGGCTCGAATGATCGCAGCAGCTGAAGGCCAGAGTCCACGAGCGATCCGCGACCGAGCGGTCATGGCACTTGGGTTGGCGGCGGCGCTACGGCGTTCCGAATTGGTCGCGTTGAAGCTGGCTGACCTCGAACTGGTGGGCGAGGGGCTCAAGCTGACGATCCGGCATTCGAAAACCGACCAGGAGGGGGCAGGGCAGGTCATCGCCGTGCCCTCTGGCAAGGTACTCAAGCCCGGCGCTCGGCTGAATGAATGGCTCAGCGTCAGGGGAGGGGAGGCAGGTCCCCTGTTCTTCCGCACCGACGCACAAGGGATGATGACCAAAGAGCCGATGTCAGATCGCTCAGTTGCCCGCCTGATCCAGCGCTACGCCCAAAAGGTTGGGCTCGATCCTGCCGCATTCGGTGCCCACTCGCTACGATCAGGGTTCCTGACCGAGGCAGCCAAGGCGGGGGCCTCATTGCCGAAGATGCAGGAGGTATCACGGCAAAAAAAGGTCGAAGTGCTGCTCGGCTATGTCCGCGACGCAGCGCTGTTCGAGAACCATGCTGGAGAGAGATTTCTGTAGTTCGTGTTTTTGAGCACGCTGCATGGTCCAATTGACCGGCTCTGGGACAAAGCCGTCGTTAGCAGGTTAGACGGTGTCCGACGGCTTTAGGTAAACGCGGACGTCGATGAGCTTCCCTTCAATAACTAGGGAGTCGAAGAGCGATGAAACGCCGCTGCGCACAATTGGTAGCCAGCGGCGCGCGGGCTTCAATGGGCTTGTTTCTGCACTACCGCGCCCTGCGAATCCGGATCACCGGCACGAATGACCAAATAACGGCGCTCGGCTGGGGCAGCATCCGCGACAATCTGGCGGATCGGCCCGACGGCGTTGACGATGGCGGCGCCGGCCGGATTGGTCATGAACTTGGCAAGAGGTTGAATCGCACCCGTCCCGTCGGGTTTGGTCGCCAGTCCGAGCGTGAACGGTTGCTTGGGCGGCAGGCCGGCGACGGCGGCCTGCAGGATCTGGACCTGCCCCTGATCGAACAAAGTGACTTGGCTCTGGCCCTGGCCTGACAGGGTCAACTGGACCTTGCCGCTGGCCATATCGAGCGGGACCAGATTGGCCATGCCGTCGCCCGAAGGCACCGCGCCCGGTACATAGGCGACGCCCTGCGGCCCCTGACCGATAGGGATGGTCGTGAGCAGGCGGTTGGTGGCAGTATCGATGACCGCAACGCCGTCGCCATTCTCCAGCCCAACATAGATGCGGGTGCCGTCGCCCGAAGGCCATAACCCGTGCGGCAGCGCGCCGACCGAAACTGTCGCCACCTGTTCGAACGTGTCGGTGCGGAACACCTTGACGATGTTCTGCGTGCCGACTGTCACATAGGCGAACTGTCCGCGCGACGTGCGGGCGATGTTGACGTGATTGGTGATGGGGCCGGTGTCGATCGTCTTAAGGACAGCGAACGGCGGCTTGGCGTCGAACACCATTACCTTGCCGACATCTTTGAGCGTCAGCCAGACCTGCCTGCCATCGGGTGTCGCGGCGATGTCGGGGCAGAAGGGGCTAGCTTGGGCGACACGTCCGACGACCTTCTTGGCTTTGGTGTCGATCACGACCGTCTCGGGCGAGAAGCTCGAGCAAACGTACCCGTATTTGCCGTCGGGCGAGAAGATCGTCATGCCCGGGCCGTTCGGGACGGTGATGCGCGTGGTGGGTTCGAACGTCTTGCCATCGAGCACCTGGATATAGTCCTCGCCGCGAACGCTGACCCAGACCTCGCGCCCGTCGGGACGGAAGAACGCCTCGTGCGGCGAGCGGCCGACATAGGCGGTGTGCTTGACCGCGTTGGTGGCCGTATCGATGAAGGTCACCGAGTTCGACCCTATCGAGATCACCGCCAGCGTCCTGCCATCGGGTGAGAAGCCGATGCCGTGGACCAGAAGCTGACCCTTGTAGAGTGGGCTCAGATTGGCGGGCGTCAGATCGCCGAGCTTGATGACGCCGAGCAGCCGGTTGGTTGATGGGTCGATGACCGATACCGTGTTGGAAAACTGGTCCGAAGTATAGAAGCGGTCCTGCGAACTGATCGGCCGGTCGGGCATCGCATTGGGCACCTGCTGCGCGGATGCGGGGTTCGCCAGCAGGCCGAGGGCAGACATGGCAAACGCCATCTTGAGGTGATTCGTAATCATTTTCCGTCTCCCTGATGCTGGTGAGGCACACTCGGCGGTGCGCCCTTCTCGGCAAGGATCGCCTGCATGACCGCGATCTCCTGACGCTGTTCAACGATGATGCCCTGCGCGAGACGGCGCAGGCGTTCGTCCTTGCCGTAGCGCAGTTGCGCCTGTGCCATCTCGATTGCGCCCTGGTGATGCGGGATCATCATCGCCGCGAAGTCGCGGTCCGGATCACCGGACGGCGCGACCATCATCTCATGATGCATCTGCTCCATCGCGGCGGCCATGTCGGTGGCGAAGTCCTGAGGCGCCGCTGCGAGTGCGCCTGCGGATGCCGCGAGGCCGAGGCCGGCAAGGCCCAGTATCAGTTTCAAGCGCATGCCCCTTCTCATGATAGTCTCGCGATAACGCCTATGATGGCAGCCAGTGTCATCATCGCCGCCGGCAGGAGCAATATTTGCATCGTCGCCTCGCGGCCGCTGATCGTCCCGGCGAGGATTTCGACCGGGCCGCGCAGGAACTCGCCAAGGCTGCGCTGCCGCTCGCCCGGCGCAGCACTGTCAGCGAGGAGGATACCGCCGACGATCAGCGAGAAATACATGACCGTGAACAGCGTCACGACGACGAGGACACCTGCCGCTGCCGCATCGCGTGCGAAGAAGGCCCAGAATGACCCGACCATTATTGCATAGAACCCCACCAGCGCAACGAGCACATTAGGATGAACCCCGCGACTGGCGACGCCGGGCGCTGGTCGCTCCAGTTCGGCGTATGGATCATCGGATCGGACCAAGCGTAATGCCGGTCGCGTCGGTTCTTCCACCACTTCCTTGGGCTGAAACTCGCTCTCCATAATGCGCGTTGCCATGTCGGATCTCCTGATCGACAGCGCTGCCATTGCTGCATTGCTGTAACTGTGACCAAGGTGGCGCGTTGCTAGTCATCGATCCAACCGATGATATTTGTCGTTCCGATCACGAATGGAGATGAATGGCCTGGCTCGACGACCCCGACCTGATCAAGCGACGGCGGCAGTCCTTGGCGGATGCGCATGTCGCACAGCTCGAATGCTGGCGCGAAGGGCTGTTGGCCGACGGCAGACCTGTGCCGCATTTCGACCCGGCGGACGGCGGGGTCGACGCCCGGCTGCTGTTGCTTCTCGAAACCCCCGGTCCCGGGCCTGAGCGCACCCGCTTCGTGTCGCGCGACAATCCGTCCGGGACCGCCCGCAATCTGCGGCGCTATCTCGACGAGGCCGGCATCGACCGGTCCGATTTTGTACTCTGGAACACCGTGCCTTGGATCATGCATCCACCCGGTGCCCGCAATCGCACCCTGCGCAAAGCCGAGATCGATGCCGGGCTGGCCACGCTCCCCGGGCTTCTCGCGCTGCTGCCCAAGCTGAAAGTCTGCTTGCTGGCCGGCCGGGTGGCGACCAAGGCCGGACAACTCGTGTCGGCGCATGATGCTTCGATCAAGGTCATGCCGATGCCGCATCCCAGCCCGGCCAACGTCTGTACAAGTCCTCAGGTTATGGATCGCCTTCGCGCGGCGTTCAGCGAAGCAGCGGCCCTGCTCAACCAATCGTGAATGACGATTGGAACGATCCAATCAACAAGTTGGTCGAAGCGCGCCACGACGTGCCGCTATTTCATCGGGTCGGGCGCGGCATTGAGCTCACCGAGGCGGGTCGCATGTTTCTGGACGAGGCGCGCGCCGTCCTCGGCCGGGCCGCGAGCGCCGGGCTGGCGCTGGCGGAGTTCGGTGGTCTCAAGCGCGGCACGCTGCGGATCGTCGCGAGTCAGACCATCGCCAGCTACTGGCTGCCTGCGCGGCTCGCTGAATTTCATCGTCGCCATCCGCTGATCGGCATCGAACTGGCGATCGACAACACCGACGGTGCTGCTGCGCAGGTGCTCGACGGCACGGCCGAACTTGGCTTTGTCGAAGGTTCGGTCGACGAGCCGGCACTTGCGCACTGGAAAGTCGCCGAGGACCGGATGTTACTGGTCGGCGCAGAGCCAACCGGAAATGTCGATGAAACCTGGGTCCGCGAGGCCAACTGGATCGTGCGCGAACAGGGATCGGGCACGCGCTCGACCTTCGAGGAGGTGCTGCGCCACCGCGGCGTCGACCCTGCCGATCTCCGCATCGGCATGACCCTGCCGTCCAATGAAGCGGTTCGCTCGGCTGTCGAAGCCGGCGCCGGGGTGGCAGTGCTGTCCGAACTCGTCGTACGCAGGGCGCTGGCGGCGGGGCATCTGCATGACCTGGGTCTTGGGCTGCCCGCACGGCCGTTCGAAGCGCTGCGCCACAAGGAGCGTTACCGCACCAAAGCGGCCGACGCGCTGACCGATCTCGTGAAGGAGCATGGATGATGACCGGCGACCTCAAGCCCGTGCTCGGCGGCCTGCGTCCACTCTCGCGCCTCGATCATCCCCGCGAGATGATCCGCCAGTTCACCCCCAACTGGTTCGCCGCGACCATGGGCACCGGCATCCTCGCGCTGGCGCTACCGCAGGTGCCGGGCATCGGCCCGGCATTGAAGCCGGTCGGCGAGGCGTTGTGGTTTTTCAACATCGCGCTGTTTGCGCTCTTCACCGGCCTCTATTCGGCGCGCTGGATAATGTTTGGCCATGAGGCACGGCGGATCTTCGGCCATAACACGGTGTCGATGTTCATCGGCACCATCCCGATGGGCCTCGCCACGATCATCAACGGCTGCCTCGCCTTTGGGATCGCCCGGTTCGGCGACGGCATCGTCGGTGTAGCGCATGTCCTGTGGTGGATCGATGTCGCGGTGGCCGTGACCTGCGGCGTCGTCATTCCCTATTTCATGTTCACCCGTCACGAGCACAGCCTCGACGGCATGACCGCCGTCTGGCTGCTCCCGGTGGTCGCGGCAGAGGTGGCGGCGGCGAGCGGCGGGCTGCTGGCGCCACATCTCGCCGATCCGCATGCGCAATTCGTGACGCTGCTCACTTCCTATGTGCTCTGGGCCTATTCGGTGCCGGTCGCCTTCAGTATCCTCGCGCTACTCATCCTTCGCATGGCGCTGCACAAGCTGCCGCACGAGGGGATGGCCGCGTCGAGCTGGCTCTCGCTCGGCCCGATCGGCACCGGTGCGCTCGGAATGCTCGTGCTGGGCGCTGACGCGCCAGCGATCCTCTCGGCGCACGGTCTCGCCTCAATTGCCGGCATTGCCCAGGGTCTCGGTAGCATCGCGGGGCTGCTGCTTTGGGGCTTTGGCCTGTGGTGGCTGGCGCTCGCGATGCTGATCACCTGGCGCTACTGGCGCGCCGGGATCCCGTTCAATCTCGGCTGGTGGGGCTATACCTTCCCGCTTGGCGTCTACACGGTCGCGACCTTCCGCCTCGGCACGACCTTCGACCTCGCCTTCTTCGGGATCGTCGGGACGGTGCTCACCCTTGCCCTCGCGATGATGTGGGTGGTGGTCGCCGCCAAGACGCTCGCCGGCGCGTGGAAGGGCCACCTCTTCGTATCGCCCTGCATCGCGACACCCAACTGATCGCCTGAGGCGATCAAAATCGAAAATCCGATCGCTTGGCTCGACGAGCCGGATCGGCCACGTTCGCCCGAAGAAGGGAATGCTATCATGGACAAGCTCGACACTTGGTTCGCCGCCGAAAGCAGTCGTCGCCGCTTTCTGGGTCAGGCCGCGCTCGGCGGCGCCGCGCTCGCTGCCGGCCCCGCACTCGCGCAGAGCCTCGTCGACCTGCACCTTCCCGGCGGCAATGCCGGGCGGCCGATGACCAGCGCCTTTCCCGGCAAAGGCAGCATGATCCTTCAGCGCATGCACCCGCCGCTGCTCGAAACTCCGATGGAGGTATTCGACCGCGACGTTTTCACCCCCAACGACCAGTTTTTCGTGCGTTGGCACTGGGCCGACATCCCGACCTCGATCGATGTCGATATTTTCCGGCTCACCGTCCGCGGCCACGTCAATAGACCGCTTTCGATCAGCCTTGCGCAGCTGCTCCGGTTGCCGCGCGTCGAGATGGCGGCGGTCAATCAGTGCTCGGGCAACAGCCGCGGCCTGTTCCAGCCGCGCGTGCCCGGCGCACAATGGGGCAATGGTGCGATGGGCAACGCCAAATGGCTCGGCGTCCGGCTAGGCGACATCCTCGACTATGCCGGCGTAAAGCCCGGCGCGGTGCAGGTGCGCTTCGGCGCCCTCGACCAGCCCGTCGTTGCCGGCGCACCCGATTTCGAGAAGGCGCTCGACATCGACCATGCTCGAGACGGCGAGGTGATGATCGCCTTCGGCATGAACGGTGAGCAATTGCCCCTGCTGAACGGCTTCCCTTGCCGGCTGATCGTGCCGGGCTGGTATTCGACCTATTGGGTCAAGATGCTCAATGACATCGAGGTGCTGCCCGGCCCAGATGACGAATATTGGATGGCCAAGGCTTACAAGATCCCGGCGACCCCGGGCGCCAATGTGAAGCCGGGCGCAAAGGACTTCCCGACAGTCCCAATCAACCGGATGATCCCGCGGTCCTGGGTCACCAGTCTCGGCGAAGGCCAGGCCATCGCATATGATCGAACGATCCCGCTCGGTGGTATCGCCATGGGCGGCGATTGCGGGGTCGCCAAGGTCGACGTCTCCACCGATGGCGGCCGCACCTGGTATCACACCCGGCTCGGTCCCGATCACGGCAAGTACAGCTTCCGCCGCTGGGACACGCAGGTGCCGCTGGCGGCGCGCGGAAATGTCCGGCTGATGTCGCGCTGCTGGAACACGGACGGGGTCGCGCAGCCGATGGCGCCAATTTGGAACCCGGGCGGGTTCATGCGCGGCAATATCGAAACCACCAACATCACTGCGTCCTGAGGAGAGCCGAGATGAAAGTCCCTTCGATCGGCATGCTATCCTTCGGTGCGGTCGGCCTTGCGGCCATAGTCCTGATCGCGATCGGCCCGCCCGGCAGCCACGTGCCCCCACCGCCGCCCGCACCCAGCGGCCCGGCACCGTCGAGCATCGCTTTTGGCGGGTTCGCGCTCACGTCGGACACGGTCGACCTGCCGATCGACGACCAGCAATTTCCCGACGGCCCGCACGCCGACGTGATCAACGCCAACTGCACCTCGTGCCATTCGGCCAGCATGGCACTGACCCAGCCCGCGCTCACGGCCGACCAGTGGAAGGCGACGGTCACCAAGATGAAGGAGGTCTATAAGGCACCGGTCTCGGAAAAGGATATTCCAGCGATCGTCGACTATCTGACGGCGCTGAGCGCGAAGCAGGGCAGCGCGGCGCCGGCCGGCAAGGAATCCGGAAGTCAGGGCGCTCCCGACGCGCCGGGCGGGACTGGCTGAGTGACTGATCGCCGCGCGCCGCGTTGATCGGATGAAGGAGGCGCCTGATGCGTATCGAGAAATTCGTCCATAGCTGCTTGAGGCTGACGCTCCAGGGCAAGCGGCTGTTGTTCGACCCAGGCAAATTCTCGTTCGTCGATAGGCGTGTCGATCCTCGCGACCTCAGCGACGTGGATTTCATCCTATTTACGCACGGCCATCCCGATCATCTCGACTGCGAGGCGCTACGCACCATCGTCGGCGATGGCGAACCGCGGATATTCGGAGGCAACAAGGTCGCAGCCACGTTGCGCAGCCAGGGCTTCACCGTCAGCGAGGTAAGAGAAGAAGGGCTCGACCTTGGACCATTCGCGGTCCGTGCCCTGCCGGTGCGCCATGAGCCGATCCTCGCCGAAGAAATCCCGGCCGTCCTGGCATTTGTCGTCAATGATCGCCTTCTCAATCCCGGCGATAGCTTCGATGAACGGCTCCGCCAATTTGCTGGAATTGAGGCGCTGGCGCTGCCGGTGATGGCGCCGTTCCTGACCGAGATCGGCGCCCACGAGTTCGCCAGGTCCATGCGTCCAAGCCATGTGCTCCCGGTCCACGATGGCTATGCCCGCGACTGGTTCCTGACGCAGCGCTACGATACCTATGAGCCCTATTTCGAGAAGGCTGGCATGACCTTCCACCGCCTCCAGCAGCCCGGTGACGGGTTCGACCTGTGACGGACGACAAACCGCCGGAGCCGGCGAAGCCCGTCCATGCGGCCAGGCAGTTGGTCAACAGCGCCGACAAGCTCGCGACCAGCGCCGAGCAGCAGACCGACAGCGCCGATCGCCGCACAGTACTTGCTGCGGATCGGACCGTCCTCGCGGCCGAACGGACCTATGCTGCCTGGGTGCGAACCGGGCTCGCTGCTTTGGCAGCCGGCATCGGTGCTCGCGCCTTGCTCGACAAGCTGGTGCCCGACTGGATGATCGCGGCCACCGGCTCGGTTCTGATCCTATTCAGCGCCCTGTGCTTTATCGCCGCGATCTGGCGCGAGTTCGCACCGGGCGTGCCGCCGCCCAAGCCCGACACGGCGAAGCTACCCGGCTGGTCGAAACCTGGCTCTCGATGCAACCGCTCGGTTCTACCTGGCTGGACAAGGTGGCGCAGCCGCACTGGACGAGCCCTGCTCCTATCCGATGATCGATCGACAGACGTTCGATTTTACCGCGACGGTCTGGACCTGGCAGTTCGCCAATCGCTCCACGGTGGCCAACTGGTATTTCGTCACCGTGGAGGGGCAGACGGCGTTGGAGATCCGTCTGGCGTCGCTCGGGCTGACGGCCGGTTTTGGCTCGGTTCGTATTCGAGCGACGATCGGCACGACGACATGGGGCACCTCGATATTCCCTC
>NZ_NCII01000139.1 GCF_002256775.1 Novosphingobium sp. 17-62-19 | reverse complement strand
TCGAGGCAAGGCTGGAAGCGCTCGCGAAAAAATGGGCGCCGCGGACACGCCGCAAAGCCTGACAGGCCGCGTCAACGCCACCTTCCGTCGGCGCTTACGTCCGCACCGGCGTGGGTTGCGCATCGGCAGCGGCTTCGGACAGGGGCGTGGTTTCAGTCTCGGAAGGGGATGTTCTTTGGACGCGGGTCGAGCGTTCGATGCCCCTGCCCCATGACCAACACCTGTCCCGTCAGGCGGCCCTGGCTAGATCCTCGATGCGCGCATCGCAGGCGCTCTTCACCTTGTCCTGGAGCACTTTGACCCGCTCGGCAATCCAGGCGAGTTCGTCAGCCGAGATGCGGTACGAAGGCGAATAGCGTGCCTTGACGTAAGCGTCGCGCAGCAGGGCATAGCACCACTTCTCGAAGCGCCCTGCGCGCGGCCAGACGTCTGTCAGCGTGGGCTCGAGTTCCTCGGCCATGTCACGCAGGCGGTTGAGGTTATGTGACTTCGGAGACCAGAGCGTCCTTGTGAGGAAAAGGCAGTGGTAGAGCCTCTCTACCGCCTGATGAAAAAGGAATGCGGCAAGCTTCGACTTGCCTCGACGGACAGCGTCATTGGCACTGTCAAGAAAGTCCGAGGCGCTCTCAAACCAATCGTTAAAATAGTCCTGCGTCTCCTTGAGGGCCTGTTCGCGTGTCAGTGGCATAGGCTCGACAAAGGGGAAGCCGGGTTCCTCGAACAGGACAATGCCATCCTTGAGGATGTCCATGAAGAAGTACCGGCCAAGCCGCAGCTTGTCGTTCACATCGGCAAGGCTGTGGTAGATCAGACTGACCGGCGTGCGCAGCACCGTGCCTGCCGAAAGGTCTGCCAGCAGCCGGTTCTCGGTCGCTTCCCAGAACTCGGCAATGTCGGTCAGATCGTCGTGATTCACCACGACCAGCAGGTCGTAGTCCGAGAAATACCGGCCCACCGGATCCTCGATCCAGTCGCCCCGGGCATAGGAGCCGAAAAGCACGATCTTGAGCAGCTTGCCTGCGCGAAAGCGCGGCTGCGTGCGAGAAGCAATCGCTTCGGCAAAGCCTGCGCGCACAGTCTCGACCACGTGCGCCAATTCGCGCTGTTTGCCTTCGGGCAGGTGATCAAGGCTGCAATTCATGGGATGCAGATTCGACGGTTTTTTCGTTCCTGCCAAGGATAAAGTGCGAACAAGAGCAATCGGCGATGCATGAGCCAGCACCATGCTTGATGGCGCAAGAGGGACAGCGCTCAAGCTTTTTGTCGGCATCCGAGGGAGCCCGATGTCCATCATGGCTATGTATCCACGACCAACGCGATGATCACTGCTGTCAGCAGCTCTTCGACGCGTTGCGGGTCGAGGTCCAGCTGCCTAGCGGCTTCTTCGACCGACAACCTTTCGAAGCGGATCATGCGGAATACACTCTGGTGCAATGGCGAGAGTGCAAGCACGGCCTTGCGCATCCGGGCAAGGCGCCGATGTTTCCTCCAGCGCCGGACGGGTTGAAGCCTGTCGAGTAGGTTAGCAAGTTGCGGGAGGTACATATCACATCTCCAGCCGGCACAAATCAATCGCCCGGATGGCAACGTCGGCGGCACGAGGCCTAAAGGCACGCCTTTCAGACGTGCATTGCACCCGCAGGGCCGAAGCAAAGCGAAGGACCCGGCGCAGCCGGGTTGTCATGCACGGCTATTCCAGCCCGGCGCGCCTGGACCACAAAGTGCCGATGAGCCGGTTCTTCGGCCTGCTGGCGGTGACTGCCCGCGTCGATCTGATGAACCCGCTGATGCGCGAGATCGGCGCTTCCGTGCTGATCGGTGAAGAAGTGAAAACAGCCCGCATTGGCCATTTGCGGCAGCAGGCGCGCGCGATTGCGACGGAAATACGTGAGCTGGAACAATCGGCACCCATGATCGGGCGGGGGAATTTGCGGTGAGCGCGGCACAAGTCATCTATCCAGAGCAGTTTTCGGCGCAATCCGCCCCGAAAGAATGGTTTTCGGCTGCCGATCTTGCCGACCTGCGTCTGCCCGGCCTGCCTGCCGAGACACGTTCCGTGCAGCGGCGCGCGGTGGACGAGCGTTGGGGCGAGCGTCGCGCCATTGACGGTACACTGCTGGCACGTCCGCGCGCCGGGCGGCGTGGTGGCGGGCTGGAATTCCACCTGCAGGTGCTGCCGATTGCGGCGCGGCAGGAGCTTGTCCGCCGTGGGATCAGCGCGGAGACTGCCGAAGACGCTGCTGCGATGTCCGAAGCCGAAGCGCTGTGGGACTGGTTTGGCCAGCAGCCCGACAAGGTGCGGGTTGAAGCGCAGAAGCGGCTTGATGCCGTGGCAGAAGTCCACCTGCTGCACGGGCAGATGAAAGTGGCGAAGAACATCGCCGTGCGCGAAGTGGCAGCCAAGCATTCCGTCAGCCAGGCCACGCTGTGGAACTGGAACAAGGCGGTGAGCGGCGTTGAACGCAAGGACTGGCTGCCTGCGCTGGCACCACGCCGGAAGGGTGGCGGTAAAGCAGCCGATATTCCCGATGAATTGTGGCAGTTGTTCAAGTCTGACTGGCTGCGGTTGAGCGCGCCGCCGATGGCAGCGAGTTACCACACGGTGAAAAAGCGCGCCAAGGCGCTGGGGCTGACGCTGCCAAGCGTGCCCGCCGCGTCCACCTTGTCCGCTCCGCTGGCCTGCGCTTCAAGCTGCCGCAGCGTGTCGCCGAACATGCTTTCGACCAACTTCTGCGACATGATGTTGACGTAGCTGTTGCCGATGGAGGCGAGGATGCGCTCAACCGATATCGTGACTACCACCACAAGATGTCGACCTATGCTTCGATCATCTCGGGACCTGCCGCGGTAATCGACACCACGCTCTCGCCGCGCCCCCACCGCGTGATCGACGATGAGGAGGACGCTGAGAGCGTTTTTCACTACGTCGAGACGGCGTCGGACAGGGTCGGGATCGGCGCGCTCACCGCCAAGCTCGCGGGGCACCGCATCGCGATCATCGGCCTCGGCGGGTCGGGAAGCTATATTCTCGACATGCTGGCTAAAACGCCGGTAGCGGAAATCCGCCTCTTCGATCCTGACGAGTTCCTTCAGCACAATGCCTTTCGTGCCCCTGGGGCGCCGAGCCTTGACGACCTGCGCGACGCACCGCTGAAAGTCGACTATTTTGCGGCGATCTACTCGCGCATGCATCGCGGCATAACCGCGGTGCCGAAGGCGATTGCAGCCGAGACCATTGATCTGCTCGAAGGCATCCACTTCGCGTTCCTAAGCCTTGACGCAGGTGAAGCGAAAGCCGCCCTCGTAGAATGGCTTCACGCACGCCGAGTCGGCTTTGTCGATATAGGCATGGGTCTAGAACTCGGCGAACAGGGCCTTAGTGGCATCTTGAGGGTTACGACCAGCACTCTGGAGAGCATGACCAAGGCCAGCCAGCACAATCGCATTCCCTTGGCCGGCGGCGGGGCCGGGGATATCTACGCCTCGAATATCCAGGTAGCCGACCTCAATGCGCTCAACGCTGTCCTGGCGGTAATCAAGTGGAAGAAGCTGTGCGGATTCTACTGCGACCTCGAGCGCGAACATCATTCGACCTACACACTCGACGGCAACATGCTGCTCAACGAGGACCAGTCATGATCCGGTATACCGAACTCGAACATCGCTTCGTGGAGAGCTTTCCTGAGCCGCTCGTCCCCGGGATTCTTTACGTATCGATGGAATACGGCAGCGTCGCGCACAGCTGCTGCTGTGGCTGCGGAGAGGAAGTAGTGACGCCACTTACCCCAACAGACTGGAACATCACCTACGACGGAGAGGCGATCAGTCTGCACCCTTCGGTAGGGAACTGGACGCTGCCGTGCCGTTCGCACTATGTGATCCGCCGCGGCAAGGTGATCGCTGCGCCGCCCTGGCCGGAAGCACAAGTCGCTGCCGAGCGGCAACGAGACCGAAGAGCGAAGGCTCGCTACTTCAGGCAGGCGGATCCCTCGGATGTTGCTCAGCCCAGCCAGGAGACGCCCGCTTCGACCCTGTCCGCACCTCGACCGCCAGCCAGTTGGTGGCAACGCATGCTCAGCTGGTGGAAGGCAACCTAGCCAGCGCAGGCGCGAGACCCAGCTCGTTCGGTCAGGCGGGATCGGGCGGCAAATCGACAATCCGGAAGACAGCGCCCGATCCCGCATCACGAACCAGATCAACCCGCGCGCCATCCCAGTGATAGTCGAGGTGCCGCCCCTGAAGCGGATTTGATGCGCAGTCCGGGTAGAATAGCGCGACGCATTCCCCGCCGGGGTGCCGGATGCTCGGGTAAGCAATCCCGTTCGATCCCGCGCCCCTTAGGTGCCGTGCGAGCGCTTGAGATGCAGCGTAGCTGTCAGGATCGAGCGCCGAATCCGGCTTCCCCGCCAGAGTTCGGAGATCATGTAAGTCTACATCGACCGACATGATGATTTCGCGGAACTGCGCGGTCCATCCTGGCGCTTCCCGGGTTCGTGCCATGAAGCTGGCGTGGTGGTGGATCGTCTCGAACAGCGCGGTCTCAAACCGGTCCCCAACGTAGAGCACGCCGTAGCTGCCATCGGTAAAGCGGCTCGGTCGATCGGTGCTAACGTGGGTGAATGGCGCCATGAGATAGGAGGCGCCGTTGCCGCCGACGCGGCGGTCAACCGGAACGAGGTCGAGATTGCCAATCGTCGCCATGATGCGAGGATTGGTCTTCTGCTCGGCCGAAATCAGCAGCGGCCAGTCCGCGGGATCGGCGATGTCCTCGAACAGGTCGATCGGCGGAAAGGCGCTGCGGATGATCCTGACAGCGCCCTTCCACTCAACTCGAGAAACGGGGATTTCTGCTGCTTCGCTCACCAGCCACCGCGCTCAGCGTCGAGGTAGCGACGCACCCGCATGATGTCAGTGAGTTCACCTCCGAGCATCATATCGAGGGCGCTGGATCCGCCAAAGGCATCATTGGCCGCCCAAATCCAGGCATACCCGCGGGTCGCCTCCGAGAAGATGATTCGGAGCGCCTTGTGGATCCCCATGAGGTTGGAGAGACGCGCGCGCCCATCACGCGAAACGCGCCCGGGGCCTTCCGCCTTCCAGCGCCGATAGGATCGAACCGGCATGTCGAGCAGGGTTGCCGCCTGCTCGTCGGTCAGTTCCCATTTGCCGAACAGATTGAGGACTGCCCGGAACATGGCAGCTGCCTCGTCCTGGGTAATCGGATCGGGCCGGAAGGCGGTAAC
>NZ_NCII01000035.1 GCF_002256775.1 Novosphingobium sp. 17-62-19 | reverse complement strand
ATCTCATCTGCAAGAAGTCCCACGGACAGAGCGTAAAAGTTCGAGCAGTTGTAATCGAGGATAACCCTATAATTTCCGGTTAGCAGATAAGCAGTCCGCCCGCGACCATCCGGTTCCAGCAGGCTGGCCATAACGTTGTCAGCAGGCCATGCGCCTGATTTTGGAACGATTCCCAGCGCTCGCCACTCCGCCATGCTTTTCCAACCGGAGTGCCGTTCAAACACCCGCGGGCAGCGCGGACTGACCATGGCCGTGCCCAAAGCGCCGCGGTCCACCCGGTCAGGAACGCTGACGGCCACGCCCCACGGCTGCCCGGTGCGCCAACCGGCATCACGAAAATAGTTTGCGATCGATGCCAGCGTATCGGTGCGATTCGTCCAGATGTCGGCAAACCCGTCACCATCGCCGTCCGCTGCCACGCGCAAATAGACCGAGGGGAGAAACTGTGGGTTACCAAAGGCGCCAGCCCAACTGCCCACAAGTTTTGATCGCGGTACTCCCCGATCCACCATTTTCATCGTTGCAATGAATTCGTCGGCGAACAGCTCACGTCGCCGCCCTTCATAGGCCAGCGTGGCGAGCGAGCGCGCCAGATCGAAATCCCCGGTATAGCCGCCGTAGTCCGTCTCATGCCCCCAGATCGCCAGCATGATTGGCCCTGGCACGCCATAGCGCCGCTCAATCGCGCCAAGCTGCCCCGCTGCTGCTGCATATTGCCGACGCCCGCGCGTGATCCGCGACGCATCGATATGTTTGCGCCGATAGGGCTCAAACGCAGGAATCGCGCCAGAAGAAGATCCCGGTTGTGCCCGATCCAGCTCAATTACTCGGCGGTTCAGCGTCAAGCCCCGCGTCATCGCTGCGATGGTTGATTCGCGCACCCCCTCGGCCCGCCCGCGCGCTGCCAAAAGCTGTAGATACCCTTGAAAACCTTGCTCTTCAGCGTCTACTTGTCCCGCTGCTGGTCCAGCAGCCAAAAGCATCAGAGCAGCGACACCAGCGGCCCGTAGCCCGCCTGTTCTTTTAAAAATTCCCATTCCCGTGGTGTCGCACGGTTCATAAACAATGGGAATCCCCTTTGCGTCCGAAGCGGAAAGCGCTAACGGCGATCCGTTCGTTAGCTCAGGCAGACGGAACGCGGACAGGTGGCCGAGTGGTTTAAGGCAGCGGTCTTGAAAGCTACCGGAGCTTGTCGGCGCGAACGGGAATTAGGAGTGTGGTTACAAGGGGTTAGTGGCAGGTCGGTTTCGGTGGCATATACGCCCATAAGCCTGTCGTAAGCTGCCAACCCGAAACGGCATGGAAGAGTGTCCGAGTGGTTTAAGGAACCGGTCTTGAAAACCGGCGAGCGGGCAACCGTTCCGTGGGTTCGAATCCCACCTCTTCCGCCATCCATAACACCAGCGATGGCAATGGCGCGAACGTGACGAAGTGGTAAGCTGCAACTATGGAACCCGCAGAAAGCAAAAAATCTAAGGCTTCGGTTCGCAAGCGCGCGGATCTGATTAAAAATTTCCGCTGCAAGAATCTGATCGCCATAATCGAAGATCCCGAGAACCCCCGGAATATCGGCACGGTCATCAGGAACGTGAATGCCCTTGGCGTCGAGAAAGTCTATGTGATCGACCCGCGCCGGGTTTTACCCGATGCTTGGGACGAACTTCGCGCTGACCCCAAGCTGGCCAAGCTATCCGTTTCCGCCGCGAAATGGACGTTCGTCAAAAGGTTCGACAGCACCAAAGATTGCCTCGACCACTTAGAGAAGAATCATTTCGTGTCGATGGTCACATCGCCTCATGTGAAGGGCAAGACCAACACATTCCTTCACGAAACCGATTTCACAGAACACGCGAAACTCGCCGTCTGGTTCGGCAACGAATCAAAGGGCGTGAGTGATATTGCAGTTCAACGTAGCGAACGATGTGTTGCAATCCCAATGTTCGGCATGATCGAAAGCCTGAATCTTGGCACAAGCTCGGGCATCGTTTTGTACGAAGTCGCTAAGCAGAGACGCGAGTATCAAAGCAAGTATCGGTTGCGCGATCGAAGAGGGGAACGCGCAACCCCGCTGCCGACGGTAATTGCGCCCGAGGCATAGCTGTACGATCAGCCTGCATATGCCTGCCCCCATGTCCCGTCCGTCTCCCAGCGGCGCAGGCAGGCGACAAGCTCAACCATGTCGTCAGCGGCCAGCGCACCGCTCTCCACTCCCAGCAGAACCGCCTGCTCAACCCATGCGTCAAACGAACCAAACCAGACCGAGATAAGCGACGGCTTCGGCTTCCCTGCATCCTCCAACCGCGCCAGCCGCTTCTGCAAGGCTCGGACGCCCGCCATGTGGTTATCGCAGTCCCAGCCGCTCGCGCATGTCAAACGGCAGGTCCGGCGCACCAGCACGGACAGGCAGCGGCGCGGGTGTGGGTGCGACCGCGACGGGTTCAGGCTCGGCAATGACCACAGGGGCTGACACCGGCACCGAACCGCAACCCATGCGCGCCAGCATGGCACGGATGCGCGGTCCAGCTTCAAGGGCATGGGCGAACCAGAAGGCAGTGATTGCCTGCTCCTCCATCATCGCAGCGAAGTGACGGGGTGCCAGCGCAGCGCGAATCTCCGCCTGCTGCTCCCGCTCCATGCGGCGGCGCTCCGCCAGCGAAATGTCAGCTTTCATATGTCACCTTGAGTTGGCGCAGGACGTGGAACATGTCGGCGCGGATTTCCGGGTCGTCGCAGTCGCGCATGACCTCGCAGCATGTGGTCACAACAGCCCGCCGCATCTTGCCACGCTCCTGATCGGTCATGTTCTGAATGGCAGCGCGCATGGGGTCGAACCTGCCCGTGAGCAGAATATCGCGGTGATTGAGCGGCACGACATAAATGGGCTTGGCGAATTGGTCTGCCATGCTGACCGCCCAATCCACCGCTGCCTGATAGTTGCTGACTGGCTCGTAGCCCAAGCTAGATGCACCTAGTTGGCACCTAAGCGGCTTTGCAGTGCCAAATACGGCCACCGCGAACGTGTGAGCGCACTCGCTCAGTAGCATTGCGAAAAGCTGTAGGGCCACAAAGCACGGAAAATATCTGGACCGGGGTCCAGCGGAGCTGAGACACCGGCACGGCTGTTTCCAACCGCGCCGGTTTCCGTTTCGCTTAAAGGAAGAAGTTCGCAGCGACGAACGATGTGACGCCGTCAACCTGGAACTGGAAGTCGGCCAGCCCGTCGCCGTCGACATCGCCATAGACCATCGAATCGGCGCCAATCGCGTCGTAGCGCAGTTCACCGGCGGCTCCGCTGAAGGCTGCGTTGCCGATCAGCGTGAAGGCCTGATTTCCACTCACCGTGGCATCGGCATCGATCGCATCAAGCCTGATGCGATCCTTCTCCAGCGCCGAGAAATCAGCGATTCGGTCAAGAGTGCCAACACCGAAGCTATCGAGCGAGGAGAACACGAAGCGGTCCGCACCAGCCCCGCCAAACATCACATCCGCTCCGGCCCCACCATTGATGATGTCGTTACCTCCACCACCAGCGAGCGTGTCGTTGCCATTGCCACCGTTGATCGTATTGGCCATGTCGTTGCCAGTACCGTTGAAATCGCCTGTACCGATGAAGGTCAGCTTTTCAACGTTTTCTGCAAGCGTATAAGTCGCCAGTGTCGCCTGCACCGTGTCGACACCTGCGTCAGCCGCTTCGATCACCTGATCTGCAGCATCATCTACCACATAGATGTCGTTGCCAATCCCGCCGGACGTGACATCAGCGCCTGCACCGCCGTCGAGGAAGTCATTACCCTCGCCACCATCGAGCACATCTGCGCCGTCGCCGCCGAACAACCGGTCGTTGCCAACATCACCCAACAGCTGGTCATCACCTTCGCCCCCATCGATGTTGTCGTTGTCAGCGCCCCCGTAAAGTATGTCGTTCCCGGAATTGCCGAACAGCCGGTCTGCGCCTGCTTCGCCGTACAGGACATCGGCGCCATCGCTGCCAGTCATGATATTCGCCAGAGCATTGCCGGTGCCGGTCAGGCCCTCTGCCAACAGTTTCAGGCGCTCCAGATCGGCGCCCAGTGTGAAGCTGGCCGACGCTTCGACAGTATCGATACCACCAAAACCGACCTCGTCCACCACGTCACCTGCATCGTCGACCACATAGGTATCATTGCCAAAACCACCGAACATGATGTCTGCGCCACCCATGCCATCAAGGCGGTTGGCGGCGTCGTTGCCGATCAGCACATTGGCAAGCGCATTGCCAGTAAGGTAGATGCCTTTGCTCCCGGCAACCGCCTCGACCGTCTCAACCGCAGAATCATCGCCCAGCACCCATGTGCGCGAGGCGATGACGCGGTCGTTGCCTTCACCCGAAAACTCAATGACCGTATCGCCTACCGCATCCACATAGTAGGTATCATCCCCAGCGCCACCGGCCAGGGTATCGCTGCCGATGCCGCCATCCAGCACATCATCACCACCATTGCCGAGCAACGTGTCGTTACCGCCAAGCCCGTAAAGTGTGTCGCTATCGACCGTGCCGATAAGCATGTCGGCAACGTTTGTGCCGGTCAGCGTCACGCCATCATCGACGCCAGTCACAGTGACGGTCACCGTCGCCGTGCTGAGGTTTCCGGCAATGTCGCGCACCGTGTAGGCGAAGGTGTCGGTAACAGTCTCACCCGCCGGAATGCTGTCAAAGCTGTCGGCATTCGCGATGTAGCGTAGCGTCTGCGTTTCGGGATCAAACTCCACGCTGCCCAGCGTCGCGCTCGTATCCACGGCGCTGATTGTCAACACATCGCCCGCGTCGGGATCTGTGTCGTTGCTGAGAAGTTGCGTCCACAGGTTTGCCGTGGTGCCATCCTCGTCCACCGCGACAGTGTCGTCAGCCGCCACCGGCGAAGGATCGGCCGCTGGCAGGAAGAACGAGGCTACCAGCGGGTCATGGTCGGACACACGGCCCGCGCCTGCGGCCTGTTCCGAATTGATGTGGACGACATCGACCAGCACATCGCCCAGCAGCCCTGGCGTGACGAGGAAGTTATCAAGCGCCTGCGCATTGCCGCCGAACGAGTAGCTGTAGCGTTCCTCTTCGGGCAACTGGCGCAGCAGATTGCTCATCACGCCGCCAGCTTCCAAAAGCTCAAGCGAATCTTCGAAGTAGAACGCGTTGAAGTCTCCCAGCACCGCGACATAGGCATCGGCGTCTGCAGTCAGCAGCCCATCCACATAGTCCTTCACGGCTTCCGACTGCCCGATGCGCGCGCCCTCGCCCGCATTGGCAGGTGGCTGGATCGAACCGAACAGCGGATCGCTGCCGCCACGCGAAGTCGAGTGCACGTTGATCGCGGTGATCGTCTGGTCGTTGAAGGTGAAGCTTGCCGCCAGCGGTTTGCGGCTGTTGCTGAATGCTGCGTCGGTAATCAGCTCGGCGCTGCCTTCGACATAGTCGACACGATTAACCTGATAGAGGTAGCCGTTGCGGATGTTGCCATTCGGCTCGCCACCGGTGGTGTTCGCCGCGTCTGGTGCCACTTCAACGTAGGCATACTGCGGACCACCTGCGTCGAGAATTGCGTTGATCAGCAGGTTCGCCGTGACTGTCGCGGAAAGATCCGACCCGTTGCCCGCCCCGTCTGCGTCCTGCATCTCCTGCAACGCAATGATATCTGGCGCAGCAAGGTTGTAGATCACGTCGTTTGCCAGGAGGTTGAACTTCACGGCCCCATCGGTCGGGTCCAGATTTTCAACGTTGTAGGTGGCGATGGTCAACCGGTCGGCCGTTCCGGTCAAAGTCGTCGTTTCGCGCGGAAGCGTACCAACATCGGTGGTGATAGAAACCGCTTCGGTGACCAGAAGTTCGTACGACTGGAAGTTGTAGTTCATGATGCCGGTCACGGAAGACAGAACATCGCCCTGCGTGTAACCCGGCACAAACCCGGCAAACAGCTCGCTGTCATCATCAAGCTGGATGCGTTCAGGGTTGAAATCGTCAAACCCGTCAGCGTTGCCCGAAATAGTGATGCTGCCCCGGTCGTTGACGCCGGTTGCTCCCGCGCCGCCCGACGCAACCACATAGGTCTCGCCGAACTCGTTGGTCCCGGCCACCACCAGCGGGGCATCGACCGTTACCCGCATACCTTCCAACGATTCGAAGAAATCGGCAGCATCGTTTTCTGGATCGTAAGTCGCAAAGCCGTCGTTATCGAACACGTCGCTTGGTGGCAGCACGCCCCCTGTGCCGATCAGTGTCGCAACCGGCAGCGCGTTCCCGCTTGAGGCCACCGTGGCGGAGGTCTGATTGACCTGCGTAGCGGTCAAGTTCAGCGAGTTGTTGCCCGGCAGTGCCTCAGAAACGGTGCCTGTTACCTGCACTGCATCGCCCACCGAAACGGTCGGCGTGGTACCAGTCAGGACGAACACCGCGTCCGACGTGCGCGCATCGCCGTCGCCAATTGCGTCCTGCAGGTAGTAGCCGTCGCTGTCCACTGCCGTAACGATGCCGGTCGTCGTCACCGTTTGCCCGACATATTCGGACTGATGACCCAGCCCCTGAATGTCATAGATTGCCAGATCGACCGGATCGTCGTTGGTGATTGTGCCGGTCGCCTGGCCGACGACGATACCCGCATTCACGGCATTGCTCAGGGTCACGCTCAGCGTCTCGTTGCCTTCAGGCAGAGTATCGCCCACCACCGGCACCACGATCTGCTGCACGCTCACGCCAGCGGCAAATGTCACCGTGCCAGAAAGCACCGCACCTGCATCAAGATCGGCTGCATCAGCACTGCCATCGAGGCTGATGACGTAGTCCACCGTCGCTTCAAGCGCACCGCCCCCTGCGCGGCGCACTGTGAAGACCAGGTTGGTGATCCCGGCATCGCCTTCGGCCACGCTCACGTCACCCACGCGGATTTCGCCAGGAGCGTCCGCCGAAAGGAAGTTTTGTGCGGTATTTATGACGTTGTAATTGCTGGTCTGTCCGGCCGTCCACGTGAAGTCTTCATAGCTCGATCCCGCACCGGTCAGTTGCAACGAGTTGCCGATGGCGTCGTTGTTTTGCTCCACTCCGATATCGGTGCTGGTCATGCCTGCTGCCGGGCCGTTGGTGGCCACAAAGCTGCCTTCGTAGGAAATGAACTGGACCACGCGGCCCAGCGCATCGACAAGCGCGATGCCGTCTGGCGAACCATTCTGCAAACCCGGCGCAGCAAACGACATCGTGCCGTAACCGTTTGATTGGTCAGCTATTGTGCCCGACAGGGCGATCCCTGCTGTCGACCCACCGGTTGCGGCATAAGCTGTTCCGCCATTGCCGTTGTATAGCACCAGCTTCCAGCCAGTCAGATCGGTACCTGCCACACCGGCCACCTCGATCGTCTCACCGCTATCGGTGCCTGCCGGATCGTAAGTGATCTCATTCACGAACACGTTGGCAATTGGAGTTGGCAAGATATCATCGTTGATGATGGTGCCGGTCGCACTGGCCGTGCCGATCTGCACGGCTTCATCGGGACTGCTGATGGTCACCGTGAACGTTTCATCTGCTTCGATTGCCGTGTCGCCGTTCACTTGCAGCGTAACCGTGGCGGACGCCTGCCCATCGGTAAACACGACTTGCCCGGAAAGAATTGTGCCTTCGGCAAAATCATCCGCGGATGCCGTGCCCAGATCTACCACATAGTTAGCCGTCACTTCGCCAGCGCTGCTGCCAGTGCGCGTCACGACGAAGTTGATAGCCACAAGGCCTTCATCGCCTTCGGTCACCGAAGCATTGGCAATGGAAAGCGTCGGCGGGAGCGGCGGGGCATCGTCACCAAGGATGGTGCCGGTGGCTGATACGGTGCCAATTGTTCCTGCACTCGTTTCGGTCAGCGTGACGGTGAAGGTCTCGTCATCCTCGATCTCGGTGTCAGCGCTCAGCGCAACGGTGATCGTCTTGCTGGTTTCACCATCGGCAAAAATCACTGTTCCATCGGTCGCGCTGAAATCGCTCCCGTTCTCTGCCGAGCCGTTGGCAAAGCTGTAGGCAACAGTCGCTTCGCCGCTGCTGCCGCCGGTGCGCGTGACGGTGAAAGTCAGCGTACCGCTATCTTCTTCAGCAGAGGCATCGGCGATGGAGAACGTGCCCGGCCCGGCGGCTGCGGCAATGCCAGTGATCGAGAAATCGTCAACAGCCATGCCATCGTCAGAACCGGAGGCATTGAAATCGGTCCAGCGAATCCAGAAGGTGGCGCCGGGTGCAATTTCAGATGTCAGATCGATTGTGGACGCAATGGCCGACTGAAACGCAGCATCGTTGCCGTTGGCGGCGCCGGTCGTTGCTGACTGGATTGAATTGAAATCAAGCGAATCGACGTCGGTCCAGGTGCCGGTGGTCAGCGATGTGGCATCAAAGCTGATCTGAAAATCAAGACGGTCTGCCCGGCTTGCCGAACCGATGCGCCACTGTTCGCCGGTGTAGGCGATCTGCAACTGGGCAATGGCCGCGCCGCTGTCGTTGGTGAACATCGCGCCGAAAGACGGAACGTTGGAACCGCTCTGCAGAGTGCCCAAAGCCCGCTCAGTACCGCTTGCTGCGCCGAAGCTATAGGTATCACCCGTATTGGAAGACCCGGTCCCGGCCGTGTATGCACCATTTACTGTACCGCTCGATCCGCTCTCGGCAATCGCCCAGCCCGTGGGCAGTGTAGAGCTTGAGCCCGTGTTTGCGAGGCTGTCGAAGTTCTCGGTGAAGGCAGTGCCGAGTGCGGTAATGCTGGTCATCTATGGGTCCCCGGAAAACGCAACAGCGTGGCGCTAGCGTTAAATTGGTGACGGCATAGAAGCCCTGAATGACGTAAATGTGAAAGCCGTGTCGCGCGCCCAAGTGCAATACAGCTGTTCACAGTCGCCAGAAAATTGCTGAATTTCTTGCGTTTTCAAAAGCTAGTTCGAAGACAACCAACCCATGTGCCACGAACAAGGCTGGGGAAAAATAGTTAACGCCACCGTTGCGCAATTTACTTGGGGAAGACGCGACAAGATCGGCAAGGGCACCCGCTGCGTTGATGTGGATGAGGCATGGCATGGCCCCGTTGCATCAGCAAAAAAATAGCGCGAACAGGTTTCCCCATCCGCGCCACTTCTTTGACTATCAGAGACTTGGTGCTGAAACTTCAGAAATCAGATGTGAATTGCCCGTCCATAAGCCGCCAGAACGCTCTCATGCATGGATTCACTGATCGTGGGGTGCGGGAACACAGTGTGCATCAGTTCCGCCTCAGTCGTCTCCAGCGTCTTGCCGATGACATAGCCCTGGATCATCTCGGTCACTTCCGCACCGATCATGTGCGCGCCCAGCAGTTCGCCTGTCTTGGCATCGAACACAGTCTTTACGAAGCCCTCAGGCTCGCCCAGCGCAATGGCCTTGCCGTTGCCGATGAAAGGAAAGGTACCTGCCTTCACCGTATAACCAGCTTCCTTCGCCTTAGCCTCGGTCAGGCCGACGCTGGCGATCTGGGGGTGGCAGTAGGTGCAGCCGGGGATGTTCATGCGGTCCATCGGGTGCGGGTGGACGTCCTTGTTGCCCAGTTCCGCCGCGATGGCTTCGGCAGCGATCACGCCTTCGTGGCTCGCCTTGTGCGCCAACCAAGGCCCCGGCGTCACGTCGCCGATGGCCCACAGGCCCTTTACGTTGGTGCGGCCATAGCCATCGATGGCAATGATCCCGCGCTCGGCCTTCACGCCCAGCGCTTCGAGGCCGATGTTTTCAGTGTTGGCGATGATGCCCACGGCGACGATCACGTGGCTGTAGTCACCCTCGGCAACCTTGCCATCCTTGCCCTTGATCTTCGCCTTCACGCCCGAGGCCGAGACAGCAAGGCTTTCGACGCCCGCGCCGGTCATGATCTTCATGCCCTGCTTGGTCAGCGCCTTTTCAAGGAAGGCCGAAACGTCGGCGTCTTCGACCGGGACCACGCGGTCCATCATTTCGACAACCGTAACTTCGGCACCCATATCGTTGTAGAAGCTGGCAAATTCGATGCCGATCGCGCCCGAGCCGATAACCAGAAGCTTGGTTGGCATGACCTTAGGCGTCATGGCATGGCGATAGGTCCACACCCGCTCGCCATCGGCCTTGGCGAAGGGCAGGTCGCGGGCGCGGGCACCGGTGGCGACGATCACGTGCTTGGCAGATATCGTTTCCGAGCCCTTATCGCCGGTCACTTCGACGCTGGTCGCACTTTTCAGAACGCCATTGCCCATGTGTACGGCGATCTTGTTCTTCTTCATCAGATGCGTGACGCCCTGGTTGAGCTGCTTGGCCACCCCGCGCGAGCGTTTGACCACGGCATCGAGGTCAGCGCGGATGTTGTCGGCGGCAAGCCCATACGATGCAGCGTGCTTCATGTGGTTGAGCACTTCGGCTGAGCGCAACAGCGCCTTGGTGGGGATGCAGCCCCAGTTGAGGCAAATCCCGCCAAGGTTCTCGCGCTCGACAATCGCGGTCTTTAGGCCCAGCTGTGCGCAGCGGATCGCTGCGACGTAGCCGCCGGGGCCAGAACCGAGAACGATGACATCGTATTGATCAGCCACGCAAATGCTCCTTCAGGCCCTCATCCGGCCAATCGTCTAGCGCAGCGAACGGCGCATGACCGCTCGCAGAATGGTCAGGCACTCAAGCGATGAGGCCGAGCGGGTTCTCGATCAGCGCCTTGAACGCCTGCATCAGTTCGGCCCCGTCAGCGCCGTCGATGGCGCGGTGATCAAAGCTGCCGGTGGCGGACATGACCGTGGCAATGCCCAGCGCGCCGTCTATCACATAGGGACGCTGTTCCCCTGCCCCCACTGCCATGATCATTGCCTGCGGCGGATTGATCACGGCATCAAAATTCTTGATGCCGAACATGCCGAGGTTCGAGAGCGAGGCGGTGCCGCCCTGATATTCGTGCGGCTGCAACTTGCCTTCGCGCGCCTTGTTGGCGAGCGTCTTCATTTCCGTAGCGATGGCGGAAATGGCCTTGTTGCCCGCATCGACGATGATCGGCGTTATCAGGCCCGAAGGGGCGGCAACGGCGACCGAGATATCGGCGCGGCTGTAGCTGCGCAGTTCGTCACCGGCAAAGCTGACGTTGCACTTGGGCACCTGCACCAGCGCCTTGGCCAGCGCCTTGATGATGAGGTCATTGACCGACAGCTTCACGCCCTGCGCTTCCAAAGCCTTGTTGAGCTGGCCGCGCAGCTTGAGAAGAGCATCGAGCTGAATGTCGACGGTGAGATAGATGTGCGGGATCGTCTGCTTCGCCTCGGTCAGGCGGCGCGCGATTGTCTTGCGCACGTTGTTGAGCTTCTGCGCCTCATACGGGATGCCGAAGTCGGGAATTGCAGCTGGTGCGGGTGCAGCGGCGGGAGCAGAGGCAGTCGCTGCGACAGGCGCAGGCGTTGCCGCAGCAGGCTTTGCGCCTTCGACATCGGCACGGACGATGCGGTCATTGGGGCCGGAGCCAGTCACGCCGGACAGATCGAGACCCTTGTCGGCAGCGATGCGCTTTGCCAGCGGGCTGGCAATCACGCGGTCGCCCGCCTTGGCCGATGCCGCAGCAACAGGCGCTGGGGTCGGCGTTGGAGCAGGTGCAGGCGCTGCTGCCTTTTCAGCCTTTGCCGCAGGTGCGGGCTCGGCGGCTGCCTTGGGCGCAGCAACAGGCGCTTCGGCGTCTTCGTCCTCGCCCGCGATCATTGCGATCACCGTACCGACCTTCACGCCTTCTGAACCTTCGGAGACGTCGATGGAAACGATCGTGCCTTCGTCGACGGCCTCGAATTCCATCGTGGCCTTGTCAGTTTCGATCTCGGCCATGATATCGCCCGAGGAGACCTTGTCACCCACTTTGACGAGCCACTTGGCGAGAGTCCCTTCCTCCATGGTAGGGGAAAGGGCAGGCATCTTGATCGCGATGGGCATGGGCGTGTTTTCCGTGTCCTGATGTGCAGGAGGGAGAGTGCCGTAGCGGAAACCTCTCCTGCATCTTTTGTCGGCCCCATTTCACCAGCATGGCGCGTCGGGTCAAGTGGCTTGGCGCTTGCACCGCATACGAATTTGCCGATACGAAGGGTTGGGAAGGATGAATGGAATGCCCCAACGCATATACCTTGTCATCATGGACGAGACCGACGAGGCGCGAGGAGCGTTGCGGTTCGCGGCGCGGCGCGCAGTGCGGACAGGTGGCACCGTCCATGTGCTCGCTCTGGTTCCGCGACAGCAATTTGTCGCGTTTGGCGGCGTGCAAGCGACGATGGAACAGGAAACGCGCGACAGGGCCGAAGTTCTGGCGATGAGCATGGCAGGCAGTTTGGCCAGCGAATCGGGCTTGAGCCCGGTTATCTCGGTGTTGCAGGGTGATGGACCAAAAGTCGTCCGCGAATATCTTGACGAACACCCTGAAGTGTCGGCGCTCGTGCTGGGCGCGGCAAGCGGCGGATCGCCCGGTCCGCTGGTTTCACACTTTTCTGGCATTGCAGGGCAATTGCCCTGCCCGCTGATGATCGTGCCGGGGGTGATGTCTGACGAGGAAATTGACCGGTTCAGTTAGGTTAGTGGGAACAATCCCTCCCCCAACCCCTCCCGCTTGCGGGAGGGGAGTTAAATTGCGCTACTTCTTGCGGCCCTGATGTCGGATGTTTGAAGGGCGGCCGCGTTTTCCGGCAGTGTACTGGCCCTGTCGGCGCGCCTTGTGATCGGTTTTGGGGCCGGTTCTTTCGCCACGCCGGTCAATCCGCTGAACGCCTTCGGCCACATCGGCGGGTTCAAACTTGAGCGCGCCGGTCAGCGGATTGGCTTCGGCGAGGCGCAGTTTGAGGATCTGGCCCATCACGAATTCTTCGCCGCTCAATTCGCCGATCAGCCGCTGGGCCTTCTCGTCGTAGTTGAAGCGTTCTGCGCCCAGCGTGGAGATGGGCACGAGGCCATCGCCGCCAAGGCCGATAATCGTGGCGAACAGGCCAAACTTCTGCACGCCGGTCACACGGGTGTCGAACACCTCGCCAACTTTGCCCGAGAGCCATGCAGCGACATAGCGGTCAATCGTGTCACGCTCGGCCTCCATCGCGCGGCGTTCGGCATTGCTGAGCGCTTCGGACACGCGGGCGAGATCGGCGCGGTCGCGGTCTGACAGGCCAGAGGTGGCGGGCAGATCGGCCTTGGGGCGTGGCTGTTCCAGACCATAGGCATCGACCAGCGCACGGTGAACAAGCAGGTCCGAGTAGCGGCGGATCGGCGAAGTGAAGTGCGCGTAGGAGCCGAGCGCGAGGCCGAAATGCCCGGCATTGCGCGGGCCGTAATAGGCCTGGGTCTGGCTGCGCAGGACGGCTTCCATGATCAGCGCCTTTTCAGCTTCATCCGCGATGTCTTTCAGCATGCGGTTGAACAAGGAGGGCGTGATCACCTGCCCCAGCGACAGCTTTCGGTCGAAGGTGGCGAGATAGTCCTTCAGCGCGGTGAGTTTTTCGCGGCTCGGCGGTTCGTGGATGCGATAGACCACTGAGGCGACCTTGGCTTCGAGCGCCTTGGCGGCAGCGACGTTGGCGGCGATCATGAAGTCTTCGACCACGCGGTGCGCGTCGAGCCGTTCGCGGATGGCGATTTCGGCGATCTTGCCCTCGCTGTTCAACACAACGCGGCGTTCGGGGAGGTCGAGGTTCAGCGGATCGCGGGCGTGGCGGGCCTTTTCCAGCAGGCGCCATGCTGACCAGAGGTTCTGGAGGACTTGGATACTGACGGTTTTGGCTCCGCCACCACCGTCATTGGCTCCGCCACCACCCCCAACCCCCTCCTCTAAAGAGGAGGGGGCTTTAAGTGCCTGCTCCCCCTCCTCTTCAAAGGAGGGGGTTGGGGGGTGGTGACTTCCTGCCGCATCGATACGGCGCTGCGCTTCCTCATAGGCGATGACTTCGGCGATGCGCACCACGGCACGGGTGAAGCGCCAGTCGCGGATATGGCCCGAACTGTCGATGGTCAGGTGGCAAGCCATCGCCGCGCGGTCTGCACCGGATTTGAGTGAGCAGACATCGGCGCTGAGCACTTCGGGCAACATCGGCACGACGCGGTCGGGGAAATAGACCGAATTGCCGCGCTTGCGGGCTTCGCGGTCAGTCTCGCCGCCCGGACGCACATAGTAGCTGACGTCGGCAATGGCGACGAGGGCTTTGAAGCCGTCCTCGCCGTCGGGTTCGGCCCAGATCGCGTCGTCGTGGTCGCGTGCGTCGGCAGGGTCGATGGCGACGATGGGCAGGTGGCGCAGGTCTTCGCGGGTGTCTTCGCTGAGCGGGAGTTTGGCGGCGACTTCGGCTTCGGTCACCGCGCCTTCGGGGAAGACGAAGGGGATGCCGTGCTTGTGGATGGCGATCAGGCTGAATGCGCGCGGGGCGAGTGGATCGCCAAGGACCGCGACGACTTTCATGCCGGATCGGGGTGAACGGCCAGCGGGTTCTGCGAGAACGAGTTGGCCTTTTTCTGCACCGCCGAGGTCGGAGATGGGCACGGCGTTGCGTACGCGCTTGTCGACGGGGGCTAGCCAGCCCTTGCCTGCGCCGTCGAGTTCGACGACGCCCATCATTTGTTCTTCGCCGCCTTGCAGCTTCTTCATCGGGTGGGCGATCCAGCCATTGCCCGCTTCTTCGGTGCGGGCGAGGACGCGGTCGCCCACGCGAAGTGCGGCGTTGCGGTCACGCTGTTTGCCGCGCGGTTCGATCACACGGATGCGTGGCGGGGGGCTGGCGTCGTCCGGCTGCCATGAGTCGGGCACAGCGACCGGTTCGCCTTCATCGATCTCGACGATGCGGAGGACGGTGACTTTCGGAACGCCGCCCATGGCGTGGAAGGCGCTGCGGTTGCCGTCGATCAGGCCTTCGTCGGCCATATCCTTGAGCAAGGCCTTGAGCGCGATCTTTTCCGTGCCCTTGAGGCCAAAGGCCTTGGCCATCTCGCGCTTTCCGGCAGGTTCATCGGATTGTGCGATGAAATCGAGCACCTGCTGGCGTGTGGGGAGGCCTTGCGGAAAGCGAAGTTTTGTCATGTAGGGCATGTGGTCGTTCATGCCCGCAATGGCAAGCTGTTAGGGTTTGGCAATTGCCGGAGGCAGCGGGCCAAACTGGCCACCGGGGACGGCCGAGGCGACGGGGCTTTCCGAGCCATCTGCCGCCACGGCATTGACGCCGAACAGCCAGTCATCGGCGCGGACGCCCGGGAGGCTGGCTTTGGTTTCGGCGGATTCGAGCAGCTTGGTCTGCCACATCGGCGCGTCGGTGCGGCGCTGCCACAGGGTGTAGCGAACCGCACCCGGAACAGGTTGCCATTCAATGTCTGTGCTGGGTTTGACTGCGCCCTTCACCACGGGCGCAGGCGGCATGGGCGTGCGGGCGAGTTTTGCGAGCGCGCGGACATTGAGGCGGGTGACTTTGGCGAGGTAGGGGAAGTCCATTTCGTCAGCCGTGTCGCCGAACTTTACGCCAGCTTCGGTGCGCAAGTCCTGATGCTGGTGTTCGTAATCCTCGACCGCAACAGTGAAGCGGACGGCGGGATAGCCCTTGTCGGAGAAGGGCAACTGGTCTCCGCCCCGGCCCATGCGGTCAGCGCGCCAGATCTGGCGGACGGCGAGGCCTTTTTCGGCGTCGGCTTCGGCAAGGGAGGCCACCCAGCGCGAGATGTTGCGCGAGGGGCTGTCATTTTCGCCACCGAAGCGGCGCATCTGGGCGCGCAGGACATCGGTGGAATCGGCGCGGAGGGCTTCGGAGAGGACGCGAACGTTGGTGTTATCACGGTAGCCGTCGGAGCCGGTGGAGCCGCCGACGATATCGTTGTTGAGCACGGCCTTGACCGTCCAGCCCTGTGCAGCGGCGTAATCAGCGAGAAGTTTGCCGCCGAGCAGGCCCTGCTCTTCGCCGGAGAGCGCGGCGTAGACGATCGTCGTAGGGAACTTTTCGCGTGAGAGGACGCGCGCGGATTCGAGCACGAGGGCGGTGCCCGAGGCGTTGTCGTTTGCGCCGGGGGCGTCGCTGGCGGCATTGAGGATGTCTGTCACGCGGCTGTCGATGTGGCCCTGGACGATCACCACTTCGTTCGGCCGTTCGGTGCCGCGCTGGATGGCGACGACATTGACTAGGCGGGTGGGCGTGGGGACGCGGTCGCCGGAGACGGTGGTTTCGGGGAGGACCACTTCGAGGCAGTTGCCGCACATGGCACTGGCCTTGCGGAATTCGCTTTCCGCCCATTTGCGGGCTGCACCGATCCCGCGTTTGGGATCGGTCTGCGACGAAAGAGTGTGGCGGGTGCCGAAGCTGACGAGCTTTTCCACATCGACACGCAAGCGGGCTTCGGAAATGGCATCCTCGGGCGCGGCATATGCGGCAGTGGAAGCGAGGAGCGTGAACAGGATCAGATAGTTGCGCATGAAAGCTTCATGCATCGTGCGGGGCAGTGCGGCAAGCAGGGTGTATGGAAAGGGTGGCGATTGCGCGCCACCCTTTGGGGCAATCAGTAGGAGCGCGCGATCAGAATGGTCTCCGTCGCGGGCTGGCCAGTGAAAGGGCACGTGCCGGTTGGCTTTGGCGCATTGAGCGGTGTGTTGCGGATGGTGAGTTTGAGAGCCTTGAGCTGTTCGACCACTACATCGAGCGCCGCGCCGGTAGGTTTGGACCAGCCCATTTCGACCCAGCCCGGGTACTTGTTGCCCTCGGCGAAGTAGGTTTTGAGGCCGTCGAGATCGGTTACGTCACGCTCGATCTGGGCGTCGCGGCGGTCACGGGCTTGCTCGTAGAGCGTGGTCTGGATGGCTTCGAGTTCGGCGGCTGCAGCAGCGATGAAGGCCTCGCGCGATTGGCCGACGAAGTTGGGCTTGGCATCGAGCCGCCAGAGCTGGTCGCGGCGAAGGGCGGAGACCTGGCCGCCTTCGGCATCGCGGCCGCCGATTTCGAGGATGAGGGGCACGCCCTTCTTGACCCAGGCCCAGCGCTTTTGCGTGGCCTTGCCGGGGCGCTTGTCGAGCAGGACGCGGACGCGTTCGCCGAATGCGGTCTGCTTGGCGAGCGCTGCGCGGATTTCCTCGCAATAGGCGAGCAGGGCATCGTCACCATCGTTGTCGCGCAGCATCGGGAGGATGACGATCTGTTGCGGGGCGACCTGCGGGGGGACGCGAAGGCCATCGTCATCGCCGTGGGTCATGATCACGCCGCCGATCAGGCGGGTGGAGACGCCCCATGAGGTGGTGTGGGCGAGCGCCTGCTGGCCTTCCTTGTCCTGATAGCGGATGCCTGCGGCCTGCGCGAAGGTGGTGCCGAGGTAGTGCGAGGTGCCGGCTTGAAGGGCCTTGCCGTCCTGCATCATCGCCTCGATCGAGAACGTTTCGACCGCGCCGGGGAAGCGCTCGTTCTCGGGCTTGGGGCCGGCGATCACTGGCATGGCGAGCGGGCCTTCGGCGAAGGCGCGGTACATTTCGAGTGCGCGCAGGGTTTCGGCCATCGCGTCGGCCTCATCCGCGTGGGCGGTGTGGCCTTCCTGCCAGAGAAATTCGCTGGTGCGCAGGAACATGCGTGTGCGCATTTCCCAGCGCACGACATTGGCCCACTGGTTGACCATCAGCGGCAGATCGCGCCACGACTGGACCCAGCGCGCCATCGCTGCCCCGATCACGGTTTCAGATGTGGGGCGCACCACCAGCGGCTCTTCGAGCTTGGCTTCGGGATCAGGGGTAAGACCGCCCTTCCCATCGGAGATCAGGCGGTGGTGCGTGACGACCGCCATTTCCTTGGCAAAACCTTCGACGTGTTCGGCCTCCTTGGCGAAGTACGACAGCGGAATGAACAGCGGGAAGTAGCAGTTCTCGACGCCGGCATCCTTGATTTCGGCGTCCATCAGCTTCTGGATGCGTTCCCAGATGCCATAGCCCCACGGCCGGATGACCATGCAGCCGCGCACGCCAGATTCCTCGGCAAGCTCGGCCTCGGCGATCACGGCCTGATACCACTGGGCGAAGTCGTCTGCGCGCTTCACGTTGAGCGCGTGCTTGATTGCTGGCTGGTTCATGGGTCTGCGCGTTAAAGCGCAAAGGCATTTCTCGCAATGCCCACGATGGACACTGCGAGACGCAAAATTCAATTCGAAAGCTGGTCGAGCTTCTTCTGCATATCGGCCATCTGCTTGCGCAAAGTATCAAGATCGTCTGCTTCGGTAGCAGGCTTGACATCTTCGCTTGCAGCATGAGTGCCGGGGACGAAGGCCGCTGCGGCCGCCTTGAACATTTCCATGTTGCGCTGTGCGATTTGAGCAAGCGGGTTGGAGCCGATGCTCTCCTCGATCGCTTTGCGCATTTTGGCCTGATTTTCGCGGAAATGGTCCATCGAGGCCTCAAGATAGCCAGGCAGAAAGGCCTGCATCGAATTGCCATACATGGAAATCAGCTGGCGCAGAAAATTCGTGGGCAGCATCTGCTCACCGGCGGCCTCTTCCTCCATGATGATCTGCGTCAGGATCGCGTGCGTAAGATCCGCACCCGTCTTGGCATCCATCACTTTGAAATCGATGTTTTCCTTCACCATCTGCGCGAGATGGTCGAGCGTGATGTAGCTCGAAGTGCTTGTATTGTAGAGGCGACGGTTAGCATATTTCTTGATTATAACCGTGCCGCCATTCTTGGATTCACTGGCCATGATCTGGCACCCCACTGCGACGTTTCTATGTATTAGCACGTGCAGTATGTGCAGCGCAACAAATCTTAACAAGTAGCGTTAAGAACCGGTTTGGCGCGAATATCTTTGGCCCATAAGGGTCAGCAATTCGTATTGCGACAGCCCGGACTGCGCGGACGCAGCAGGAAGATCGTAGTCTGCGCTGAGCCAATCTCCCTCGTCACAATCGGGCAAGTCAGTCAGATCGACGATGGTCAGATCCATCGAAACACGGCCAAGCACCGGTACTTGCCTGCCTTGCCAGAGGAAGTTCCCTTTTCCTGTCCAGCATCGCAGATAACCATCGGCATAGCCAATGGACAGGATGCCTGCGCGGATATGTTTGCTAGCCGAGAACAGGGCGTTATAGCCCACTTTGTCACCCGGTTCGAGGTTGCGGACCTGCACAACCATCGCCTGTGGCTGTGCGACAGGCTGGATCTTTCCTGCAAATTCTGGACGGACAACGCCGCCATAGAGCGCAATTCCCGGACGTGTGAGATCAGCGTGAAAGGCCGTGCCCAATGCGATCCCAGCACTGTTTGCGAGGCTGTAGCGACGAGCTGCAATCCGTCTTCGAATGTCTTCGAAGCGCGCCAGCTGCTGTGCGTTCTGAGCGGTATCTTCATCCGCACTGGCAAGGTGGCTAAGGCAGATGTCGATATCCAGCGCGAACAGTGCCGGATCCGAAAGCTGCGCCGATTCGATACCCAAGCGACTCATGCCCGTGTCGATCATCACATGACAAGGTCCACCGCCAGCCGCGAGCCAGCGCTGAACTTGAGGCAGCGAATTGAGTACCGGGCGCACTCCGGTGCTGCGCGCAAAATCCGCTTCGGCACGGTTAACCGGGCCGTGCAGCACCGCAATATGCTCTGCGGAAACGTGCGGCAGCAGCGGGGGTACTTCTGACCAGTGAGCGACAAAAAAATCCTTGCATCCGGCTGCAACTAGCACGGGTACCACCCGCGCCGCACCCAGTCCGTATGCATCAGCCTTTACCGCTGCACCCGCTGCAGCATTCCCGGACATGGCGTTCAGCGTGCGCCAATTGTCGGCAAGAGCTTGCGAATCAAAGGCAAGGCGGAGGGTGGCGGGAGGTAATGCGAAAATGTCAGTCGTCCGTGAAATCGGCGGGCAGGCCCGGCTTCAAGCCCCATAGGGCGACCAGAAACGCGACAAGTACCACGACCCAAGTGTACCACAGCCCGGCATAAGGATCACCGGTACGCGCGATGATGTAGCTGGAAATCAAGGGCATGAAACCCCCGAAATATCCGGTGCCAAGATGGTAGGGGATCGACATCGAACTGTAACGGATGCGAGGCGGAAACATTTCTGAAAGCAGCGCCGCAACCGGACCGTAGGTTGCCCCTGAAAGTGCCATGAGCAGTAGCAGTCCGGCGATGACCATGACCAACCTGCCCGTGGAAGGCTTGACCTTGGCGAAATCATAACCGTGGGTAGATAGATCAGCTTGCAGAACCTTGATCCGCTTGGCGGCCTTTTCTGCCCAAGGATAGCTGCCCAACGCCATTTGCGCACCGCCTACCGTGGCCGTGAAGGTCGATGATTCGGCGAGATCATAACTGATGCCGGAAGCCGCGAGATCGGACAGCAATTTTGCACATTGGCTGGACTGTTCGGAGGCAAATGGGCTGTAGTTGCAATCAGGGCCAGCGACGACCACCGGATTGCGCTGCGCCGCAGCAGCAAGTTCAGAGTTTGCAAAGGACCCCATCAGCCAGAACGCCGGGAACATCAGCAGCAATGTAAGCGCATAGCCGATGACGATGGGCTTCTTGCGCCCGACACGATCGGACCATGCGCCAGCGATCAGGTAAAATACCATGCCAATGGCCCCGCCAATGCCAACGACAATCTCGGCAAGCGTATCGTCCATCCGCGCCGCGGATTTGAGAAAGCCGAGGCTTGAGAACATAGCCGTGTACCAGATTACCGTGAGACCGGCCGCGATGCCGAACAACGCGATAAAAATGCGACGCTTGTTGCCGGGATAGGTGAAGCTTTCGACGAATGGGTTTCCTGCCAGTTCGCCCTGCTCCTTCATTGCCTTGAACACCGGGCTTTCGGAGAGTTTCAGCCGCATCCACAGCGAGATTGCGAGCAGCGCAAGGCTGAGCAGGAATGGCACGCGCCAGCCCCAGGTTAGCCAAATCTCTTCAGCCATCAGCGCCTTGCTGGACAAGACGACGATCAGGCTGAGGACGAAACCACCAACGACACTGGCCTGTATATAGCTGGTGTAGTAGCCGCGCCGTCCTCCGGGCGCGTGTTCAGCCACGTAGATTGCAGCACCGCCATATTCGCCGCCGAGCGCAAGGCCCTGCAGAATGCGCAGGAGAAGCACGATCGCAGGTGCAAAGAGGCCGATGCTATCGGCCGAGGGGATCAGGCCGACTCCGGCGGTGGCAATGCCCATCAGCGTGACGGTAACAAGGAACGTGTACTTGCGGCCGAGCTTGTCGCCCAGATAGCCGAACAGAATTGCACCCAGCGGCCGAAAGCCAAAGCCGACAGCAAATCCGGCCCATACAAGCAGAAGTTGCAGCGTGGCATTATCAGACGGAAAGAAGGTCTTGCCGATAATTGCAGCCAGCGTGCCATAGATGAAGAAATCGTACCATTCGAACACTGTGCCTGCAGAACTTGCTGCGATGACGAGCCGGATATCGGACGCGCTTGGTTCCAGTTCTCCGCCGTTTGGCATCGCGTTGCTGACACTGTTTACTGACACGCTGAATTTCCCCCGAAACCCGTTTTTGTTCGGCTTATCTGGCGAGGCTGTAGCGAAGCGCATGGCTTTGCGGCAAGCCCTGCTTTTCAGGTAGCTCGGACACCCGAAAGCGCATCAAGCGCGGCGTCCCATGCCAACATGATTGCACCGTGGCGCGCGGGATAGGCCCGGGCAGCTTCAAGGTTTTCCAGACCCGGCCAGACGGGACGCAGAGTGTCGCCCACCAACCATTTTGCCAGTGCCGAGCGGGATTGCGCGATTTCTGCCTTGTTGCGTCCAAGCGCCGATCTGGCGAACAGTGCGGCAGACGCTTGCCCGACGGCGCAAGCATGTGGCCGCAGGCCAAGGGCTGTTACAGCACCTGCCGGATCGGTTGCCAGCGCAACGTCTATCGTGCTGCCGCAACTGCGTGACCGGGCCGTGCCCTTGTGCGGGAGAGCATCATCCCACGGTGTATTGGCGAGTTCCATGGCAAGTGCGAGAATTTCAGGGGTGTAAAGGCCCTTTCCGACGCCCACTTCAATCGCCCAGAATCTGTTTGCGTGTTTTGCGTTTGGTAACTTCACGCGCCTGGTCTGCTGCCTGTTCGCGTCGCTCGGAAATTAGTGTCAACAATTCCTCGCTGGCAGCATTGAGAAACGGATAAGTGCGCGCTTCGGTGATCCATTCGGGCCTACCATCTTCACCCCAAGCAAGATCATAGCCAAAGACGACGACCGAATACCCAAGCACGACGATGATGAACCCCTTCACTGCTCCGAAGCCGAAACCGAGCAAGCGATCAATCGGGCCGATCACCGAATCGCGGCTTGCGGTGCCCATGCGGCGCGCGATGACTCTGGTGGCAATGTAGGGACCAAGCAGAAGCAAAAAGAATGCGAGAACCCCTGCCCCGGTTTCCGTCGGCAAGTGTGTGGCGAGCCAGTAAGTCAATGGTTCGTGGAAATAATGCACCGCCAAAAGCGCAAGACACCAAGCGGCAAGCGATAGCACCTCTTCCACAAATCCACGCAGGAAGCCGCCAACGGCACCGATGCCGACAAGAAGCAGAACTACATAATCGAAGCCGGTCATTTCGGAGCGGAACCTATGAGCCGCCCATCACGCGGTCAATCAGATTTGGCAGCAGCTTGAGCGGGGAATAGCGCAAGCCTTCGACCTTTTCAGCCCCTGCATCGGGGCCGCAACCGAGACGAAAGCCAAGCTTTGCCGCCTCACGCAGGCGAACCGGGGTGTGGGCGACGGGGCGTACTTCTCCGGCCAGCGAGACTTCTCCGAACCAGATCGAAGCGGGCGGTAAAGGGCGATCCGACAGGGCGGAAATGAGCGCTGCTGCAACGGCGAGGTCGGCAGCGGGGTCAGTCAGCCGGTACCCGCCCGCCACGTTGAGATAGACCTCAGCGGTCGAGAAATTGAGGCCGCAACGCGCTTCGAGGACAGCCAGCAACATTGCAAGGCGACCCGAATCCCAGCCAACAACCGCGCGACGCGGAGTGGCTCCGCTGGCAAGACGCACTGTGAGTGCCTGAATTTCGACCAGAACCGGGCGCGTGCCTTCGAGCGCAGGGAAAACGGCGCTGCCTGCGATTTGGTCTTCGCGCCCTGAAAGGAAGAGCATCGACGGGTTGCCAACTTCCTCAAGCCCTGCCCCGGCCATCGCGAAGACACCAATTTCGTCGACCGCGCCAAAGCGGTTCTTGATCGCGCGCAGGATGCGGTATTGATGGCTACGCTCACCCTCGAAGCTCATTACCACGTCCACCATGTGCTCCAGCACACGCGGGCCGGCGATAGACCCGTCCTTCGTTACGTGGCCTACGAGCACCAGCGCGGTGCCGGCTTCCTTGGCAAAGCGGATCAGTTCGAAGGCGCAGCCGCGCACTTGGCTCACTGTACCGGGGGCGCCCTCGATCTGATCGGAATGCATGGTCTGGATCGAATCGATCACCAGCAGATCGGGCGTTGGCATGGTGCCAAGCGTGGTGAGAATGTCGCGCACCGAGGTGGCTGCGGCGAGTTGGATAGGCGCTTTGCCAAGGCCAAGGCGATCAGCGCGCAGGCGGATCTGGTCGGACGCCTCCTCTCCACTGATATAGACAGCCGTGCCTCCCGACATGGCGACTTTGGCGGCAGCCTGAAGCAGCAGGGTGGATTTTCCTATGCCGGGATCGCCCCCCATCAGGATGGCGCAGCCGGGGACAAGGCCGCCACCCAATGCGCGGTCAAACTCGGCAATGCCGGTCTTGCGGCGCTGCGGAAGCGTTACCGGCGCATCTAGGCTGACGAAAGCGACGCGGCGGCCGCCACTCGACAGATCATGCTTGGCCGAGAATATCGTTTCGGGCGCTTCTTCGGCCAACGTGTTCCATTCGCTACAATCTGCGCACTGACCCTGCCAGCGATTGGAGACGCTGCCACAGGCCTGGCAGACGAAGCGACGTTTTGGTTTGGCCATACCCTGCAATTAGCAGAACATAGATGGAACACAAGCGCATTTGCGCCATTCCGGTATCAGTTTGCTAACCACGAAGGCTGACTTCATCCTTAACGCGCCCTGGTTATGGCCATCCGTATGATCCGCATGTCGAAACAAGTATTGGGGATTCACCCGAAGATGTACCGTAACTTTGCGGCACTGACGCTTGCATTTTCAGGGACGGTTGCGCTCATTGTCAATGGTCAGCCCCAGCAGGTGCAGGCACAACGTCACGAGCTGGCTGATCTGGAGCAGGCTGAACCGAATAAGTTTGGAGCAAACCAGCTGACAGACAAGCGTAGTGGAGGCGGTGCCGGCGGACGAGGCAGCGGCTTTCGAGACAGTATCGACGAGCCGACGGACGGCAGCGGCAATGGCGACGTGTTCAAAGTCGACGTGACTGTGCCTACGGCACGGGTGATCGTTGACGTGGACTAGGCTGCGCTGGCGCTGATGTATCCGACGACGAACTTCAGCGATTTTTCGACATACGATGTCAGGCCGGGCACCATGGATCCGCTGAACAGACCCAGCTTATTCCCGAAACTAAATCTGTATCGAATCACAGGCTTGAGCACGGCAGTGTCTTGATCAGCAAGCAAAGGCAATGCCTAGCTTTGAAAAGGAATGGTGCCCCTGGCCCGATACGAGACGGGAGCACCGGGAATGGCGGAAATCTGCGGTTTCTGGCGCATCATTCAAGGCGCGTTTGTATCACATTTTGGACCACCTGCAAGCCGCCTCCAGACGGGAGCCTATTGAATGACCACCACTGTCAACCCTTCCATTGCCCTCCGTGACGGCCAAGCTCAGCTCATGGGTGACGGTGTCGCGGTAATCCAGCAGCGGGACGAGCGAGGGCGTGCTCACAGCGTGGTCTTGACCGCACAGGACCTCAGGACCCTCATGCTGGCTGTGGAAGGCTGAGGTGCAATCGCCCCCTACGCCAACTTTGGACCCTGAGGAAATCTACGACCTCCTCGACGCCCACCTTACAGAGGTCTTCCGCCTGCTAGACGTGACGCTAGGTGCGAGGGAGCTGGAGCATATGGTCTTCTTCAACCGGTTGCTGCGAATGGGGCTCGGGCTGCCGAACGCCCTCGCCAGTTGACTGTTAGGGGGTGGGAGAAACCCACACCCTTCCCCTCGGCACTCGAAAAAATACCCCCGGCCCGTAAAGGACTGGGGGTATTCTTGTGTCAGCGTCAGTAGTCGTCCGGCTCGTCGATAGGTCCGTAGGCTGACGGTGTGGTGGTGCCCAAGTGATCGATGAAACCGGGCAGGCGAACGCGAGTGCTCATTGGGAGGTTTCCTTAGGGGCTGTGGGCGTCCAACCGCGTGCGAGGTTGCCCGTATCACTCCACCGCAGTTCAATCCACTCGGCTCGTCTTCCGCTGTATTTCCACGGGTATGGGGGGCGCACCCCAGCCCTAGCCAGCCTAAGGAATACGGCAGGGTCACCAGGCGCAGGCTCAGGACACAGCCTAGCGGCTTCACGTTTGGCCCAGGCAGCCAAGGCCTGCCCGCTGCTGCCTTCATCGTCCATCAGCGCCGTAAGCCACCAGACGCCAACGGGTGAAAGCATTGTGACGGGTCCGGGCTCTGTGGTTACTTCAGGGTCGGGCTCTGGGCTTTCGTAGCAGACCAGCCGTGCATGTGCCGGAAAGTCTGGAGAGTGAACCAGCTTGTCCGCTTCCCCTTGGGGGAGGCTCAGCGCCTCAGCCAGCTCCGGCAAGGCGAACCAGGGGACACCGTTGACGGGAATGGCGCGAATGGAACGGCCCTTGTAATCCAGCGCCATGCCATCGCCGTAGACCGGGTCTATCGGGGCCTGGGGTTCGACCTCTTGGCGCTTGGGAGGCGGGGCCGTCCGTTCCCAGGCAAACAGAGGTGTGGACCTTTTGTAGGGGACAGCTTGCTTGACCTGAAGGGCGTCCGTGGAGGTCACTGGCGTGCGGTCCTGGCGTTGATTGAGCTCAAGATGCCTGTGGGCCTTGGGGCGCTCAGCGCAGGCCTGAGGGGAGCTGTAGGGGCGACTGCGGTGCCTGGGGCGAACACCTCGTCCAGGATGTTCTGGTTGCGGGACACTTCACCGACATTATCGGGGAGTAAGCCGTCCGGTAACTCAGCGGTGGCCTGTGGCAGGCTGGCAGATCGAAGGACGCCTTGGGGGCGGTTGGTGGTGTTGGTCATGTGGTGGTTTCCTAGGCCTAGGATGGTTGGAAAGGGACACACGCGGGCGCGTTGGTTGTCCGATAGTGAGCACTAAGTCCGGGCAGGTTCGAACGGCCTGGTTGTGCGAAGGTGGGCAGTAAGTCAGGAATGGCGGAAATCTGCGGTTTCCTGGGAAGGGCCAAAGTCAGTTCCTGGAGCAGCCTCCAGCACCTTCTCGACGTTGGCGTCTGCCGTGACGTAGCCGCCAGTGTCCATGATCTGCGGCAGGACCTCGTGGCGCACCCAGCGGTCGAAGGCTTTCGCTTCGGGCTTGATTGAGCGGGAGATGAGCTTGAAGAGCCCTGGGCGGCTAACAGCGTTGACAGGAGCGCCTGGGAGCATCCCAACCTTTAGCCGATGAAGGGTGGTCTTCTCGTCATCTGCCAGGGGGCGACAGGCATTGCTGGCGTTGACCACTCCGAGGATGCGGCAGGCGTCAGCAGCGACGAACCAGGGCTGGCCGTCGATGATGGCCCCACGCAACTCGTGGTCTTGGGTGGAATGTTGTGCTTACATCGGCAGTAAGACGGACGCTGTGGGAACGCCGGTTGTGCCAAGGTGAGCAGTAATGCCGCTACCGCGTTGGGGGCGATGGTTTCCCCATGTTCGGCAGTAATGCAAAACCCAAGTAAACCGGGGGGCTTGGGGAGCACCCTGAAGCCGGTATCTGACAGCAAAACACACCGGCCATTTTGGTCGCTTGCGGGGGCTATCCGGCGCATGGTCCCAGCGTGGGCCGGATGGGACCCTAAGCTGCGAAGGATTGCAACTTCATTGCTACATCCGATTTCCCGCAGATTTCTCAGGGAAACCGAGGAGAGAGCAGGGTCCGAGCTGTAAATATATGGCCGCAGCGAAACCGCCTGTTTTGGATTGGCTTCGCGGATCGACGCCGGATGGAACCGTGAGCGGGCCGGAGGGACCCGTAAAGCCCACATTCCATATACATTCCAGTGCCTTGCGCCTACCCCACCCCCGGTCGCCGAGGTCGGGCCACCCCACCCCTATGGTCCTCCTGCCCCACCACCGGCAGGCATCGGCATTGCCCATGATCCTTGGGGGACATTGGCCTTCTTGGGGACATTCGTGGCCGTTGCACCAGCGCCCGCACTGCTTGGGGGATGCCTCACAACTTCTAACCTTTGAGACCCCCACAATCAGACAACTCAAGGTGACGCAAAAGATACCTTGACGGCTTATGAGCTTGTCTCTAAATGCCTCCTATACCTTACGAGACAGGGCGAGACATGAGCCGCATACTATACCTGAGGGCCTCGACAGCGGACCAGAGCGTTGAAGCGCAGCGACACGCGCTTGGTGGTCACTTCGACCGGGAGTTCTCCGACGAAGGCGTTAGCGGCGCAACGCTGGCTAAGGACCGTCCTGGCTTCGCAGCCCTGCTCTCTTACGTCCGTGAAGGCGACACCGTCTGCCTGTATGCTCTGGACCGCCTAGGACGCGATGCGCTGGACGTGCAGGCGACCGTCCGTCAGCTTATGGACAAAGGTGTCGTTCTTGACGTTCGGGGCATTGGTCCCGTGGGGCGGGGTGCTGGTGAGATTGTCGTGGCCGTCCTTGCCCAGATTGCCGACCTGGAGCGTCAGAGGATCAAGGAACGCTGTGATGCGGGGCGTGAGGCTGCCAAGGATGCACTGAGGGCAACGGGGCGAACGCATCGCGGGAAGGAAAGCCTAGGCCGTCCCGTAAAGCGAGACGCTCAGGAGGTAGCTGCATGGCGGCGTGAGAACCGCAAAAGCATCGCAGAGACCATGAAGCATTTCGACCTGTCGAAGGCCACAGTGACCCGCTACTGCGCATCGGTCGGCAGGCAAGAGACCACCTAAAATAATCGGGTATCCGCCACGGCATGTTACAGTATCACATCAGGGATTTACGAGTGAAAACAGGCGCTAACGTAGAGCTGCTGCGGGTCCGCGTGGATCGACGCAAGCACAACGCCTCAGGGACCGCCTGGGGGCCTCTGGGAGCCTTGGGTGTCATGCGGGGTGCGCGGCGACAACTACGATGGCCGGTTGAGCGGCGACTATGATGGCCGGTAGGATCGGTTGTCTGGTCTGATCGTAGGGAGGGGCGCAGCCCCGACCG
>NZ_NCII01000138.1 GCF_002256775.1 Novosphingobium sp. 17-62-19 | reverse complement strand
CGCTCAATCCGTGTCGATCCAAACCAGCTCTCCCTTCGCCAGTCTTGAATCCGATCTCGCAGAAAAAGGGAATCCCCTAAATGTCCACAGGCCTTAGCCCAGAGCCGCCATCTTTTCCTCTGCAAGCCGGTCAAGTTCAGCACGGCTCTTCTTTTCCGCTGCTGTCTTCAACTGCCCACAGGCTGCGTCAATGTCGCGCCCGCGCGGCGTGCGCACCGGCGCGCTGATTCCGGCAGCGAAGACGATCTTGGCAAAAGTCTTGATCCGCTCGGGGCTGGAGCACTCGTAAGGTGCGCCTTCCCATGGATTGAATGGGATCAGGTTGACCTTGGCGGGCAGCTTGTACTGCTTGATCAGCCGCACAAGTTCGCGCGCATCGTCGTCGCTGTCGTTCTTGTCCTTCAACATCACATATTCAAACGTGATGCGGCGTGCATTGGACGCGCCGGGATAGTCAGCGCAAGCCTGCAGCAGTTCCTCAATGCCATATTTGCGATTGATCGGCACGATCTCGTCACGCACCGGCTTGGTCACGGCGTGGAGCGATACGGCAAGATTTACCCCGATCTCCTCGCCCGCCCGCGCCATCATCGGCACGACGCCGCTAGTCGATAGCGTGATGCGCCGCTTGGACAGGGCCAGCCCATCACCGTCCATCACCAGCTTCAAGGCATCGCGCACATTGTCGAAGTTATAAAGCGGCTCGCCCATGCCCATCATCACGATGTTGGTCAGCAAACGACCATCGGCGGTATATGCGCCCTCGTCGTCGTCCTCATCGTCCCACGAAGTGCTTTGCGCCCCCGCGAAGGCGGGGGCCTCAGGCAGCATGGCGCTCGGTTGATGGAGGTCCCCGCCTTCGCGGGGACGCACGGTGGCCTTTGGCCACTCGCTCAGCGAATCGCGCGCAAGCATCACTTGCCCCACGATTTCGCCCGGCGTCAGATTGCGCACCAGCCGCATCGTGCCGGTATGGCAGAACCGGCAGTTGAGCGTGCAGCCGACCTGGCTTGAAACGCACAGCGTTCCCCGGTCCGCATCAGGGATGAACACCATCTCGAAATCATGGTTGTCCGCCGTGCGCAACAGCCATTTGCGCGTGCCGTCGGTTGAAACCTGCGCCTCAACGATCTCGGGCCTCCCGACCACAAAGCGCTCGGCCAGCCATGGGCGCATGGTCTTGGCGATGTCGGTCATCTCTTCGAAGTCGGTGACGCCGCGATGATAGACCCAATGATAGACCTGCTTGGCACGCAGTTTGGCCGCCTTCACATCAAGGCCTGCCGTTTCGAACACCGCCGCGATCTGCTTCTTGGGCAGGCCGATCAGATCGACCCGTCCATCTTCGCGCGGGGTTACTCCGTCGACCAGACCGGGGCGTGGCACGGGCACAGGATCGATATGCCCTGCAATCGGCATGTTGGCGGGAAGGGAAGGGCTATCTTCAGGGGAATGCTGCATCGCGCGCATATAGTGATTCTCGCCTCACCAAGCAAACGGGGTGAAATCAGCGCCGCGCGAACACCTGAACCTGCAAAACGTTCCGGTCGTTCGTCTTGATAATCACTCCGCATATCGCAAAGTATGTGACTGAAATATCACACTTTCTTGTTGTGTGAGGTTCAGGAAACCGGATGCATTTCCGCTCATTCCAAGCACCACTGTCGGGTCGCACAAAAAAACGAAAACCGACAGGTGAACGTTCGAATGGAGTGTAACATGAAGAATATCTGCGCAATCCTCGCCGCCGGCACGGCGCTCGCCGCCACTCCGGCCTTCGCGCAGGACGCGACGCCTGCAGAAGCATTCAGCGGCCTCCGCGTCGAAGCACTGGTTGGCTACGACCGCCACCGCTCGGGCAGTAGCGAAGATGTCGACGCCGACCGTGATCTCAAGCAGTCGATCGATGGCGTGACCTATGGCGGTGCCATCGGTTATGACATGGCCGTCGGCAGCAACCTGGTGATCGGCGCCGAAGCCGAAATCACCGAGAGCAGCGCCAGCTGGGACAACAACAACAACGAACCCAACGTGTTCAACCTTGGTCGCGTTGATGCCGGTCGCCAGTACTATCTGGGCGGTCGCGTCGGCTATGCCATGTCGCCTGCCACGATGGTCTATGTGAAAGGTGGCTACAGCAACCAGCGCTACAACCTGCAGGGCACCGATGGTACCACCAGCCTGCGCCAGCGTCTTGACACCGACGGCTACCGCGTCGGCGCTGGCGTTGAGCAGAAGCTCGGGCCAAATAGCTACGTGAAGCTGGAATACGGCTACAACAACTACAACCGCGGCGAATTCGATTTCAACGGCGACACGCCTGATACGAGCCGCTTTGATATCGATACCGACCGTCACATGGTGATGGCCGGTGTTGGCGTCCGCTTCTAAGCGTCACGCATTGAAGCAAGCGAAGGGCGGGCCGCAAGGCTCGCCCTTTTCCTTATCGCGCACACCCCAGCGCCGCCGCATCCATCGCCGAGGCCGCACCTGACAGCAGATACGTATCGCGGAACTTGCGCCCATCCGTACCTTGGCCAATCACCACCACGCGCGGCGCGCTGCGCATCTGCGCCGCGATCCCGGCATTGGTCCGCTGATCCGCAGGCCAAGCATCGGCCTGCCCCGTCTGCAACGTGAAGTTGGCCTCCGGGAACGAGACGTTGACGCTGGACCCCGAAGCCACCCGCCGCGCCAGCCGCACGTGCACGGCCCCGCGGATCTTGCGCTGCGGCCAGTATCCCACGGTCAGATAAGGCTGAAACGCCTGCTCGCGCCCATTGACCTTCTCGGCCATCGCAATCGCATAGCACCGCGGCACCGCCGGATCGCGAAAAGCGCCCCACGTGCCGAACACGCCCAGGCTATCGCGTGCCGTGGCCGTGCCTGCCAGCACCAGAGCGGCCAGAACCAGCAGCTTCCTCACGTCTCGTCCCGCTTCGCGCCGTCAATCAGCCGCGCCGCCCGGTTCGCTTCCTGAGCCTCGCGCAATTTCTCGCCCTTGGTCCGGCCAAACTTCGCCCGGTTGGCTTGGGCCTCAACCGCGTGCGCATCCCGCGCCTTGGCCTTGCGCACGGCCCGCAGGTTTACAACCTCGCCCATCAGGCGTGCTCAATCCCACGGGTCGATCCAAACAGCATGGTTTCTGCCCCGTTCTCTACCAGAGCGATGGAGCCTTGCACCAGCGACGGTGCAATCGGAGCGCCGTGGATGGGGTGCATCGGATAACCCGCCATCATCCCGCGCAGCACCCGGCTGGAAATGCCGTGCATCACCACGATGTGATCGCCGCCTTCATCGCCAAGCCCGTCGATCCAGCGGTTCAGCCGCGCGGCGATCATCGGATAGTCCTCGCCGTCCGGGGCGGGGCGCAGCAGGTGGTCCTCGATCACGATGGAGCCAACTTCCTCCTCCACCTCACCATAGGAGCGTCCGCACCACGATCCCATGTCGATCTCTTTCAGATCCATCGTGCGCCGCCCGGCAAACCAATCCAGCCCCAGCTCCTCGGCGATCAGCGCCGCCGTCTGCAACGCGCGCCCGGTGTCAGAGATGTGCAGCGTCACCTTGGGCTTCTCGCCCAGTTCGCCGCGCAGCGCGCAGCCCATCGCCACGGCCTGCTCAAACCCTTGCCGGGTCAGCGGCGTGTGCATGGCATTGGATTGCAAGCGCGCGGCCGCATTATAGACCGTCTCGCCGTGGCGCATAATGAAGAAGCGACCCTGTTTCATGGATGGTTTCATGGGGAGGGGCTTTAGCCTGCGGCGTCAGGATAGGAAATGCTCATGATTTCCCATTCCTTCTCGCCCGAAGGCAGCCGGACGATCCGCAAATCCCCCACCCGCGCCCCGCGCAAGGCCTTGGCAATCGGCGCGCTCCAGCCGATCAGGTTGTTGGTAGCATCTTGCTCGTCATCCCCCACGATGGTCAGCACGCGCCGCGCGTCGTCTTCGTCGGCAATCTCCACAGTCGCGCCAAACAGCACGCGCGTCCGATCCTCCATCCGCGCCGGATCGACCACCCGCGTCGCCTTCATCCGCCGCGCAAGAAAAGCCAGCTCCCGATCAATCTCCCGCATCCGCTTGCGCCCATAGAGATAGTCGCCGTTCTCAGACCGATCGCCATTGCCCGCCGCCCAAGAGACGATCTCGACAATTGCAGGACGTTCGGTGCCCAGCAGATGGTCATACCGCGCGCGCAAGGCGGCAAATCCGGCGGGGGTGATGGGAGGGCTGTCAGGCTTCATGGGGTGGCTTTACGGCGATGATGGGAGAACTGACAATAATCCTCCTCGTTTTTCCGCAGGACAAATGGGGAGGGGGACCGCCCGCGCAGCGGGTGGTGGAGGGGCAAAACGAAAGAACCCCTCCGTCATCGGCTACGCCGACGACACCTCCCCGTTTGTGCTCCGCAAAAACAGGGAGGATCAAAGAAGTATCCTTCCCCCCGACTGTCATCCCGGGCTTGACCCGGGATCCCGCTTGCCTCTTACGCGCCTGATTGTGGGATGGAGAACCGACGGCCAGCGAGAAATTCGCCAAACAAGGTAATCACTTGTGCGGTGCTGAGACTCCGTTCTGGCACGACGCTAAGCGCCGTTTTTATCCGCTCCAAGAATGAACGGGCTTCCCTAGCAGTCTTCACTGTTCTGTCGCTGAATTCAGTCGTCATTTCCGCAGTGAAGGAAGCGCGCGTGAAATACCCGCCACGTTGAGTTTCGACTGCCCAGAATTCTCCGTGTCGCTCGGCTCGGATGTAGAATTTTTCGTCAACGTTTAAAGCCGCGCACTCGCCTGACGGAAGTTTATTCAGTTCGGAAAGAGCCTCAAGTAGTTCATTTTCCGACCTAATCACGCGGCCTGCCTTGGCTCCAATAGTCAAGGTAGCTTCGTTCACCCCGGCTCCCGCTTCCCAATAAAATAGCTCATCGGGTTGGCCCCCCGATAGGTCGCAAACTGCGGGTTCATCGCCTCATAGACCACCGCGTTTTCCAGCACGCGCTGCACATAGTTGCGCGTTTCGGACAGCGGGATCTTCTCGATCCACTCGATCCAGTCCACGTCGCCATTGCGCGGATCGCCATTGGCGCGCAGGAACTTGTTCACGTTGCCGGGGCCAGCGTTATAGGCCGCCACGGCCAGCGGCCACGATCCGTTGTAATAGTCCAGCATCCGCGCGAAATAGCCCGCGCCCAGCTGGATGTTATATCCCGCATCCTCGGTCAGCGCGCCGGGGCGGTAGGACAGGCCGAGCTTGCCCGCCTGTTCGTTGGCCG
>NZ_NCII01000137.1 GCF_002256775.1 Novosphingobium sp. 17-62-19 | reverse complement strand
TTCAAAACACCCTACCAAGCAATCGACCAACTCTGGCAATCAAAGCCCGAAATCTTTAACGTCAAGCCTGACCATCACAATCCGGGACTAAACACCTAGCGCGGATCGCATATTGCCAATGGAATCGGCAACAAGAGTGCTGATTGCTATCGCCGGCTTGTGTTTATATTCAGCAAAAAGAATATGATCGCCGTTAGCCAGTACGTGGACTACGAGGCGGGCGGGATTGGCGCGATTGAATATTGCCTCTTCATCACCTAATTCGCTTATGAGCCGCTGCGCCCGTTCTAATTTGGCTCGCGCACCGTCAAACGGATTGAGATACATGAACAACCCCGATCAGAACAAAGAGATTACGGTGGAGTTACGGTAACAGATGCATCAATTCTCAAATTATTCAGTGCGATAATTGAGCTACCTTGCACCTGTTACGATTGTTACGATAGCGCTCCATCACCGTTGCCACCCCCAGCGGTCCTAAAATGACCCCGATTCAGGCCAGCACTTGCAGGCCATGCTTCTCGACGATGGCGAGTAGCTTCAGGGCCATCCCACTGGGTCGCTTGGCTCCCGTCTCCCACTTCTCCACCGTGGATTCACTGGTATTTAGGTAGCGCGCAAACACAGGCTGGCTGACCTTGTTGGCCTCACGCAGGCGCTGGATATCCTTGGGCGCATAGGCTGTCGGTGCAGTGAGGCACGCAGAATCGAAATCCCGCATGGTTGCCTTGGGGATTGCGCCCACGCGGTGCAGCGCGCTTGCCGATCCGTGAATCGCCTCGAAGGCGTCACTTTTGTAGGTCCGCTTGCTCATCATTGTCTCTCCGGCTTGCCGAAATCCCCGTCCCCGTGAAAAACGTTGTCCGCACAAATCTCGATCCAGTCCTTGCCCGCAATCAGTGCAGTAACCTGCTCTGCTGTCAGCGCCGCATAGCCCTTGGCCAGTTCGCGGAACGCCTTCAACTCGTCGTCCTCGATGTTGGCGCGGTCCTGCTTGGCGAAAAGATACTGGTAGACCCAGAAGCTCCGTCCCCGTGCGAGGATGATCGAGCGATACTGGTTGTCCGAGAGCCGCTTCTTGAACACGCCGCCGCCCAGATCATCGGCTTGCCCCGCCACCACCTGTGCGATGGCCTTGCACAACATGGCGTCTGAAATCCGCCCCTTCTTCGCTGCCTTCGCGAACCAAGCGGATTTGAAAGCGCGAGGATGAACCGGATCAGACACAGCGCTATGTAGCACTAAGTGCTACAAATTGCAAGGCTGTCTCACTGGTCGCCTAGGGGCAGACCCATCACCCACACTGCCCGCGATGCAGCAACTTCTGGTCGGCCAGCACCAGCGCCATCATCGCTTCCACCACCGGCACGCCGCGAATGCCAACGCAGGGGTCGTGGCGGCCCTTGGTGAACAGTTCGGTGGCCTCGCCCTCGCGCGTGATCGTGGGCATGGGGGTGAGGATCGAGGACGTGGGTTTGAAGGCCACGCGCACGCTCACCGGCTGGCCGGTGGAAATGCCGCCTGCGATGCCGCCTGCGTGGTTGGCAAGGAATTCCGGGCCTTCCGAACCGGGCCGCATCGGATCGGCATTGCCTTCGCCGGTGTTGCGCGCGGCGGCAAAGCCATCGCCGATTTCCACGCCCTTCACCGCGTTGATGCCCATCATCGCATGGGCCAGTTCCGCATCCAGCTTGGCATAGAGCGGCGCGCCCCAGCCTGCCGGAACCCCCGTGGCCACGCATTCCACCACCGCGCCCAGCGAGGAGCCGGATTTGCGGGCGTCATCCACCAGCGCTTCCCATCGCGCCGCCGCCGTCGCATCGGGGCAGAAGAGCGAATTGCGGCCGATTTCCTGCGCGTCGAAGTTGGCAAGATCGATGGCGTCCCCACCAATCTCGCTCACCCCGCCCGCCGCCGCGATAATCGCGGAAACCGTACTTGGCGTCATAGGCATAGTCGGCATGGCCGGGGCGATAGGCCTTGGCGACATCGCCATAGTCCTTTGACCGCTGGTCCACGTTCTCGATCATCAGGCTGATCGGCGTGCCGGTCGTCTTGCCTTCAAACACGCCCGAAAGGATGCGGACCTGATCCGGCTCCTGCCGCTGCGTGGTAAAGCGCGATTGGCCGGGGCGGCGCGCATCGAGGAAAGGCTGGATATCCGCCTCGCTCAACGCCAGCCCCGGAGGGCAACCATCCACCACCGCGCCCAGCGCCGGCCCATGGCTTTCACCCCAGGTGGTGAAACGGAAAAGATGACCGAAACTGTTCAGGCTCATGGCCCAGCGCTTTGTAGGAATGTCGCGGAAAAGTCCACCACCCCCAACCCCTCCTCTGAAGAGGAGGGGAGAAAGTTGGCGCTATTAAAAAGCCCCCTCTTCTTCAGAGGAGGGGGTTGGGGGTGGTGAGATCCCGCGCTAAAGACACCCCATGTTCCTCGTCGTCTTCCGCAATCGCAAACGCGCCGATATCGATGCCGCCGCCTATTCGCGCGACGCCGATGCGATGGAGCGGCTTGCTGCGGAGCAACCGGGCTACCTCAGCTTCAAATCCTACACGGCAGAGGATGGCGAAGTGATCGCCCTGTCCGAATGGGCGGACGAGGATGCGGCGCTGGCGTGGCGGCGGGTGGCGCATCATGCTGAAATACAAGGCAAAGGCCGCGCGGAGTATTACGAGAGCTACACCCTGTTCGCAGGCACGCCCACACGCATTCACCACTTCCAGCGGGACGAGACATGAGCATCACGGTTTACGGCATCCCCAATTGCGACACGGTGAAGAAGGCCCGCAACTGGCTGGAGTCAAAGGGAATTGCCTACACCTTCCACGATTACAAGAAGCTGGGCGCAGACCCGGCACGCATCGCGCAGTGGACCGGCGCTGCCGGGTTGGACAAAGTGGTGAACAAGGCGGGCACGACCTATCGCAAACTGGACGAGGCGCAGAAGGAAGCGTTGGGGGGTGAGGGTGCTCCGGCGGTGTTGGCTGAACATACCTCTGTCATCAAGCGGCCAATTTTGGAGCATAGCGGCGGTGTGCTGGTAGGCTTCAAGGAAGTGGATTGGGAATGCGCTTTGGCATGATCTTGCGGTCGTTTGGTGTCGTCTTGGTGCTTTTTGGTGCAGTTCAGGCGCAGGCCCAAAATCTGCCCGATCCGATCCTGATCGCCCATCGCGGGGCCAGCGGTGAGCGGCCCGAACACACCCTTGCCGCCTATGAACGCGCCATTGATGCCGGGGCTGATTTCATCGAACCGGACCTCGTCCCTACCAAGGACGGCGTGCTGGTGGCGCGGCACGAGAACGAGATCTCGGGCACGACCGATGTGGCCGACCATCCCGAATTCGCCGCGCGCCGCAAGTCGGTGACGATTGACGGTGAAGCTCTAACCGGTTGGTTCACCGAGGATTTCACGCTGGCAGAACTGCGCACCTTGCGCGCCCGCGAACGCCTTCCCGCAATCCGCCCGGCCAACACCCGGTTCGACGGGCTGTGGCAAGTGCCGACTTTTGCCGAAGTGCTGGCGCTGGTCCGTGCGAAAGAGGCAGAGACCGGACGGCGCATCGGGCTTTACCCCGAGTTGAAGCATCCATCGTGGTTTGCCGCACAGGGCATCGATACGGCGGCACTGCTGCTGCCGATGCTGGACAAGGCTGGTTACCGCACGGCCGATGATCCCGTGTTCATCCAGAGCTTTGAGGCCGGACCACTGGAACGGCTGCGCCCGATGACCAAGTTGCGACTGGTGCAGCTGATGGCCAGCGAACGCGGGCCGCCAGACCGGACCGGCACGAGCTTTGCCGCGATGGCGAGGCCCGATGGTCTGTCCGCTCTGGCGCGGAGTGTCGATGCGGTCGGCGTCGAGGCGTCGATGGTGTTGAGCGCCGATGGCAAAGCCACGCCACTGGTTGCTGCGGCCCATGCCGCTGGGCTCAAGGTCCACGTCTGGACGCTGCGCTGCGAGAATGCCTTCCTGCCGCCCGCCTTGCGCCGGGGCAACGATCCCACGGCCAAGGGCGATTGCGCGACGGCGTGGCAGATGCTCGCGCAGGTCGGCGTTGACGGCGTGTTCTCCGACAACCCGCGCGAGGTTCAGGCCGCGCGCACGGCGCGGCCTTGAACTTGATCGGCCTGAATCCCGTAGAACTTGCTGCAAGCCTGCTGGGGCTGGCCAATATTGCCCTCCTGGTGCGGCGCTCGGTGTGGAACTTCCCCTTTGCGCTGGCGTCCGTCACCTGCACGGGCATCGTGCTCTATGGCGCTCGCCTCTATGCCGAGACGGGGCTGCAGGCGTTCTTCTTTGCGGCGAACCTGTGGGGTTGGTGGCTGTGGCTGCGCTCAAAAGGCGCGGGTGACAGGACTGTAACGGTGGGCTGGATGGACGCACGCGCCCGGCTTGGCTGGACGTTCGCGACGATGACCTTGAGCCTCTCACTCGGCTGGGTGCTCCACCGCTTTACCGATGCGGCGCTGCCGTTTGCGGATTCGGCTGTTGCCGGGGCCAGCATTGCTGCGCAGATCCTGTTGTCGCTGCGCCGGGTGGAGAACTGGGTGCTGTGGGTGCTGATCGACGTGACGGCGGTATGGCTCTACCTTTCGAGGGGACTGCCATTGTTGGCTGGGCTTTATGCCGCGTTCCTGATCATGTCGGTGTTGGGCCTGCGGCAGTGGTCAAAGGCGGCTTGCGGATGCTGACTGTCTGCTTTCACGGTGCCGAAAGCACTGGCAAGTCTGTGATGGCCGCACGCCTCAATCAACGCTTCGGCTGGCCGGTCGTGGCGGAATTCGGCAGGGAATACTGTGAGACGCATGGCACTGATCTTGTCATGGCCGACCTGCTGGCCATAGCAGAGGGGCACATGGCCGCGACGCAAGCGGCGGCGAGGGCTAGGCCCGAAGTGCTGATTCTCGATACAGATCAGCTGATGACCGCAGCCTGGGCGCAAATGCTGTTCGAAGAGGTACCCGGCGCACTTCTGGGCTATGCCAAGGCTGATCTCTATTTGCTGTTTGAACCGGATGTACCCTGGGTAGCAGATGGCACGCGCTTCTTTGGTGAAAGCGACGAACGCGGACAGTTTGCCGCACTGGCTCAATCGATGCTTGTGCTTGCTGGGGTGCGCTGGGAACGAATTTTCGGTTCTTGGGCAGATCGCGAGACACAGATCCTTGCCGCCATCGCGGCGGCCGCATCACCTAACCCATAGTACTCACGCAAAAAGGGAGCGGATTGCTCCGCCCCCTCTTTGATTTTCAAGCCCTGTGGCAAGAACCATTGGCTCTCTGAAAACTTATTGGCCAGCCTTCTGGAAGGTGGCGAAGTTTTCATTGCCGACGAAGCCGAACTTGGTGACCTTTGAATCCGTGATGATCTTCATCATCTGGTTCGCGATCTCGTAGCTGGCGTATTCCTCGGGCTGGAATTGCAGTTCCGGCTCGGGGCTCATACCCTTGGTTGCCCGCAGCAGCGAAACCAGTTCACCCGTGGTGGTCGGCACGCCGTTCCAAAGGATCTGGCCGGCGTTGTTCAGAACCAGCTTGTTCTTGATCGGGTCAACCGTCTGGTCGTTCTTCGGCGGCGATGGCTGCGGAAGATCGATGTTCACCGCGTGGGTGGCCACGGGGATAGTGATGATGAACATGATGAGGAGAACGAGCATGACGTCGATCAACGGCGTCGTGTTCATTTCCATCATCGGTTCGTCATCGCCTTTTCCGGCGCTCATTCCCATGATTGATGCTCCTGTTCGCTCTCTGGTCCGGTCGGAAGCGGCTTAGCCGTTCGGATCGACCGGGGTCGAGATGAAGCCGACCTTTGGATAACCGGCCGACTGGACGTTATAGATGGCACCCGCGATGCACTTCCATGGCACGTTGACGTCGCCACGGATATGCACTTCGGGGATCTTTTCCGGGTCGATGTTCTCGGCGCCGCCTTCACGCTTCACGATCGCATCGAGACGATCAAAAGCCTTCTGGTACAGTTCCTGGTTATCAACCGGGGTCGTATTGTTGAAGAATACGCGGCACTGGCCGTTGCGCGTGGAGCCTTCATAACCAGGCTCCTTCGGGCTGCGGCCTGCCGCATCGGTAGCAACCACCGAAAGCATCAGATTCTCGACCTTGTCGGCCGATTCTTCGCTGGGAAGAACCGGAACCTTAAGCTTTTCGACAGTCTGGATCGCGACCGGCACTGCGATGAGGAAGATGATCAGCAGCACCAGCATCACGTCCACGAGCGGCGTGGTGTTGATGTCGGACATCGGGCGTTCTTCTCCGCCCCCGCCGCCTACAGACATTGCCATGAGTTACATCCTGTCCGTTCTGAGCCGCGGGAGGAACCGGAGCCGCCCTGAAAGGGCAAAGCTCCGGCAGAAGTCCCGCGTATCCGGAAAGGGGCCGTCGGCGAACCGGCGGCCCGGTTTCAAGCTTACTTCTTTACCGGTGCGGCCGGGGTTGCCGGAGCAGCCGTGACAGCAGGCTTCACAGCGCCCTTCGACGTGATGTTCGCAAGAACGTCGGTCGAGAAGCCCGAAAGCAGTTCAGCGATCTTCTTGTTGCGAGCCTGCAGCCAGTTGTAGGCAAGCACGGCAGGAACGGCGACGAGCAGACCAAGCGCGGTCATGATCAGAGCTTCACCGACCGGGCCAGCGACCTTGTCGATCGAAGCCGAACCGGCGAGGCCGATGTTGATCAGAGCGCGGTAGATGCCGACCACGGTACCGAACAGACCGATGAACGGCGAAGTTGCGCCCACGGTTGCGAGGAAGGGCAGACCGCCAGCAAGCTTCGAGTTGATCGCAGCTTCCGAACGAGCGAGCGAGCCGTGCAGCCAATCATGGGCTTCGAGCGAGTCGGTCATCTTGGCGTGCTGGTCTTCAGCGGCGATGCCGTCATCGACGAGCTGGCGCCATGCCGAGTTCTTGTCGAGCTTTGCAGCGCCTTCCTTGAGCGAGCCGGCCTTCCAGAAGGAAGTGCGGATCGCCTTGTACTGGCCGAGGATCTTGTTCTGTTCGAAAAACTTGGTGAACAGGATGAAGAACGAGCCGAACGACATGATGCCGAGGATCACGACGGTAGCGTAGGCGATGAAACCGCCCTGTTCGAGCGCTTCGGCGAAACCGAACTTGTTCTGCGGCGCAGCGCCAGCGGCAGCAGCGGCCAGAGTGTAGATGGAC
>NZ_NCII01000136.1 GCF_002256775.1 Novosphingobium sp. 17-62-19 | reverse complement strand
ACCAGGCTGTCGTCATACCTTTCCGACGCTAGCACCGTCAGCGTTCGCCGTTCGTTCGACCCTAGCGTACGTAAAATTCACTTTCGTGCAGTGACCCCAAGATGGGCCTGTTCATCCGCACCATCGGGATCAAGCGGGCTGAAGCCAAGGTGGCGCTGGCCAACCTGGCGTACAACATGCACCGCCTCGTCTTTCACGAACGAAGGGCAGCCATGGGATAAGTGCGCCCGGAGAACAGGAAAAGCGCTGAAAAACGGCTCGGAAACGGCCAAATCAGGCCTCAAACCGGCAAAAGCAGCGCCCGATCAGCCATCGGCCGCCAAAAAAGCGTCAGAACCCAAGGTTGATAGAGGTGCCCATTTACATAGCCTGTGTTAATGACCGCCACGGTAACGCCCTGGCCCCTGTATCCATGATCAAGCGCATAGAGCGCATTCGTGAATTCAGTTGCCTCGTAGTTGTTGCGAAGCTCCTTCGTATCATTCGACGAACGAGTGGGCTGCAAGGTCTTTGGCGTAATGAGATAACCCGAGGGCACCGGAACCGCATCACAAGGGTACAGGTCAAGGATGGCGTCAGCCTGGTGGACGCAACCGGCGGCGCTCTCAAGACGATCGTGCAGAGCATCAACCGGATTGCCGGCTCTGTTCAGGAAATCGCCGAAACCGCGTCTTCGCAGTCCGACGCGCTTGAGCATGTGCGCGCCGCCGTCAGCGAGATGGACCGGGCAACGCAGCAGAATGCCGCGATGGTCGAGGAAAGTACCGCCGCTGCCCGCCAGCTTGCCGAGCAGTCGACGGAGCTTTCAAGGCTCGTCGATGCGTTCAACGTGACGAACAAGGTCGTGCCCATCCGGGACCGCAAATCCGCTCCCGCGATGGTAGCCTCAAGCATTCCCGCGCCAGCCTTCACGGGTGCGCCGCGCAAGCTCCCGTCCATCCCCCGCCCATCCATCGCACTCGCCTTGAAGGAAGAGGATTGGGACGAGTTCTGATCGGCAGCGCCTAATCGCTCGTCCCCGTCAGCGATTGGCAGCTAAGCGCGCGAACCGGTCGGCGACCACGCGGCCAAGCGCCGGATCATCGGTGAAGAAGCCGTCGAACCCTTCCTGCACATAACGCTCCATCTCGGCGATGCTCCCAACGGGATTGCGGGCATCATCCCCTTGCCCGTTGCGGAAGTCTGCAGCGAGAAACCGGTTTTCCGGCCTGAACGTCCAGGTGCCGATGAGAAGTCCCGCTGCGCGCGCTGCAGCCGCCAGACCCGTCGACCGGCCAAGCCGCCCCTCCGCATCGAGCGGGATGTAGGCCCGCGTCGCAGGCGCCAGCCAATCGGCATACGTGGCGATCTCGGCCAGGCCCGGCGGCGTCAGCATGGTGCGATAGGTCGTAGCGCTTCCGGCTTGAACGAAGTCATATGGCGCTGCGTCAGGCGCATCGATCAATTGCATGAGCTGGATATTGCCGAACCCGGCAATTTTCGGGCGCAATGCCTTGAGATTGCCGACTTCGAATGACTGCAGGATGAGCGGCGCCTTGCGCAGATAGGCACTCTGGCCAAGCATCTGCAGCAGTCGCCGCTCCAGCGGCAGGCCAATGCCGGCAAAGTACGTGCTGTGCTTGAATTCAGGGATCAGGCCGATGGTCCGACCCCTTGCAGCCGCCTCGGCCGCGGTGAAATCGACAATTTCCTCAAGCGTGACGATCTGGAACTGGCCGTCGAACGACTGGCTTTCGGCGCGCATCCCGCGCAAGCGCTCGCGTGCGCGCAGGGTCTTGAGTTCTGCGAGGGTCAAGTCCTCGGTAAACCACCCGTCGACCTGCTGCCCGTCAATCGTCTTGCGGGTCCGCCGCGCCGCAAATTCGCTGCGGCTCTCCACATCGGTCGTCTCGGCGATGTTGTTCTCGTGCCGGGCAACCAGAACGCCATCCTTCGTCGACACGAGATCGGGCTCGATGAAATCGGCGCCATCGGCAATGGCCTTGGCATAGGCGCCCATCGTGTGTTCGGGCCGCAGCGCAGACGCACCACGGTGGCCGAGCACAAGCGGGACCTTGCGGACACCAGGTCTGCCTGCCGCCCGCAAGGTGGTGGCGCAGGCCAGGGCTGCGCCACCGATCATTGCATTTCTTCTCGAAATCATCGGTCAGTATGCTGCCGACAGGGTGAGGAACCACTGTCGCGGCGGGATGGGATAGGCCGAGTAGCTGTTGGTCGCCGAACCGATCGACAGTGTCGATACGCCCTGCTTGTCGGTCAGGTTGGTGACGTTGAGCGCCAGTTCCACCTTGCGCAGCGGCAGCGACCCTTCCGGCACGCGCGCCGCAATTCGCAGCGAGGTGAGGAAGTAGGACGCAACGCTGGCATCGTTGGTGAATGTGGCAAAGCGCCGACCGACGTAATCGCCAATGCCTTGAACCTCGATCGGGCCAAGGTTCAGCGTGGCCACCGTCTTGTTCATCCACTTCGGCGTACCGGGCAACTGCTTGCCGCAGGTTGGCACGACCCCGCCGGTCACCAGGAACCCACCAATGCAGCTATCGACCCCGGCCCCAATGCCAAGCGCCGTCGACGTATAGTCGTTCTGGTACTTCGACAGGTTGTAGGAGACGGCATTGTAGAACGAGAACGTGTTGCCAAAACGCAGCGTCAAAGCCGCATCGACGCCATCGGTCTTTACGCTGCCGACGTTGACGAGTGTCGAGGTGCCACCGGTGATGCCGCTGCCGGCGATGCCGCCGGGGTTGGTCGGGATGGCCAGCAGACGGTTGCTGAAGTCGACATGATAGTAGTTCATCTGCGCCTGCAGGGCGACGCCGCCGCCGAACTGGCGGTTGGTGCGCAGACCCACCTCATAGGTCCAGCTCGTCTCGGGCTTGCCTTCGCGGGCAAAGGCATCGAACGCCGCCTGGCTGCCGGTGAACCACGGGCCACCCCCGCCGGCGAGATAAGCCTGGTACTGCCGAAGGTTCTTCTGGACGTTGAAGTAGAACTGTTCGCGCCCGTTGAAGTCATATGTCGCGCCGAACGCCGGCAGGAACCAGTTGTGCGTATCGATGTCGCCTTGCGGCAGCGCCGTGGTGCCACCGAGCGAGCCGACCTTGGGCTGCACCGGGAACCTGCCGCTCGCCCACTGCGAGCTGGTCTTGAAGCCGCCTTGCAACAGCAGCCGCTCGGTCGCCTGCCAGGTGTCCTGGATGTGAAGTTGCAACTGCTTGATCCGGGCTTCACCCTGATACTGCGTGAACAGCGGGGCCATCACGTTGCCGGGGCGAATATAGGGCGTGCTCAGATCGGGGCTTGCCACCGGCACGGCATACCACCGGCGCCACTGCGTGGTGCTATTGTGCTCGAACCAGCCACCCAGCTCGATCTTGTGGTTGCCAAGCTCCGCGCTGACCGACGAGATCACGCCGACACGGTCGATGCGATATTCGGTGGTCCGGGTGATCAGGCCCGATCCACCGGTCGCCTGAACCAGGGCGGCGCCTGCCGCCGCTGCCTGGGCCGCCGTCAGCGCCGTGCAGGCTGCCGGCTTTGTGCCATTGTTGTTGCCGCTGAAACGGCAGTTCGCTGGCAGGCTGCCATAGGCCGGGTCAAGATAGGCCTGCGCAGTGGTGATCGACTGGCCGAGCGGCCCGGCAACGACACCGGCACCATCGTTGTGGTGATAGTACGCCGTGTTCGACCAGGTCACCTTGTCCGCCAGGCGTGCATCATAGCGCAGATAGCCGAGGTAATCGGTGCGTTGCGCGTCCGAGTAGTAATTGCGGTAGTTGCTGCCCTCGGCCGCTGGCGAATTGCCCAGCGCATTGAGGTAGCCCGTGCGATAGCCGTTGAAGTCGGGGTAGAAGAACGGCTTGGTGTAGGGCGTGTAAAGCTGGGCCGCCGTCGCCGTCCCACCGGCAGATGGCTTGAAGAACACGGTCGCGTCCTCGTTCGGCTGAACCATGTCGTTGTAGTCGAAATAGGCGGTGAACTTGCCTGCATCGCCATCCCGGACGAACTTGGCATTGGCCTGCCAGCCCTTCTGGATGCCGTTGAAATCCCACGCCCGCGCCCGCTGGCGAACGCCCGAGACATAGGCCGAACTGCCACCGCCAAGATCACCGCTATCGATCCGCAGGTAGGTACGCGAGGCATCGTAACTGCCGACCGTCTGCGCCGCCTGGATGCCGAACTGCGCCAGCGGATCGGTCGAGAAGGTCTCGACAGTACCGCCAAGGTTGCTGTTCGAAGGCGTGGCAAGGTCACCGGCGCCCGTCGCCACGATCACCCGCGCAACGTTCTCCGAGATCACGGCACGCTGCGGCGATAGACCGTTGTAGTTCCCATAGCTTTGATCGCCCAGCGGGATGCCGTCCATGGTGTAGCCGAGCTGGTTGCCGGCAAAGCCATGCACGAAGGTCTGTGCGTTCTGCTCGTTGTTGCCCCACGGATCGGCGGTGATGTACAGGACGCCGGGCAGCGTCTGGATCGCCTTCAGCGGCGAGACGCCGGGCAGGATCTTCTGGATTTCGGCCTGCTGGATCGCGGTGGCCGAGCGCGTCGTCTTGGCGCCGGTGACGATGATCGTGTTCGTGTCGACCAGATCGCCTGCTTCGGCGGGTGCTTCGGCCGCGGCCCCTTCGCCGGCAACGGCATCACCTTCGACTTCGTGAGCAATGGCTTGCGGCGCGATGCCCATGGCTATGATTGTGCTGACCAGCAGGCTTGCCCGCCACGTTCCAGCCTTCGATCCCGATACCCTCATCAGATGTCTTCCCTAACTGCATCACGCTCGGCTGTTCGAGCGAGAGGTCAGTTAGGGGCGACAGATGGCAGTTTGCGTAATGTTTGGTTACAGTTCGAATGCAATCGCAGCTTTTTATGCGATGGCCGAAGGACTTGCTCAGAACGGTTATATAGAGGAACGACGCTGTAACTGTATGTAATGACGAGCTAAAACATTGATTTTAATAAACTTCAACCCTCAGCCTCGATGCTCAAATGTAACTAAGTCCCTCAAAATGGGGCTTTCACAGCCCTTGCAGCACCGAAGGCAACTCCCAGTCATTCTCTGACAGCTTCTCGGATTCATCTGTTGAGAGCATTGGATCTCCTTCTGGTTCTCTGTCCAGCCACTGCTGGAGGGCATAGCGTGGATGGTACGCTAAACAACGCTAAGGGCGAACAATCAGCGAACGGTTAGGCGGCGCGGCTATCCGGCGGCAGATTGAGGGCCTTGCGGCCAGCGGAAGCGGCTGCTCGATCCCAGAGGAAATCGCCCGAGAAAGCAATATGCTC
>NZ_NCII01000034.1 GCF_002256775.1 Novosphingobium sp. 17-62-19 | reverse complement strand
TTTCCAGAGCGTCGCTATCGACCAACGCGGTCCATTTGCCTGAGAGATTCCGGGGCGGTTGCTCCTTCGGCGTCTCTCGATCCTGAACGAATCGAGAGAGCTCTCCCGCGCGATCAGCGACGGCTCTTCATCGCTGCACCGCAGCGTGAAGTCAACCAGCCCTTCCTGCGCATATCAACGGTTCAGGATGCGGTGAAATTCGTCGTGGTGATGGATGAAGCGCCCGCGCGGCTTTGCGCCTGCCAGTGAAAGGATCACACGCGCAAGATCGCTGTCTCTTGCCGAACGATAGCGCCGCAATCTGCCTAACATCAGGAGATCAGCGAGCGGACTGAAAATCATGCCGAGCCGTTCGGCAGGGCGTGTTGGACCGTCGCGGTGGCCGCGCAGGAGGCCAGGACGCAACAGATCGAGCCGTTCGAAGTGAAGCTTGGCAAGCTTGTCCTCAACCTCGCCCTTGACCGAGAGATAGAAGTTCTTTGATCCGGCCTCTGCGCCGACCGACGAAACGACGATGAGTTGACGCGCGCCTGCAGCCTTGGCGGCGGCGGCGCTTTCCAGCACGAGATCGTGATCGACCGCGCGGAACGCGGCATTGTCTCCGCCCACCGCCTTGATCGTGGTGCCGAGCGCGATGACGGCGGTGTGCGGGCGACCATCGGCGATGGCATCGGGCCAGTGTCCGGTATCGGACAGCAGCATTTCCATGCGCGCACCTTTGGGCAGCGGCACTTCGCGGCGGGCTATGGCAACGAGGTGGATGTCCGGGCGGCCCACCGCCTCTGCCATAACCGCGCGGCCGATCAGGCCGGTGGCGCCGACCAGAACGACGCGGGTTTGGTCAGACATTTCTGAGGCCGTCAGGGGTCTGGCCGAACAGTTTGGCATAGCTGTCTATGGCGTAACGGTCGGTCATGCCGGAAATGAAATCGGCGATATGGCGGGTGCGCGCGGGTTCGGCTTTGGGGAGTGTGAGACGCCAGCTTTCGGGCATTTCTGACGGGTCATTCGCATAGGCGGCGAACAGTTTTGCAATAACGTCACGCGCGCGGTCTGCGGTCTGGCGCTGCTCATCGTGGAGGTAGAGGCGCTGGTACATGAATTGCTTGAGCACGCGTTCCTGCTCGCCCATTGCGGCAGAGAACGTGGCGAGAGGGCGGCCAGCGACGCGGACTTCTTCAGCGCTGGAAACGCCGGTTTGCGCGATGTTGGCACGCGTCGTGGCGATCACATCGTTGACCATGTGGCCGATCTGCCCGCGCACCAGTTCACGCAACATCCGGTCCTGCGGCGCTGTGGGAAAGCGCTGTTCGATGGCGCGCCACTGGTCTGACACCGAGGGCAGCTCGAGCAGCTGGTCGAGGCAGAGGAACCCGGCGCGCAGGCCATCGTCGATGTCGTGGTTGTCATAGGCGATGTCATCGGAAATGGCGGCGACTTGCGCTTCGAGCGAGGCGAAGGTGGTCAGGTCGAGCGGGAATGCGGCGTCTAGGTCCTCCAGCGCCCAGGTGGGTTTCAGGATCGGGCCATTGTGCTTGGCAAGGCCTTCGAGCATTTCCCACGAAAGGTTCAGCCCCTCGTGCCCGCAATAGGGGCTTTCGAGCCGCATCAATACGCGCAGGGTGTTGGCGTTGTGGTCAAAGCCTCCTGCGCCCGCCATCGCCTCTTCCAGCGCGTCTTCCCCGGCGTGGCCGAAGGGGGGGTGGCCAATATCGTGAGCGAGGCACAGGGCTTCAGTAAGATCCTCGTCCAACCCCAGTGCGCGGGCGATGACGCGGCCGATCTGCGCGACTTCGAGGCTGTGCGTCAGGCGGACGCGGTAGTGATCGCCATCGGGGGCGATGAACACTTGCGTCTTGTGGCGCAACCGGCGGAACGCGATGGAGTGGATGATGCGGTCACGGTCACGCTGAAACGCGCTGCGCGGGCCGCGTGAGGCCTTTTCATCGGTGCCGAATTCGCGCCCGCGCGTGTTTGCGGGGTTGCTGGCGTAAGCGGCGCGGCCCTCGATCATGGAAAGGCTCAGCCGAGAATCCAGTCCACCGCAGCCTGCGCATGGATGCGGGTGCAATCATAAACAGGCAAAACGTTTGCATCTACGTCGATCACCATATCCAGTTCGGTACAGGCCAGCACCGCCGCCTGAGCGCCGCGCTGTCCCATGTTGGTCAGCATGGTCTTGAACGTGCGTTCTGCTGCGCGGGTGGCTTTGCCCTGCATCAGTTCGTCGTAGATGATCGCATCGGTTGCTTCCATCTCCTCAACCAACGGAGGAAGCAGACTGACGCCGTGCGCGACGAGGCGTTTGCGGTAGAAGCTTTCCATGACAACATAACGCGTGCCGAGCAGGGCCGCGGTTTCAATGCCATCCGCTTTCATCTTCGCGGCAACTGCATCTGCAATATGGATCACCGGAATCGAGACCGCACCCGCAACATCGTCATACACCTTGTGCATCGAATTGGCGCCGATCAGCAGTGCGGTGGCACCGGCCTGTTCAAGGCGGCGCGCGCTTTCCGAAAGGATCGCGGCGGCGCGCGCCCACTGATCGGGCGTAGCAAGACGGGCGAGACCTTCGAAATTGAGGCTTTCGATCAGGAGCGGCGCGCTCGAAAGTGTGGAGGTGCGGGCCTGCACCAGTTGGTTGATGTCTTCGTAGTATGTGCGAGTGGAAAACCAGCTCATGCCGCCAATAAGGCCGATCTTGCGCAAAGCGATAACTCCCCGGGCCGGAAACACCCCTGTCCGGCAAGGCCTTACGAAAGGTGACGCGGCAGGTCCAGTAGGCTGCGCCTACTTCTTCTCGGGTGCGAAGCCTGTTGCGCACAACGCGGCGGCGCTTGTGGTGACGCCGAGCAGTTCGGCATCGCCGAGGCGGCGTACGGTCAGCACATAGTCCGACAGGTCACGTTTGGGGGATTGAAGCGTTTCGAGGCGCTGAAGCTGCCCCAGCGTCAGCCGGTCGGTCATCCGCTCGGCCATACAGGCAGCGTTGGCATCGGAAAGGCCCGCGTCGACGAGTGCCGAGCGGACCTTTCCATAGGCCAGCTTCGAAGGCGCGCAGGCCCCCGCAGCAATGGCGATAACCAGCACGGCGGGGGCGATGCGCATCATCAATGCGCCAGCGCCTTGACGATGTCTTCGACCATCTTCTTGGCATCGGCGAGGAGCATCATCGTCTGGTCCATGTAGAACACGTCGTTATCGACGCCAGCGTAGCCAACCCCGCCCATCGAGCGCTTGACGAAGAAGATCGTCTTGGCCTTGTCCACGTCGAACACGGGCATCCCGTAGATGGGTGAAGACTTGTCGGTCTTTGCCGCCGGGTTCACCACGTCGTTCGCGCCGATGATGAAGGCGACGTCCGCCTGCGCGAACTCGCTGTTGATGTCTTCCAGCTCGAACACTTCATCGTAGGGCACGTTGGCTTCGGCCAGCAGCACGTTCATGTGCCCGGGCATACGGCCTGCGACCGGATGGATGGCGTACTTGACGTTGACGCCTGCCTTTTTCAGCACATCGCCCATTTCACGCAGCGCGTGCTGGGCCTGTGACACGGCCATACCATAGCCGGGGATGATGATGACGTTTTCGGCTTCCTTCATCATGTAGGCCGCGTCTTCGGCTGAGCCACGCTTCCACGGGCGCTGTTCGCGCGCAACGCCGTCCGAGGCCGCAGCATCGGCGCCAAAGCCGCCTGCGATCACCGAGATGAAGCTGCGGTTCATCGCCTTGCACATGATGTACGAAAGGATCGCGCCCGACGAGCCGACCAGTGCGCCCGTCACGATCATCGCGGTGTTCTGGAGCGTGAAGCCCATCGCCGCGGCTGCCCAACCCGAATAGGAATTGAGCATCGAGACGACCACCGGCATGTCCGCGCCGCCGATCGGGATGATCAGCAGGAAGCCGATGATGAAGGCCAGCACCGTCAGCGTGGCGATGACCCAGACCGACTGGTCCTGCGTGAAGTAGGCGGTCAGCCCGATGATCGCCAGCAGCGTGCCGAGGTTCAGCACATGGCGGCCCGGCAGCATGATCGGCGAGCCGCTCATCTTGCCCGCAAGTTTCAGGAACGCGATGATCGAGCCGGAGAAGGTGATTGCGCCGATGGCAATGCCAAGGCCGAGTTCGATACGGCTGACCGGGTTGATCTGGCCATTCGGCAGCATGATGTCGAAGGCTTCGGGGTTTAGGTAAGCCGCGAGGCCCACCAGCACCGCTGCAAGACCGACCAGCGAGTGGAACGCGGCGACCAGCTGCGGCATGTCAGTCATCGCGATCTTGCGCGCGATGACAAAGCCGATGCCGCCGCCGATGGCCAGCGCCACGAGGATTTCCGGCAGGCTGGCGATGGAGTGCGTGAGCAGCGTGGTGACCACCGCGATGGTCATGCCGATCATGCCATAGCGGTTGCCCGCACGGCTTGTGGCGGGGCTGGACAGCCCGCGCAGGGCCAGGATGAACAGGACGCCCGAGACGAGATAGGCCAATGCGACCCAGGGAGAGACAGCGACGTGTTCCATCACTTCTTCTCCTTCTTCTTGTACATCGCCAACATGCGCGCCGTAACGGCAAACCCGCCGAAGATGTTGACCGAAGCCAGCACCACCGCGCCCAGCCCCAGCCACTTGGCCGACGGGCTACCGGCTGCGGCAGAAGCCACCAGCGCGCCGACCACGATCACCGAGGAGATCGCATTGGTCACCGCCATCAGCGGCGTGTGCAGCGCCGGGGTGACCGACCAGACGACGTAGTACCCGACAAAGCAGGCGAGCACGAAAATGCTCAGGATCGATATGAAGTCCATTATTACCCCTCCTCCCCGGCACGGGGAGGGGGACCATCCGAAGGATGGTGGAGGGGGCTATCCGCACGCGCGACGATGGCTTCGGCAGTGCCGACCACATCTGCGAGTATGCGCTTCGCCGAAATCCTCAAAACCCTGTACCCGTTTTCGACCAGAAATTTGAATCTGTGTGTATCGTTCATGGCGCGTTCGGTATCGTGGACCCAGCCTTCGACTTCGATGATGAGCCTTGCAGAGGCACAGTAGAAATCGGCGACGTAAGGTCCAACCGGATGCTGCCTGCGGAATTTCAGTCCCCTCGGACGTTGCCGCAGCACTTGCCACAGCATGACTTCGGGCTTTGTCATCTCCCGCCGAAGCTGGCGGGCGCGGTAGACTATCGGGCGTTGTGTTTGGGGTGAACCCCCTCCACCACCCTTCGGGCGGTCCCCCTCCCCGTGCCGGGGAGGATGAGGGACGCCGCCCGGAGCGCTCAACCCAGCAACCTCTCGTTCACAACCTTGCCGCCCTGTGTGAGGCGGATGGCGTTGCCGATTTCCTCGTCCAGAACAGGTTTGCCCTGTTCCTTGTCCCAGAAGGCCGAGAGGAAGTTGTAGAGGTTGCGGCTGAACAGGGCCGAGGCATCGGCGGGCAATTGCGCGGGCGTGTTCGAATAGCCGACGATCTTGACGCCGTGCTTCACGACAACCTCATCGGGCACCGACCCTTCGACATTGCCGCCTTGCGCCACGGCAAGGTCGAAAATGACCGAACCGGGCTTCATTGTGGCGATCTGTGCATCGCTGATCAGGCGCGGCGCGGCGCGGCCAGGGATCAATGCCGTGGTGATCACGATGTCCTGCTTGGCGATGTGGCTGGAGACCAGTTCGGTCTGGGCCTTCTGGTACTCCTCTGACATTTCGGTGGCATAGCCACCTGCGCCTTCACCTTCGATCCCAGCGACGTTCTCGACGAAGATCGGCTTGGCGCCGAGCGACTGGATCTGTTCCTTCGTCGCCGAGCGCACGTCGGTCGCAGAAACCTGCGCACCGAGGCGGCGGGCGGTGGCGATGGCTTGCAGGCCTGCAACGCCTACGCCCATGATGAAGGCCTTTGCCGCAGACACGGTGCCTGCCGCCGTCATCATCATCGGAAAGGCGCGGCCATAGAGATTGGCGGCGACCAGCACGGCCTTGTAGCCAGCGAGGTTGGATTGCGAGGACAGGATGTCCATGGACTGCGCACGCGTGATGCGCGGCATGAACTCCATCGCCAGCGCTTCAAAACCAGCGGCGGCATAGGCATCGACCCGCTCACGTTTGCCGAAAGGATCGAGGCCCGCCACGATCCACGCACCGGGATTGGCCCCGGAAAGCTGATCAACCTCAGGTCCCTGAACGCCCAACACAATGTCGGCCCCGGCCACAGCGTTGTCCGTAACCTCCGCGCCAACCGCGCGGTATTCCTCGTCGGAAATCGAGGCGGTAACCCCCGCCCCGCTCTCCACGGCCACCGTAGCGCCGAGGGCAATGAACTTCTTAACAGTCTCCGGCGATGCCGAAACCCTGCTCTCCCCTGCCGCGCGTTCCCGAAGAACCGCGATCTTCATTGCCCCCGCCACGGCGCTGTTACTGGATCACTAGGATGACGACGAGCACCAGCACGCAGATCAGCGGCGTGGACCACTTCACCAGATTGACGAAGCCTTCGTAGGTGGCCTTGGCGGCCTTGATGTCATTTGCAGGAGCCATGTTCTTCCCCAATGAAATTTACGCGCCCATTCCGGCGCAGCTTTATCGCTCTAGCGGCGGCTTGGCTGGCACTCAAGTGCGCAGCAACCCTTCTCGCTTAATCGGGTCTTTACTCAATTTGGATAGTGCTGCGCTCCTGACGCGCTGATTGATGATGAACCCGCCCAGTGCCGCCTGATTTCGGCACTGGCTTCGCGGGAGGGATGGCGCACGATCATCGCCCGCGATTCGGAAAGCGCCATCGCTACGCTCGGCACGCGGCAGGGGATGCAGCTTGGCGCGATCATCCTTGACCAGTGGGTACCGGGTGACGATGCCTGTGCCCTTATCGCCGAATTGAAGGCCCGCCGCCCTGCCCTTCCCATCCTGATGCTGACGACCAGCAGTTCACCATTGCTGGCGGTGGAAGCGATGCGTGCAGGGGCAACCGATTATCTGATCAAACCCGTTGCGCCCGAACGCCTGCTGCAAGCCCTGCGCAGCGCCACCACGCGCGAAACCGATGCGATTGAACTTCAGCCGCTGACCGAAAAGCTTGGCGCGCCACTCGATTTCGATTCGATGATCGGCGCAGCCCCGGCTTTCCGTGCGGCGCTGGCTGTTGCAGCAAAAGCGGCACGCACCCATTCAAATGTCATGATCGAAGGCGAAAGCGGCACTGGCAAGGAAATGCTGGTACGCGCGATGCACGCTGCAAGTCCGCGTGCAAAGGCCGCGCTGCGCACGATCAATGCAGGCGGAATTCCCGCCAACCAGATCGAGTCCGCCTTGTTCGGCCATGAAAAGGGTGCATTTGCAGGCGCATTTGAGCGCCACGTCGGGCTGCTTCAACACGCCGATGGCGGCACGCTGGTGATCGACGAGATCGACCGCCTGCCCGAAAATGTGCAGGAGCGAATGGTCCGCTTTGTAGAACGCGGCGAAGTACAGCCCATTGGCGCGCGTCACTCATTCCGCGTTGATGTGCGGGTAATCGCCTGCGCCAATGCGGGGATTCGCGATCTGGTGGAAACCGGCGATTTCCGTGCAGACCTGCTGGCACTGCTCACGCAAACGCAAGTAACTCTGCCCGCTCTGCGCGAGCGGCCTGCCGATATTGCAGCGCTTGCACGTCATTTTCTGGCACGGATTGGCGAACAGCCGGGGCTTCGGCCATTGGGAATCACCGATGGCGCGCTGGCGCTGCTGGGGGCCTACGACTGGCCGGGCAACGTACGCCAGTTGCAGGCTACGCTGTTCCGGGCGGCAGTATTCTGCGATGGCGAAGCGCTCACACCGCAGGATTTTCCTAACCTTTCCAGCTTGATCAGTGAGAGCCATCGCCGCGTGCCAAGCGTCACCGATGGCGCAGGAATCACCCTGTTTGCAGCCGATGGCAATCTGCGTCCGCTGGAAGATATCGAAGCGGATGTTATCCGCCTTGCCATCGGCCATTATCGCGGACGCATGACCGAAGTGGCGCGGCGCTTGGGGATTGGGCGCTCGACTCTTTATCGCAAGCTTTCCGAACTGGGAATCGACAACGCGGCCTGATTGGCGCTAGCCTTGGCGCATGGCTGGGGAATCCGAATTTGCAGGGCGCACTGCGCTCGTCACTGGTGCGGCATCGGGGATCGGTGCTGCGGCTGCGCGTTGGCTTGATGCACAAGGTATCGGCGAACTTTATCTGATTGACATCAACCGACGCGGGCTGGACCAATTGGGCCTTGGCTGCAAGGTTCAAGCCCTCGGCGGCGATGTCACCGATCCCAACTTGTGGAAACTGTTCGAGCGTGAACTGCCACAGATTGACTACGCGGTGCTGAACGCCGGGATCGCGAGCAATGGCGAAATCGTCGATCTCGACATCGCCACGTGGCGCAAGACTATGGCGGTGAACCTTGACGGTACGTTCATGTCACTGCGTTCAGCCATGCGTGCGATGAAGAAGGCCGGACATGGCTCGATCGTGGTGACGGCTTCTGTTTCCGGTGTGAAGGCCGCGGCCGGGACGGCGGCCTATTCGGCATCGAAAGCGGCGACGATTCAACTGGCGCGCGTTGCGGCTGCTGAGGCCGCAAAGTTTGGTGTGCGGGTGAATGCAATTGCGCCGGGCGGTGTCGATACCGGGATCTGGGACAAGGCCGAATGGTTCGCCCCGCTGGTGGAACAACATGGCGGACGTGCCGAGGCACTCGCTGCGATGGCGAAGGATGCGACGCCGTTGGGGCGCTTTGCCAGCGCTGACGAAGTGGCCGCACAGATCGGTTTCCTGCTGTCAGATGCAGCGGCAACGATAACCGGCACCTGCCTTGTCAGCGATGGCGGCGTTTCGCTTTAGGGCAATTGGCTGAAATCGGTGAGCGCAGCGTCGCGCAGGCCGCGCCACACGTGGAAGGCCTGAACGGTTTCGGCGACGTCATGGACGCGAGCCATCTGGCAGCCTGCATCCATCGCTTTCAGCGCGAGCATGACCGAACCTGCCATGCGTTGGTGTGCTGGCACTTCGTTTGACAGCGCGCCGATCATCCGCTTGCGGCTGGCACCGAACAGGATCGGTTGGCCCAGCGCGTGGAACAGGGGCAGCGCGTTGATGAGGGAAAGGTTTTCGGCCAGTGACTTGCCGAAACCGATGCCCGGATCGAGCAGGATCTTGTCGCGTGCGATACCTGCTGCAAGGGCCGCATCCCGACGTTCACTCAAGGCATCGAACACGTCGAGCACGACATCGGCATATGCTCCATCCGCATGAAGATCGCCGTCTGTGCCTGGAGCGTGCATCAGGACTACGGAAGCGCCCGATTTCGCCACGATTTCCGCCGTGCGCGGATCGTGGCGCATGGCAGACACATCGTTGACGATGTGCGCGCCAGCAGCGAGCGCAGCTTCGATCACGGTGGATCGGCGGCTGTCGATGGAAATGGCTGCACCTGCCGAGGCCAGTTTCTCGATCACCGGAACGACGCGTTTGACCTCATCCCCTTCCCACACGGCGGCTGCACCGGGACGCGTGGATTCACCACCAATGTCGATCAGCCCTGCACCCGCCGAGAGCATCGCGTGAGCGTGGTCGAGCGCGGTTTCGGGATTGTCGAGAAACTGGCCGCCATCGGAGAAGCTGTCGGGCGTAACATTCAGGATGCCCATAATTTGCGGTTGATCGAGCCGGAGCATACGCTGGCCGCAAACAAGCGGCGCGTGTGTGCGGCGCAGGTTTTCCCACTGCGCAGTGGCTTCGGCAGCTAGGTGGTCGGGCAATGCTGCAATGGCCGTTGGCAAATCTTCCGTGCCGAGCCGTTGGCGAGTGCTGACCGTTACGCCATCGCGCACGATCAAAGCGAAGCGACTGGCGTAAACGAGGCCACCGCCGAGTCGAATAGCCGCGCCTTCTTCAGACTGTGGGCTATCGCACAGCGCAATGGGGCGGATGTAAACCGATGACATTCGTGCGTCCCCGCGAAGGCGGGGACCTCAGGCGATCATGCACAAGGGTTCCGCCGGGTTGCCTGAGGCCCCCGCCTAGGCAGGGGCGGTGGCATATTAGGCTATCAATCTTCCACAGCCAGCAAATAGAGCTGGCGCAACTCATCAATCGGCTTGACCTCACCTTCGTGTTCGACATGCCAGAACGTCCAGCCATTGCACGATGGTGCGCCTTGGAGCTTTGCGCCGAGGCCATGGATCGAGCCGATTTCAGCTTCGGCTTGCAATGAACCGTCCGCACGGACCACGGCGGAGAACCGACCCTTTTTGGCCGTCAGACGGGTGCCGGGGATGAGGTATCCGCTTTCTACCAGCGCGCCGAACGCGACCTTTGGCGCGCTACGCTTGGACTGCATGGTAACGAGCGAAGATTCATCCAGCGGCAGTGCGAGTTCGATGCGCTCAAGCGCTACTTCGATGTAATCGTCCTCACGCTCACATCCGATCCAGTCCCGGCCCAGACGCTTGGCCACCGCTCCGGTCGTGCCGGTGCCGAAGAACGGATCCAGCACTACGTCACCCTTGTTGGTGGTGGCCAGCATCACGCGATAAAGCAGTGCTTCGGGCTTTTGCGTGGGGTGCGCCTTGGTGCCGTTGCGGCGCAGACGTTCGGGGCCGGAGCAGATCGGCAGAACCCAGTCCGAGCGCATCTGCAGTTCGTCGTTCAGCGTTTTCATCGCACGATAGTTGAAGGTGTACTTCGACTTCTCGCTCTTCGAGGCCCAGATCAGCGTTTCATGCGCATTGGTAAACCGGGTGCCCTTGAAATTGGGCATCGGGTTCGCTTTGCGCCAGATGATGTCGTTGAGGATCCAGAAGCCAAGATCCTGCAGGATCGTGCCGACGCGGAAGATGTTGTGATAGCTGCCGATCACCCAAATCGAACCATTGGGCTTGAGCAGGCGGTGCGCTTCAATCAGCCATTCGCGGGTAAACTTGTCATACGTGGCAAAGCTGGAGAACTTATCCCAATCGTTGGTCACCGCATCGACATGGCTGCCGTCTGGACGCGCTAGATCGCCACCAAGCTGGAGGTTATAGGGTGGATCGGCGAAGATCATGTCAATCGAGGCATCGGGAAGCTTGCGCATTTCAGCGATGCAATCGCCGCGCAGGATCTGGTTGCGTGGGAGGGCAATGTCAGCCTTGAGCACTTTTGCCGGTGCGGCGCGCAAGGCCTTGGCCTGAACCTTGAGCGCACGTTCCTTGACTGCGACAACCATATCTCGTCCCTGACCCCTGTTGATAAGCCTCCGTTTGAGTCATCCCGAGTCCCGCGTCAAGCCGCGACTCGCCAGATTCAGGCGAGTCGCGGCTTTCCACGGATGAGAACGGAAGGAGTCCTTATCGATATGTAGAGTCCGTCCAGCACTTCGGGACTCAACATGTAGTGGTGTGTGCAAACGGACTCACCGGCAAACTTTTTTCAGAGCAACGCCAACTGGGCAACTGGAACGAAGCTGCGACGGTGGAGCGGGGTTGGGCCGTGGATGCGCAGGGCAGCAAGGTGTTCCGGTGTGCCATAACCAGCATTGCGCTCCCAGCCATAGTGCGGGTGCGCCTGTGCCGCTGTGCGCATGATCCGGTCGCGATGCTCCTTTGCTATGATAGACGCCGCTGAAATGCACGGCTCCAGCGCATCTCCACCTACGATTGCCCGCGCCGGCCAACACCATTCGGGGCGGCGGCCATGTGGCGTGAGATTGCCATCTATCAGCACTTCGCCCACGCCCTCGTGCGGTGCCAGTTGCTCACACAGCGCGGACACTGCCAGGGTCATCGCCAGCATGGTCGCGCCGAAGATGTTGAGCCGGTCAATCTCTTCTGGCTCCACCACGCCGACCGCCCAGCGACAGCGGCGCTTTATGACCGCTTCGAGTTCGGCACGGCGTTTGGCGGAAAGCTTTTTGGAATCGTCCAGCCCTGACGGGCGCGGCTTGCACAGTACCACGGCGGCGGCGACTACCGGCCCGGCCAGTGGTCCCCTGCCCGCTTCATCCACGCCAATTGTCAGCATGGACGAAAAGGTGGTGGCACCAGAAGCAGTTGAGGGCATTGTAGAGGGCATGACGAATCCAATCCTGCGCTCGCTATCGCCGCTCACCCTGCTCCTCGCAAGCTGCGGCTCTTCCATTTCCGCACAAGACACCGCCCAAGGCAACGCGCCGGAGGCCGCAGGCATTGCCGTCACCGATGTCGCCTCATTTGATGAACCGTGGGCAATGACCTTCCTTCCTGGCACCGACATGGCGCTGATAACGGAGAAGAAGGGCACGCTGAAATTGTGGCGCGAAGGTTCAGACAGTTCAGTGAATGTGTCGGGAACCCCCAAAGTTGCCTATGGCGGTCAGGGCGGGTTCGGCGATGTGATCGTCGCGCCAGATTTTGCGACAAGTGGCATGGTCTATCTCAGTTGGGCAGAACAGGGCAGCGGCGATACGCGCGGCGCAGTTGTTGGCCGGGCCAAACTGGTCATGGGCGATGCGCCAAAACTCGAAGGCCTCAGCGTCATCTGGCGGCAGTTTCCCAACGTCAGCGGCAAGGGCCACTATTCACATCGCATGGCATTCTCGCCAGATGGGAAATATCTCTACGTCACATCGGGTGATCGGCAGAAGTTCACGCCGGCACAGGACCTTACGGGCAATCTTGGCAAAGTGCTGCGCCTCCTGCCCGATGGCACTCCAGCACCCGGCAATCCGATGGCAGAAAAGGGCGGCGTGACCGCGCAGATCTGGTCATTTGGCCACCGTAACCTGCTTGGCATCGCATTTTCCCCCGATGGAAGGCTTTGGGACATCGAACATGGTCCTGCTGGCGGTGACGAGATCAATCTGGTGGAACCTGGCAAGAACTATGGCTGGCCACTGGTTTCCGGCGGCGATCATTATGACGGCAAGCCAATCCCCCGCAACAATACCCGCCCCGATCTTGCGCAACCTGCGATCAACTGGACTCCCGTCATCGCGCCGGGGAACATGATTTTCTATACCGGCACAGCCTTCCCGCAGTGGCAGGGCCAGGCCATTATCGCCGGATTGGGCAGCGGCGGACTGGTTCGGGTGAAGATCGATGGCGCCAAGGCAACAGAGCTGGAACGTATTGACCTCGGCAATCGCATTCGCGAGATCGAGCAGGCCCCCGATGGTTCGATTTACGTGCTCGAGGACGGTGACGGCGCCAAGCTGCGACATATCACGCCCAATGGCTAGCGTAGCAGTGGTCAGCCCGCCTGTGTGATGGTAACGGCTCGTCCATAAGTGGCGCTTCTGCCTGCCGCGTATGAGACGAGCCCGATGCCGTTCGATCCCCATTGCGTCGATTGCTGGATCTTCGATCTGGACAACACTCTGTACCCGCCATCGACTTGTCTGTTCGACCAGATCGATGAGCGGATGGGCCTTTTCATCCAGGGCCTGCTTGGTTGCGATGCCATAGAGGCACGGCGCGTACAGAAGCTCTATTTCCATGATCACGGCACGACGCTTTCCGGCCTGATGCACTACCACGCGACCGAGCCGCACGAATTCCTGGGCTTCGTCCACGATATCGACATGGCACCGCTGGCCGCCGCCCCCCGCCTTGCCGACCGTCTTGCCGCCTTGCCGGGCCGCAAGCTGCTCTTCACCAACGGCGACGATGCCTATGCCGCCAAAGTCCTTGCTGGCCTTGGGCTGGAAAACAGTTTTGAGGGCGTGTGGGACATCCACGCCATGCTGTATCGCCCAAAGCCCGAAATTTCAGCCTATACCAGCATGATCGAAGCTTTCGACGTCACGCCAAAAACGGCCGTCTTCGTGGAAGACATGGCCCGCAATTTGGCTCCCGCGAAAGCATTGGGAATGCAAACCGTGTGGCTGGACCTTGCCACCGATTGGGGTGACCGCGCCAAGGACGATGCCGCGATTGATCTGGTGGCCGATGATATCGAGAAGTGGCTCGACCACACTCTGGCGAGCCTTGCCGATCCACCCTCTCTGGGCTAGTGGCCGCGCAATTTTGTTCTATAGCGATTGCCCACGGAGAAACACAATGAGCCAGCTCGAAGCCGCCATCGAAGCCGCATGGGAAGACCGCGCCAACGTCACCCCGGCCAGCGCAGAAGTGCGCGAAGTGGTGGAAGCCGCGCTCGAACTGCTCGACAGCGGCAAGGTTCGCGTGGCCGAGAAGGTCGACGGCCAATGGCAGGTCAACCAGTGGCTCAAGAAGGCTGTGCTGCTCTCGTTCCGCCTGAACGACAACGCCGTAATCCCACACGGCGCGGGCGGCGCACCGGCGTTCGACAAGGTTCCCTCAAAGTTCGATGGCTGGGGCGAAAACCGCTTCCGTGACGCTGGCTTCCGCGTTGTTCCCGGTGCCGTGGCGCGCAAGGGTGCGCATATCGCCAAGGGCGTGGTGCTGATGCCCAGCTTCGTTAACATCGGCGCTTATGTCGATGAAGGCACGATGGTCGATACATGGGCCACCGTCGGATCGTGCGCGCAGATCGGCAAGAACGTCCATATCTCGGGCGGTGCAGGCATCGGCGGCGTGCTGGAGCCGCTCCAGGCTGGCCCTGTCATCATTGAGGACGGCGCATTCATCGGCGCGCGTTCCGAAGTGGCCGAAGGCGTGATCGTGGGCGAAGGCGCAGTGCTTTCGATGGGTGTCTATCTGGGCGCATCGACCAAGATCGTCGACCGTGCGACCGGCGAAGTCCACATCGGCCGCGTGCCTCCTTATGCAGTGGTCGTCCCCGGTGCGATGCCGGGCAAGCCGCTGCCCGATGGTACTCCCGGCCCGTCGCTCTATTGCGCGGTCATCGTCAAGACGGTGGACGCACAGACCCGTAGCAAGACGGGCATCAACGAACTTCTGCGCGACTGATCCTTGAGGCCTTTTCCAACTGTTCCGGCCAGATTGTGCGAACAAGGCCGGAACAGGGCGCTGCTCCAAGCGTAGAGTCGGCAAGTTCCGGGAATACAAAGGAGAAGCTCCATGGAAAAGCATGGCCAAGAGACGCACGTTAGTACCGAGGAAGCGCGCAGCGGAGAAACCTCCAACATCATGCGCTGGGTTTTGGCGGCGGGTCTGTTCCTGGCAATCGGGGCACTGACGGTAATCTGGGTCACCGGTGCGCTTGTCACGCCGCAGTAAAAGCGTTCAACACAACAGCAGGTCGCCATGACAATCGGATGGAAGATCACCCGTGAATGTCGTGCTGACCTGCTGAGGCACACGCCGCCCACCTATCAGCGAGTTATCGCTGATCATGTCACATTGTCGATTGTCGGCAGTGAGCCACCAGCGCCCGTCTCAACGGCGATGATTGTCGGACGGGCGGACGATGGTGCGGGCGTTGAAGCAATGGTGGTGGCGCTGAATGGCTCTACAGCACGGCCTGATGGCAAAGTGTGGCACATTACATGGTCACTTGCCGATGATCGCACCGCGCGAGAAAGCAATGATGTGATCGCGGCGCAAGGCTGGACCGCCACCGAACAACGCTTCCTTGTGCTCGAACCCGCGGTCTGGTGATTGACATGCCTATCCGCGACGGCAACAGCGGGTCATGCCCACACCGCAAGACCTGATCGACCAACTCAGCCTCTCGCCACATCCAGAGGGTGGGTTCTATCGCGAGACGTGGCGCGCACAAGCGGTGCCCGGAACTCGCCCGGCAAGCACCGCAATCCTGTTCCTGCTGCGCACCGGTGACCGTTCGCATTGGCATCGTGTCGACGCGGACGAGATCTGGATATGGCAGGGCGGCGATCCGGTCTTACTTGAAATTGCAGAGCATGACGCAACGCCGCCCGTTCAATGTATTCTCGGGCCGGATATCGGTTCAGGGCAAAGGTTGCAGGGCGTCGTGCCTGTCGGTCAATGGCAAGCGGCCAAGCCGGTGAACGGCCCGCACGGCTATGCGTTGGTATCGTGCGTCGTTGCGCCCGGCTTCGATTTTGCAGGCTTCACTCTGGCACCGCCGGAATGGGGTCCCGGCGCATGATGCGCGGCATTCTCCGATTGGTCCTAGCCCTGTTCTACTTCGTCGCGGGCATCTTCCATATCATTGCGCCCAAACCGTTCCTCTCGATCATGCCTGCATGGGTACCCGCCCCGGAAGCAGTAGTGCTGCTGACGGGAATCGCCGAGTTGCTGGGCGCTGTCGGGCTGGTGCAATGGTTTTCCCTGTCACTGCGCAGGGCAACGGGCATTGGCCTGGCCCTCTACGCAGTCTGTGTATTTCCCGCCAACATCAATCATTTCATTCTCGATATGGCGCAGCCGGATGGGGGCCTTGGCCTTGTTTATCACGTGCCCCGGATGTTCGCGCAACCGCTGTTTGTCTGGCTGGCCCTATGGTGCGGTGGGGTAACGCAATGGCCTTTGCGCAGGCGACATACATAGTCACATGCTGCTCTCGGATCCGATCGTTCTCGTAGCCTGCATTGCGGGAGTTATCCTCGTCGGCATGGCCAAGGGCGGGTTTTCAGGGCTTGGCGCTTTGGGAACGCCCGTCGTGGCACTTGCCCTGCCACCGTCGACTGCTGCGGCCATCTTGCTCCCCATTCTGATCGTGCAGGACGTGGTCAGCGTCTGGTCATTCCGCCATTCGTGGGACAAGTGGATCGTAGGCTGGATGTTGCCCGGCGCGGTCCTTGGCATTGCCGTAGGCTGGGCTATGGCTGCGATGATCGACGAGCAGGCGCTGATGGGCGTTCTCGGCGGTATCACTCTGCTGTTCGGCATCTACCGGCTTTGGATCGAGCGGGGTGGCCGGGTGGCGGCCGCATCAACCTCACCCGGCTGGGTGGGCGCACTGTTCGGCATGGCCACCGGCTTCACCAGCCAGGTCGCCCACGCTGGTGGGCCGCCGTTCCAGATGTGGGTCACGCCTCGCAAGTTGCCGCACCTGACCTATGCAGGCACAAACGCAATCCTCTTTGCCGCGATCAACTGGTTCAAGGTGCCAAGCTATCTGGCCCTTGGTGCATTTACCCACGAAGTGGTGATTGCGGCTGCTCTGCTGGTTCCGCTCGCAATCGTGGCGACACTGCTATCCGTGCGCATGGTGAAAGTGCTGAATGCTGAGCGCTTCTACGCCATCATCTATCTGCTGATGGTCCTGCTGGGGGCCAGATTGATATACGCAGCGTTCGCCTGAACTGGCCGGGTCATCGTCCAGAAGCATGGACCATCACGGGCCACCTGCCACGCGTCGATCACGTCAAACCCCAGCGCGCGATATAGCCCGACGTTGCTCTCAGTCGCCGTTTCCAAAACCGAAGGCAGCCCTGCCGCGTCAGCTTCGGCCAAGCCCGCTCGGATTGTAAGCCCGCCCAGCCCCTGCCCTTGCCGGTCTGGCCGCACCGCCGCCATACGCAGATAGTATTGCTGTTCCCCCTGCGGCAGATGCTGCTCGATCGTGCGATCCAGCTTCTCAGCTCGCATTACGGCTGTCCCCAACATGGCAAGGAAGCGCACCATGGCCGGCGGCGTCAGCGGTGCATGTTCGTGGACAACACCCGGCGGACGCCATAAAGTCACCGCCTCAGCCCCCGGCGTGCCCAGTGCCATCCCATGCCTAAGATGATCCTCAAACGTCCAGCGCATCAAGGCTGGCAAGCGCCGTTCGCGCACGTCATCGTCGGGGAACAACCACGTCATCGCCGGATCACCCATGAAGGCGGCGGCCAACGTGGCAGTTGCCGCCTCTGCATGACGGGCTCCAAGCCTGACAATGGTCTTGTCCATATCACCCGTTCCCATTCTGGCGCGCGTTTTGCTGGCTTTCCCGGCGTCACCATGCCACCGCCCGGCCAGGACATGGAGGAAATCATGAGCGACGACGAAGATTATGTCTACGACGAGGACAGCGGCGAATGGATGGCTGCATCAGACCTCGCGGCAAAACGTGCCGCTGAAAATACTGTTGAAGTGCGCGATGCCGTCGGCAATCTGCTGGCAGATGGCGATCAGGTCACGCTGATCAAGGATCTCGAAGTCAAAGGCGCAGGCCAGACGCTGAAGCAGGGAACGCTGATCAAGTCGATCCGGCTGACTGGCGATCCGCAAGAGATCGATTGCCGCTATCCCGGCATAAAAGGGCTGGTCTTGCGCGCAGAGTTCGTTCGCAAGCGCTGATTTTCGGTACGGCGGCGGCACATGCATACGTAACAATGCACAGGCCAATTGCGTTGTAAAACGCCCAACCCTCTGATTACACGAGCATGTTTTGAAACTTGCAGATTATGCAACTGGGCGGTCGGCAAATACAATTGCCGCGTTGCACACAAATAGTATGCTGCAGCGCAACAAGATAAGGGTGCTGAAGGTAATCTTTCCTTATCTTCCAGGAGACATTACCATGATCAAGTCTGCAATCGCTCTCGCCGCCGCTGTCCTCGTTGCCGCTCCTGCCGTCGCTGCAGAAGCTGAAGCCGGTTCGTTCACCTACCAGGGTGTGAAGTACGACTACACCGCCGAACAGCAGGGCGACGTCAAGGTACTCAAGGGCTCAGCCTACGCTGGCAAAGTGCCCTTCGAACTGAAGGTTACCAAGCGCACCGTCACGGGCCGTTTCAATGGACGCCCGGCAACTTTCGACATCAAGGATGTAAAGCCGATCGCCAGCAAGGCTGCTGCCAACGATTGACTGCACCGCAACACGGGAATGCCTCGCCAGATGGCGAGCATCGCAAAACCCGTGAACCGCGCCAGCATGTTGCTGCGCCGGTAAGGTTCAAAAGGGCGCTTCCGATTGCGGTAGCGCCCTTTTCCTTTGCTATCGCTTAGGGCCGCCCATCAGTTTCACTTCCAACCCGCTGCCCGGCTCCCTGGCTTCGTGTTTTGCGATGATTTCATCAATCCGCGCCTCAACCGTGTCCGCGCCCGCGTCGCGATCGATGGGATAGCGGGCAATGATCATGCCATCATCCACGCTGGTCACGCAGATGAAGCGTATGCGGGAATGGCTGGCCAGTTCGTCCAGATCGATGCCGTCAGCCAGAGTCCACGCTTTGCCACCGTGCGAGTGGATGGCGCGCTGACAATGGCGGCAAACCGAAAGCAGCATCCCAGCCTCACCCCGCACCTTTCGCGTTCCGGGTTGATGAATGCGAGTGTACCAGCATTGCGTCAGCGTTTGCGAAGTTTGCGGGCGGATGAGCATGGCCACAAGGATGCGCGCTGATGGTCAATTTCAGCGAAACAGCGTTATACGGCATTTTACCTAGGCTCAGGCCAGCGTGACGAAAATCTCTGCTATCAGCAGCCAGCCCTGATCAAATCGCCGCCACTTTGCAGCGTAGGTACCAGAAGCAACCACATCGTCCGAGGCATTGGCAACACCACGCCAATGGCCATGCTCCATCGCAATCGGCTCAGCCGGTGATGCGATCACGCGTTCAGGTGTGCGGGCATAGATGGTGCGCAGCGCGGCACCAAACTCGCGCTTCCATGCAGCGAGTTGCGCCTTCCGACCCGATATCACCGCACTGTCCGTGCCGGTAACCAGCACCACGTCAGGCGCCAGGATCGGGCCTATAGACGACAAATCCGCCTCCGCCAGCGCGCGATTGAACGCGGCGCGGCGAAGGCGGATTTGCAATTCAGCTTCTGAGGCGAAGGTCATCCGTGCGCATTGGCAGGATGCAGGCCCTTTGCAAAGCCTAGCCTTGACACCTCAAAAGTGCTGGATCAGGCCGAAGCGAGATTGACAGCCGAAGCCTTGCCATTGCGGCCGGTTTCGACTTCATAGCTCAGGCGCTGGTCCTTATCGAGCGAGGCCATGCCAGCAGCCTGAACGGCCGAGATGTGAACAAAGCTGTCCGCGCCGCCGTTGTCAGGCTGAATGAAGCCATAGCCTTTTTCGGTGTTGAAGAATTTTACGGTGCCTACTGGCATGGGAGTTCCTTTCAAGAACGATGGTTGCCCGCCTGCGAAAGTGCAGACAGGCCGTGCGTCAAAATCGTCAATTGAAAGGAAATCGTCGTCAAAAGCCGCGAGAGCACTTGCGTGCGAAAGCGGGAGTTTCTGCCGAAGTCCGTCGCAAAATTCGACGTCAGCGACTGCCGGTTAGCAGGTTGAATGTCATCTGGCGAACGTATTCGACGGGTGGTGGCGCAAAACCGGTCAAGCCGCTATGCTGCGGCATGACCGAAGTTGCGCAAGCGCCGTCCCTCACCATCCTCGTTGATGGCGATGCCTGTCCGGTAAAGGACGAAATCTACAAGGTGGCCTATCGCCGCAACGTGCCGGTCGTGGTGGTCAGCAATTCGCCGTTCCGCGTGCCAGTGCATCCGCTGGTACGGCGCGTGGTGGTGAGCGACGGGTTTGAAGCTGCCGATGACTGGATCGCCGAGGCAGCTCACGCGAAAGCTGTCGTCATCACTGCTGACATCCTACTCGCCGACCGCTGCCTGAAAGCTGGCGCAAGCGCTCTTTCTCCGTCAGGCAAGCCCTTCACCACCAGTTCCATCGGGAGCCAGATTGCCACCCGCGCCATTATGGCAGACTTGCGTGCTGGCGGCGATATCATCGGTGGCCCAGCCCCATTCTCCAAGAATGACCGTTCGCGCTTCCTCTCGGCGCTGGATGAGGTGCTGGGGCGTCTGGCGCGTTAACGTTCGCTATTTGGCACTTAAAGGTCTAACCTCCGGGCTGGGCTATTGCCCCACGGAGAACGATAATGGCGAAGAGCCAAAAGAAGTCGAGCAAGGAAATCCGCAAACTAAAGGCGGAAAAGCCCAAAAAGCTCAACGCATCCAACCCATCGCAGAAGACGGGTGTAGTCGCCGGTCTGGACAATATGAAGAACACCTGAGCAGTGGGTGGGCCACGAAAGTCGCCCACCCTGCCCGCGATGAATTACCTGCAACGCACGCTATTGCGGCCATTGTTGCGACCATTGCGATTTCCGCTGTCGATTGCAGCACCTACCGCTGCGCCACCGATTGCTCCGATGATCGCGCCAAGTGGCTTGCTGTCGCCCTGCGCTATGATGGCTCCGGCTGCCGCACCGCCAAGCCCGCCAACGATCAAGCCTGTCGAACCGTCAGAACGGCGGCAGTAATATCGGTTGTCGCGCCCACGATAGACGCGGTCGTTGTTCGACAACTGGCGTTCACGATAGCGCCCATTGTTTCGATAGTATTGGTCAGCATAGTACCCGCCAGACCGGGGGTCGGGATTGTTGTAGTCATAGCGGCCATAGCGGTCGTAGTAACCGCGATCATAATAGCCCCAATCGCCGCCGCTCTGTGAATATCCGGGTCGGTCGTAGTATCCGTTGCTGGTGCACGCCCCCGTGAGGGTTGCTGCTGCCAGAGCGGAAATCATCAGGGCCTTGTTCATGGCGCCTTCTCCAATGCGTTTGATCGGGCGTGCAAAATCTGCGCCCGGTTATCAACGCAATGGACAGCGGGCGGCAAGGTTCCCCCTGCCGCCCGCCATATCTTCTGAAACGTAAAGTGCAGGCTGGTTTAGTCGTGCTCGCGCCCACCTGCACCGATATACAGCTCGCGCCCCATCTCATCGTACTTTTCGCTCATCGCCTGCATCCCCGCTTCAGCCTCTGCCTCGTTGGCAACAAAGGCTTCGACCGGCTGGTTCTGCTTGGCGGCAAATTCGCGAACTTCCTGGCTAATCTTCATCGAGCAGAACTTCGGACCGCACATCGAACAGAAGTGTGCCGTCTTTGCACCTTCTGCAGGCAGCGTCTGGTCGTGGTACTGTTCGGCGGTTTCAGGATCTAGCGACAGGTTGAACTGATCCCGCCAGCGGAATTCGAAGCGCGCCTTGCTCAGCGCATCGTCGCGCACTTGCGCCGCCGGATGCCCCTTCGCAAGATCAGCCGCGTGGGCAGCCAGCTTGTAGGTGATAACGCCAACCTTCACGTCATCACGATCCGGCAGTCCCAGATGTTCCTTGGGCGTCACGTAGCAAAGCATGGCCGTGCCATACCAGCCGATTTGCGCCGCGCCGATGCCACTGGTGATGTGATCGTAACCCGGCGCAATGTCGGTAACCAACGGCCCGAGCGTATAGAACGGCGCTTCGCCGCACGCCTCAAGCTGCTTGGTCATGTTCTCCTTGATCTTGTGCATCGGCACATGGCCGGGGCCTTCGATCATCACCTGAACGTCTTCCGCCCAGGCCCGCTTGGTCAGCTCGCCCAGCGTGTAAAGCTCGGCAAACTGCGCCTCGTCATTGGCGTCGTAGATCGAACCGGGACGCAGACCATCGCCCAGCGAATAGGCCACGTCGTACGCTTTCATGATCTCGGTGATCTCGTCGAAGCGTTCGTAAAGGAACGACTCCTTGTGATGCGCAAGGCACCACTTGGCCATGATCGATCCGCCACGGCTGACAATCCCGGTCATCCGCTTGGCCGCGAGCGGGATGTAGGGCAGGCGCACGCCCGCATGGATCGTGAAGTAGTCCACGCCCTGCTCGGCCTGTTCGATCAGCGTATCGCGGAACACTTCCCACGTCAGGTCTTCGGCCACGCCGCCAACCTTTTCCAGTGCCTGATAGATCGGCACGGTGCCGATCGGCACGGGGCTGTTGCGGATGATCCATTCGCGCGTGTCGTGGATGTTGCGCCCGGTCGAGAGGTCCATCACTGTGTCCGCACCCCAGCGGATCGACCAGACCATCTTGTCCACTTCATTGGCCACGTCAGACGCCACGGCGGAGTTGCCGATGTTGGCGTTGATCTTGACCAGGAAGTTGCGGCCAATCGCCATCGGTTCGGATTCGGGGTGATTGATGTTCGAAGGAATGATCGCCCGACCACGCGCCACTTCATCGCGCACGAATTCTGGCGTTACGTAATCGGGGATGGACGCCCCCCAATCCTGCCCATCGCGCACCAACGCTTCCTTGGCCTGCTTGCGGCCAAGGTTTTCGCGGATGGCCACATATTCCATCTCGGGCGTGATGATACCCTTGCGCGCATAGTGCATCTGGCTGACGTTCTGCCCTGCCTTGGCGCGCAGAGGACGCTTCACAACATTAGGGAAGGCCGGGACCCCCGCCGAACGGTCAGGACCCTTCAGGCCGTTGTCCTCAGGCTTGATTTCGCGCGCGGCGTAATCCTCAACATCGCCCCGCGCCATGATCCAGTCACGGCGCAGCTGTGGCAGGCCAGCGGCAATATCGATGGTCGCGCGGGTATCGGTAAACGGCCCCGACGTATCGTAAACCCGCACGGCCGGCTCACCGCTCGAAGGCTCAAGCGAAATCTCACGCATCGCCACCTTCACATTGGGGAAGCGCAGGCTTTCAACATGGATCAGCAGGCCTCCCTCCCTCCGCCCGTGCTAACGGGTTCAGGTTCGACGGGTCGGGCTGCGTGACCAGCCCCTCTCAGCCAACACAGGCTCCCCGGGGTATGCCGCTCTATTAAGCAGATTTGTGACCACGAGCAACCAGCGTCTGGGAAAATTGGCGCAGTGTTCTATCCTGCCGCTTGCCATTCCCGCACAGATTCCAGCGGATAGGCCAGCATCAGCACATTGAGCGCCAGATTGTCGCGGATCATCGCCAGCGTGAACAATTCAAACGCCAAAGCCACACCCACCGTCACCATCGTCGGAACCCGCGCCGCAAACACAAAGCCAAGGCTCATGAAAGCCATGTCTGCGAACGAATTCAGCACGCTGTCCCCGGAATATCCCCAAGAGACCGTCACCGCACGATAGCGGTCAATAATGATCGGCGAGTTCTCAAGGATTTCCCACGCTCCCTCGACCAGAACCGCCAACGCCAATGCCCAGCGCGGCGAAAGGGTCTGCAACCCAAACCGCCGCCACAGAAGATGCGCTGCGCCGTAAAACAAAAAACCGTGGATCACGTGGCTGAAGCTGTACCAGTCTGCAATCTGCTGGCTGTTCTCGGCAGATTCCACCACGCCCTGCCACAGCCTGATCGTGCCACACTCGCAAATCGGCGGGCGGTGCATCCCCAGCAGGATGATGACGATGCCAAGCGCCACGCCCGCCGCTGCAATCTTTCCGGCGCGATCCGGCAGCAGTTCCATTTTCATGCGTCATTGATCCCCATCCCGTCCATGCCCTTTCTGACGGGTCGTTCGCCAAGCCACATGCCCTTTCTGACGGGTCGTTCGCCAAGCCACAAGCCTGTGGTTGCACCGGCAACCGCATACTCCTAAGCGCTGTGGCATGAGTTTGCGCAATTGCGATATCGCGATCCTTGGAGGCGGGCTGGCAGGTGGGCTGGTTGCGCTGGCCCTGAAGCAGGCCCGGCCCGAGCTTTCGATTATCCTTGTCGAACAGACCGATAATATCGGCGGCCATCACGTCTGGTCCTTCTTCGGGACCGACATTGGCAAAGCTGGACGCCAATTGCTTGATGGCATGATTGTTGCGGCCTGGCCTGACTATACGGTGAAATTCCCGCAATTCGAACGACGCCTGAATACCAGCTACTATTCGATCACATCAGCCCGCTTTGACCGGATCGTGCGTGAACGCCTCGCTGCCGATGCCATTGTCACCGGCGTCAGAGCGCTCGCCTGCAGCGCCACCACTGCCACGCTGTCAGATGGCACCCGTATCGAAGCCGGGGCAGTGATAGACGCGCGCGGCCTTCGCCATGTCGGTGACCTCACCGGAGGTTGGCAGAAATTCGTCGGCCGGCGCTTCCGCCTCCAAGCTCCGCATGGCCTAGATGCCCCCATCGTCAAGGACGCCACGGTCGAACAGATCGATGGTTACCGCTTCGTCTACTCCCTGCCCTTCGCAGCCGACGAGATATTCGTCGAAGACACCTATTATGCCGATGGCCCCGCGCTCGATGTCGCCGCCATCCGCACCCGGATTGATGAATACGTTGCCACACAGGGCTGGCAAGTTGCCGAAGTGCTTGATGAGGAACAGGGCGTGCTACCGGTCGTCGCGGGCGGCGATTTCGGCGCATTCTGGCGGTCGAGCGGCGGCAACGTGGCGCGCGCTGGCGTCCGTGCAGGCCTGTTTCAGGCCGTCACCAGCTACTCGCTCCCCGAAGCGGTAAAATATGCTCTCGCCCTTGCCCGGCAGCAGGATCTGAGCGGCGAGGCTCTCGCCCAGTTCAGCGAGGCTTGGTCGCGCAAGCACTGGAAGCAGTCCGCCTATTTGCGCGCACTGTCCGCACTTCTGTTCGCAGGGGCAGAACCGCACTTGCGCTATCGCGTGCTTGAACGGTTCTACAGCCTGCGCCACGGGTTGATCGAACGCTTCTACGCCGGCCGCAGCACCACGCTCGACAAGGCGCGGATTCTTGCTGGAAAGCCGCCGCTCCCCATCACCCGCGCGCTCGGCGTGCTCACCGGCCTCGGCGCGCGGCCCAAACACCTTTCGCACCCAGGAACCAGAACATGAAGCGTGCTTGTGTAATTGGGTCAGGATTCGGCGGCCTCGCCCTTGCCATCCGGCTGCAATCCGGCGGCGTGCAAACCACGTTGATCGAAGCACGCGACAAGCCGGGTGGCCGCGCTTACCACTGGCAGAAGGATGGCTTTACCTTTGATGCCGGCCCCACCGTCATTACTGATCCTTCGTGTCTTGAAGAACTCTGGGCACTCAAGGGCCACCGCCTGTCAGATGACGTAGACCTCATGCCGGTCATGCCATTCTACCGCCTCAACTGGCCCGATGGCACCAACTTCGATTATTCGAACGACGATGCCAGCCTGAAGGCCGAAATCGCGAAGATCAATCCGCAAGATGTCGCGGGATATGAAGACTTTCTCGAATACTCTGCAGGTGTTTTCGAGGAAGGCTACCGAAAGCTGGGGGCCGTCCCGTTCCTCGATTTCGCCAGTATGCTCAAAGCTGCCCCGTCGCTCGCCCGCTATCAGGCATGGCGCTCGGTCTATTCGGTCGTGTCGAGCTATGTGAAAAGCGAGAAGCTGCGCGAAGCGTTCAGCTTCCACAGTCTTCTGGTCGGCGGCAATCCGATGACCACCAGCGCCATCTACGCCTTGATCCACAAGCTGGAAAAGGACGGCGGCGTCTGGTGGGCCAGGGGCGGCACCAATCGTCTGATCGAAGGCATGGTCACGCACTTCCAGCGCATCGGCGGCGAAGTGCGCATGGGCGATCCTGTCGTCCATGTCGAAACACTGGGCACGCGGGTGACGGGCGTTGAAACCAAAAGCGGTTGGTCCGGCAAATTCGATGCCGTCGCCTCAAACGCCGATATCATGCATTCCTATCGCGATCTGATGCCCGACAATACCCACGCGCAGCGTCGTGCCAAGTCCCTAGGCAAGAAGCGTTATTCCCCCAGCCTTTTCGTCGTTCACTTCGGCCTTGAAGGCACGTGGCCCGGCATCCCGCACCACATGATCCTGTTCGGTCCGCGCTATAAAGGCCTGCTGGACGATATCTACACCCACGGCGTTCTGCCTGAAGATTTCTCGATCTACCTTCACCACCCGACCGTGACCGACCCTTCGGTGGCCCCGGAAGGCAAGAGCACGTTCTATGCGCTGGTCCCTGTGGCCAACATGGGCAAGCTGCCGATCGACTGGAATCAGGTCGGCCCGATCCTCGAAAAGCGCATCCTCGACGAGGTTGGCCGCCGCCTCATCCCGGACATCCATTCGCGTATCGTAACGAAATTCCATTACGCCCCCGCAGACTTCAAGACCGACCTGTCCGCGCACCTTGGCAGCGCCTTCAGCCTCGAACCGCTGCTCACGCAAAGCGCATGGTTCCGCGCGCACAACCGTGACGATGCGATCACGAACTTCTATCTGGTCGGTGCGGGCACCCATCCGGGCGCCGGAATTCCGGGCGTGGTAGGCTCTGCAAAAGCCACCGCGAAACTCATGCTGGAGGACATTCTGTGAAACGCCTCGCCGTCTATTGCGGCTCTGCCTCGCCTGCTGACGCACGTTACGTTACCCTCGCGCGCGAAATCGGGCAGGAACTGGCCCGACGCGGCATTGGCGTGGTCTATGGCGGTGGACGCCTCGGCCTGATGGGCGCTGTTGCTTATGGTGCACTTGATGCAGGCGGCGAGGTGATCGGCGTCATCCCCGAAGGCCTCGTCAATTCGGAAGTCGCCAACAACGATTGCACCGAACTTCACGTTGTCTCTGGTATGCACGATCGCAAAAAGCGCTTCACCGATCTGTCGGACGGCTTCCTGACCATCCCCGGTGGTGTGGGCACCATGGACGAACTGTGGGAAGCGGTCAGTTGGGCGCAGCTTGGCTATCATGCCAAGCCGGTGGGTTTGCTCAACGCTTTCGGCTTCTACGATCACCTGCTGGCCTTCAACCGCCATATGATCGACGTGGGCTTCATCCGCCCCGCCCATGCGAACATCATCATCGCCGAGCCTGACCTCGATCTGCTGCTCGCCCGCATGGAAGCGCACGTTCCGCACACCCCGATTTTCGCTATGAAGGCTGACGACCTGTAGCCTATGCAGGATCGCGCCACCCTTGTTACTAACGCCCGCAGATCGATCCTGAAGGGGTCGAAAAGCTTCGCCATCGCCAGCCATCTTTTCGATAACGTAACGCGTGAAAGGGTGTGGCTGCTCTACGCCTGGTGCCGCCGCTGCGATGACATCATCGACGCGCAAGACCACGGTGGCACGCTGGGCGACCAGTCGGGCGCGGCTGAGCGTCTTGCACAGGTGCGCGAGAAAACCGCGCTGGCCTTTGCTGGCAAGCCGACCGACGATCCCGCCTTCGATGCGCTGGGCCTCGTCGTGCGCGAAACCGGCCTCACGCTCAACATGGCGCGTGACGTTATCGATGGCTTCGCCCTCGACGCGGCCGAATGGCAACCGCATTCCGAGGCTGATCTGATGCGTTACTGCTGGCACGTGGCTGGCGCGGTGGGCGTTATGATGGCGGTGGTCATGGGCGTCTCTCCCGAGGACGAAGATACGCTCGACCGCGCCTGCGACCTCGGCCTCGCCTTCCAGCTAGCCAACATCGCCCGTGATATCGAGGAGGATGACGCGGCTGATCGCAGCTACATCCCGATGGATTGGTTGGCCGAAGAAGACATCCCTCCGGGCGAACAGATGAAACCGCACTATCGCTCCGCCCTGACGCGGATCATCGGGCGCATGTGCAAGACGGCGGAAATTCACGAGTGCTCAGCGCGCATCGGTGCGTCGCGGCTCAAGCCTCGGCAGCGCTGGGCGATCCTTTCAGCGGCGGGCATCTATGGCGAGATTGCGCGTGAGGTTGCGCGGCGCGGGGACCATGCGTGGGACCACCGCACTGTCGTTAGTAACGGGCGGAAGCTGGGGTTTGTGGCCAAAGCCGCATGGGCAGCTCTGCGACCGGTTCCACGATCCTGCATCGCGCTGGCAAGTGCCCGGAAATACAGCAGATTGAGCCTGATGACGCTCTCTCAAAGGGACGGTGTTCCGAAGTGCACCTAACTGCACCTAGATGCACCTGAACGACCGAAATGATCGTTTGCGATGCCTGCAAAGCGTGTCAGACTGCACAGGCGAAACGGAGATTGAACGTGGATGCCGAAACCTCGCCCGTTACGTTGCAGAATCCGCCCGACGATGCCCAAAAACTCATCTACCGCACCCGCCTGCCCGTGCGGATCTGGCACTGGCTAAACGCGCTCTCGATTTTCGCCTTGCTGATGAGCGGCGCAACGATCTTCAACGCGCATCCAAGGCTTTACTGGGGCAAATTCGGCGCGAATTACGATCAGCCCTGGCTGGTGATCGGCAAGCGCGGGCAGGAGGGGTTCCTGCAACTGGGTAGCCTTGAAATTCCGACGACCGGGTTTCTAGGATACACCCCCTATTCCACCAAGGCGATACCGCCGTTGTTCACGATCCCGAATTATTACAGCCTTGCCGAAGGCCGTCAGTGGCACTTCTTTTTTGCGTGGATGCTGGTGATATCGCTGCTGGCGCTTTTATTTTATAGCTTATTTTCCAAGCATATATCGCGTGACCTTGCGCTTACTTCTGAAGAGCGGAAGCCATCCCATCTGTGGCAAGACATCAAGCAGCACGCCCGCTTGCGCTTCCCTACCGGCGAAGCCGCGCGGGCGTACAACCCGCTACAGAAGATTGCCTATCTCGGAGTGATTTTCGTTTTAATTCCGTTAGTTATCCTGACCGGCATGACAATGTCCCCCAATTTGAACGCCGCGTTTCCGTTCCTGCTGGACATTTTCGGCGGGCGACAGTCTGCACGATCCATACATTTTCTATGTGCTGCAGCATTTTGTGCGTTCATCTTCATCCATCTTCTGATGGTGGTGCTGGCAGGGCCGATCAACGAATTGCGCTCAATAGTTACCGGATGGTATAGGCTGCCGCCAGCGCGAAAGGACTTGTTATGATTTCCCGGCGCGGTGCCTTGATCGGCGCAAGCGGGCTTTTGCTCAGCGGATGTGAGCGTATCACAACGTCACCAACGGTGCGTAAGGTACTGACTTTAGGTGAAAAAGCATCGCTGACAGGGCAGCGTCTCGTAACGGATCGAAACGCCCTCGCCCCCGAATTCACCCGCGCAGACCTGTCTCCGCGGTTCCGGGTGAACGGCAATTACCTGCCGAAATCGCCAATCTATGCCAGCCACGTCGCCAATGGCTTCGCCGATTGGAAGCTGGAGATCGGCGGACTGGTCGGACGGCCCATGACGCTCACCCTCGCCCAGCTAAAGGCCGCTCCGCAGCGCACGCAGATCACGCGGCAAGACTGTGTGGAGGGGTGGAGCGCGATCGGGGAATGGACCGGCGTGCCGCTGGCACTGCTGCTGAGGCAGGCAAAACTTTCCGATAAAGCACAATACATTGTCTTTCATTGTGCAGACGACTTCTCAGATATTCCCTATTACGAAAGCATCGACCTGATCGATGCAATGCACCCGCAAACAATCCTCGCCCACACGATGAACCGCCAGCCCCTCCCCGTTGGCCACGGCGCGCCCATCCGACTGCGGGTGGAGCGCGCGCTAGGGTACAAGCAGGCGAAGTACATCATGCGGATCGAGGCCGTGGCGTCCTTGGCGGGCATTTACGGCGGCAAGGGAGGATATTGGGAGGATCATTCCGGTTACCAATGGTTTGCCGGAATCTGATGACCTAAAAAACTGCAGCCCGCCACGCCAGAATTGTGACGCAACGTGCTGCAATTTCTTTGTATTTTCAGATACTTGCGCCGTAACGCATTACCGCATCAGGACAAGTTCTTCCGCCATCGAAGGGTGCAGCGCCACCGTATCATCGAAGTCCTGCTTGGTGAGGCCTGCCTTCACGGCAATGGCGGCGGCTTGCAGGATTTCCGGGCTGTCTGGGCCGATCATGTGGATGCCAAGCACCTTTTCGGTCGTGGCATCGACGATCATTTTGTAGAGGCCGCGTTCAGGGCGGTGGCCGAAGATGTTCTTCATCGGGCGGAAGTCTGAGGAGTAGACCTTGATGTTGCTGCCATAGGCCTGCCGCGCCTGGCTTTCTGTCATGCCAACGCCCGCTAATGGCGGTTGCGAGAACACGGCGCTGGGTATGCAGTCGTAGCTGATTGTCGTGTCCTTTCCGCCGAACACGCGGTCAGCGAAGGCCTGCCCCTCGCGGATGGCTACGGGGGTAAGTTGGACGCGGTTCGTTACGTCACCGACGGCGTAGATGCTGTCGCAACTGGTTTTTCCGTGGTCATCGACCGGAATTTCGCCCTGTGAGCCGAGGTCAATCCCGGCGCTTTCAAGGCCGAGGCCGTCCGTTTTCGGGCGGCGACCGGTGGCGACCAGCACGACGTCGGCGTGGAGCGGGTCGGGCTGCTTGCCGACATAGACATCAAAGCTGCCGTCTTCGCGCTTTTCCACGCGGTCGAACGGACAGTTGAACTTGTACTCGATGCCGCGCGCCATGGTGATCTGCAGCAGGCGGTCGCGCATGGATTCGTCATAGCCGCGCAAGATCGTCTCGCTGCGGTTCACGATTGTTACGTGACAGCCCAGCGCGTTGAAAATCCCCGCAAATTCCATTGCAATGTAGCCGCCGCCGGAAATCACCACGCGCTTTGGCAGGCTCTCCAGATGGAACACCTCGTTTGAGGTGATACAATGTTCACTGCCTTCAAATTCCGGCATAACCGGCCATCCACCGGTGGCGACGAGGATGTACTTCGCGCTGATTTCCCGGCCCGACGCGAGCTTGACCGTGTTCGGTCCCGTAACGGTGGCACGTTCGAGGAAGCGTTCAACCTTGTTGGTTTCGAGGGTGTTTGTGTAGGCGGTGTTGAGGCGATCAACGTCCTTCAGGACCGCGTCACGTAACGTTGGCCAGTCGAAACTCATCTTCTCGACCGTCCAGCCATAGTTGGCTGCGTCCTGCAATTCTTCGGCGAAGTGCGAACCATAGACCAGCAACTTCTTGGGTACGCAGCCCCGGATCACGCAGGTGCCGCCGACCCGGTACTCTTCGGCAATGGCAACGCGGGCGCCGTGGCTGGAGGCGATGCGACTGGCGCGGACGCCGCCGGAGCCTGCGCCAATCACGAAGAGGTCGTAGTCGAATTGCTGGTCAGCCATATGCGCTCCTTGGTCCTAGCGAGCATATGGCCTCTGGCCTTGCGCAAGACCAGAGGCTTTAACGGGAAGCCGTTAGGTTACCTTATGATTATTCACCAATTCCGGCTGCCGCGAGCAAAGCTTCCGTCGAGGGGTCGAAGCCTTCGCCCTCACCAGAGTCGATCTGTTTGGCAATGGCCTTGCCCAGTTCCACGCCGAACTGGTCGAACGGGTTGATGCCGAGCATGGCCGCCGAAACGAAAGTGCGATGTTCGTGGAAGGCAATTAGCGCGCCCAGCGTGGCAGGATTCAGATCGTCGCACAGAATTGTGGCCGAGGGGCGGTCACCTGGATAGTCCCTCGCGCCATCGTCAGAGGCCGATCCAGCCATGAGCGCCGCGCCTTGGGCGAAGCAATTCGACAGCAGGATCTGGTGGTGGACGGGATCGAGATCGTGGCCCGGCACCTTCACTGCAAGGAAGTCCACCGGGATCAAGTGCGTGCCTTGATGCAGCAGCTGGAACACGGCGTGTTGCGCATCGGTTCCGACGCCGCCCCATGTGACCGGCGCACTCGCGCGCGTCAGCGGGGAGCCATCGGCCAGCACACGCTTGCCGTTCGACTCCATTTCGAGCTGCTGAAGATAGTCGGGCAGCAGGGCCAGACGCTCGTCATAGGCGAAGACTGCGCGGGTCTGGCAGGCGCGGACTTGTGCGTAATAGAGATCTGCAAAGGCCGCGCGGACGATCACGTTTTCTGCAAGGTCGACGTCGATGAAGTGGCGGTCGATCGCGGCGGCCCCATCGAGAAACTCTGCAAATCCCTGCCACCCAAGGGCAATTGCCACGGGAAAGCCGATAGACGACCAGAGCGAGTAGCGTCCACCTACGGTTTCGGAAAATGGCAGGACGCGCGTTTCATCCACGCCCCATTCCACGGCCTTTTCCGGCGCGGCTGTCAGCGCGACCACGCGACCGAAGGGGTCGGACACGCCACCATCGCGCAGCCAGTCCAGCGCGGAATGAGCATTGGTCATGGTTTCGGTCGTGGTGAAAGTCTTCGAGGCGATGGCGATCATCGTGGTGGCCGGATCGCAGGCCTTCATCGCAGCTTCGAGCGCGCAGCCATCAATGTTGGAAACGACATGGACTGCAACTTTCGCGCCTTCGCGCGTCAGCGCGTCAATCGCGAGTGCCGGGCCTAGCGCTGAGCCGCCAATGCCGATGTGGATGAGGCTGTTGACTTCGCCCAGGGCGCCTTCGTGTATGGCATCGACCAGCATCTGCATCCGGGCGTGGAGTGCGGCGGCTTCCTCGACGCTGGTGTCCTTACCGATGCCTCGCTGCGCTGTGTGTTCAGCAGCGCGGCCTTCTGTGTTGTTGATTTTCTCGCCATTGATCAGCGCATCGCGGCGGCCTTCAAGGTCCATCGCTGCGGCAATCGAGCCAAGCAGCGCTTCGACCTCAGGCGAGAGGTGCGTTTTTGACCAATCGAAGATGATCGGGCCACCCGGCAGATCGACGGTGGCAGAATAGCGTGCGAGCCGTTCGGGATCGGCAAACAGGTCTTTCAGCGTCGGACGGGGCAGGCCATCCAGTGCCGTCCAGAAGAGTTCGGCTTGGGCATCGATCATGACAATCCTCATCGTTTCGCAAGTGCGTAATGGTTCTAATGCCCGCTAAGGCCGGGTTCGCCAAGCCAACTGTTCATCCACGGGCAAGCTTTGCAGACGTATTTCAGGGCTGTATTAACATGATAACACACTTGACGAAGGGCCTTGCGAGCAACATGACCGCGACGATGAACGACACGCCCGACGCCAGCAGCACGCCACCGGCCCCTTCTCCCATCAAAAAGGAGAAGAAAGAGGACAGTTTTCCCGTCTTCCTGATCAAGCTGGTGCTGGTGGTGGCGATCTTCCGCAGCTTCATTTTCTCGCCCTTCAACATTCCTTCGGAATCGATGCTGCCCCGGCTGGAGAACGGCGACTATCTACTCGCCGCAAAGTGGCCTTATGGTTACAGCAAATATTCGCTGCCGTTCAGCGCGCCGTTGCTGCCTAAGCGCTTCTTTGCCGGGCAACCGGAACGCGGCGATGTGGCCATCTTCAAGGCGCCTCCCGGCAACGATATCGACTATATCAAGCGCGTAATCGGCCTGCCGGGCGATACGGTGCAGATGAAGGACGGCGTGCTGCACCTGAACGGCAAAGCAGTGCCCAAGCAGCGGATCGAAGATTTCGTGATTGCGGTCACGCCCAATACCGACTGCATCTCGCGCGAGTTTGCGGTAACGGAGGCCGACGGTCGACAGACCTGCCACTACCCCCAGTTCCGCGAAACACTTCCAACAGGCAAGAGTTACAACGTGCTTGATCTAGGGCCGCGCGATGCCGACACGACCGCGCCAGTGTTGGTGCCCGAAGGCCAGCTGTTCCTGATGGGCGACAATCGCGACAACTCACTCGACAGTCGCTTTCCGGCGATGGAGGGCGGCGGGATTGGTCTGGTGCCGCAGGATAACCTTGTTGGCCGGGCCGCAATCATGATGTGGTCGACCGATGGCAGCGCGAACTGGTTCCTGCCATGGACATGGTTCACCGCAGCCCGCTGGGACAGGATTGGGGGCACGTTCTGAGCACTCTTTCTGCCGAGGCCCTAGCATATCTAACCGCGTTGACCGGTAGTGCCCCTGCACGCCCTGATCTGTGGGCGGAGGCACTGACGCACGGATCGATGGGTGAAGCGCGCGATTATCAGCGGCTGGAGTTTCTGGGCGACCGGGTGCTGGGCTTGGTGATTGCCGATTGGTTGCATGAAAAGAGCGACGCTGCCGAGGGCAAGCTTTCGCAGAGATTGAACGCGCTGGTCAGCCGCGAGACGTGCGCCGACGTTGCGCGCGCTATCGCTCTGCCCCTGCATATCAGGCTGGGCAAGCAAGCGCGTGACGATGGCGGCGCGCAGAGCGACAACATTCTGGGCGACGTGATGGAAGCGCTGATCGGGGCGTTGTTTGTCGAGCGCGGGTTTGATGCGGCGCGCGTGTTCGTGCGCAAGCTGTGGGACAAGCCGATGGCTTCGGGCACCGGACAGCGCAAGCATCCCAAGGCGGCGTTGCAGGAATGGGCGGCGGGCAACCGGCGCAAGCCTCCGGTCTATGCGTTGATCGCGCGTGAGGGGCCGGACCATGCTGCGAAATTTACGGTCTCGGTCGAGGTCAAGGGCGTCGGCGAAGCCAGCGCTACCGGATCGAGCAAGCAGGAAGCCGAAACTGCCGCTGCCAGCGCGTTCATGCAGGCTTACGGCTGACGCGCAATTCGCCTACTATGGCCTCGGATTTTCAGAGAATTGGATTTATGACCGAAAAATGTGGCCTCGTGGCCGTTCTTGGCGCGCCGAATGCGGGCAAATCGACACTGGTGAATGCTCTGGTGGGGCAGAAGGTGGCGATCGTCTCGGCCAAGGCGCAGACGACGCGCGCGCGGCTTATGGGCATTGCGCTGGAAGATATTGGCGATGATCGGGCGCAGATCATCCTTGCCGATACGCCGGGCCTGTTCGAACCGAAGCGCCGGCTTGACCGCGCGATGGTGAGTGCTGCGTGGGACGGAGCGCAGGAGGCCGATGCGATCCTGCTGGTGGTGGATGCGCGCAAGAAGAAGCGCGATTACCTCGAACCAATCCTCGCCAGTCTGAAGGACCGGCCCGAGCGCAAGATTCTGGTGCTGAACAAAGTGGATTCGACGCCCAAAGAGCCGTTGCTGGTGATGGCCGAAGCGCTGACGACCGAAGCGCAGTTTGACGAGGTGTTCTTCGTATCGGCGCTGACAAGCGATGGCGTGCCCGAACTGAAGCAGCGTCTGGCGGCCCTGATGCCCGATGCGACGTGGCACTACCCCGAAGATCAGGTTTCCGATGCGAGCGAGCGCCTGTTGGCGGCGGAGATCACGCGCGAACAGTTGTACCGGCAGCTTCACGATGAACTGCCCTATGACAGCACGGTGCGGCCAGAAAAGTATCTGACGCGCAAGGATGGGTCGATCGAGATTCACCAGCAGATCGTGATTGCGCGCGAAAGCCAGCGCCCGATCGTGCTTGGCAAAGGCGGCGCGAAGATCAAGGCGATTGGCGAGGCTTCGCGCAAGGAACTGGCGCAATTGCTGGATACCAAGGTGCATTTGTTCCTGCACGTAAAGGTCGACGAAAACTGGGCCGATGCCAAGGAAATCTACGAAGAAATCGGGCTTGAGTGGGTGAAGTGATGCGGCTTGCACTGTGTTCTGCCGTTGTCGCGCTGGCTTCGGCATCGCTGGCGGCCAAGCCTTCCCCGCCTGCTTTTGGTGACCGCTACGTCGCTATGGGCAGCTCGTTTGCGGCGGGGCCAGGGGTTGGGCCAAACACGCCTGGTACGCCGCAACGCTGCGGGCGTGGGACGCTGAACTATCCGAACCTGCTGGCCAAGGAACTGGGGCTGGACCTCGTCGATGCGACTTGCAGCGGCGCGACCACACATCATGTGCTGGGGCCGTGGAACGAGGTTGCGCCGCAGATCGACAGCGTCGATGCGAAAACGAAGCTGGTCACCGTGACAATCGGCGGCAACGATGTGGCCTTTGTCGGTAACATCTTTGCCGCCGCGTGCGAACAGATGACCATGCCTGACCAGCGCTGCCAGAAGTGGCGCGAAGTGAGCGAAGCGGAATGGCACGGCGATGAAGAGCGGATGCGGCGCATTGTGGGTGCCATTCGCAACCGTGCCCCAGCAGCGCGAGTAGTGTTTGTGGACTACATCACTGTCCTACCGCCCAACGGAGCCTGCCCGGCAGTTCCCATCACCGACGAACGCCTTAAGCAAAGTCAGGCGGCGGCGAAGCGATTGGCGAAGATTACCGCGCGAGTCGCGAGGGCCGAGAAAGCTAAAGTATTCAAGTTCTCCGATCTTTCACGCAGCCATGGACCGTGTTCGGCAGAGCCGTGGAGCAACGGGATGACTGCGCCTCAGGGCGATGGCATTCCTGTTCATCCCAACCGCGCAGGCCATGTTGCCGCCGCCAAAGCGCTCGGAGATTTTCTTCGACGCCGGTGATCCTGGCTTAATTTCTGGACTGTTTGTCGGCTTTGCAACACTGCTGTCAGGAATGTGACAGCATTCGTTCATGATGCGAGCCTAGTCACATCACGAAGGGTTCCGGCGCGCCATCCGTTAGGCCTCCGAATGCCATAGCAACGGAGTGCGGGAATGAACGAAGCGGGTGCGATCACCCCGTCCAATGGTGGCCCCGTGGCGGTTCCGACTTCTATCGGACACCCTCCGCTGCCGTCCGCCGTGAAGTTGCAAAGATTGCCTTCGTCGCTGCTTCTGGCACTCGCCTACCTTGGTCTGTTCCTGATCACGCGCAGCTTCCTGTTCGGAAACCCGATCGTTCACATCGACGAGCAGTTCTACCTGTTCGTTGCCGAACGTATGGGTCATGGGGCCGTGCCCTACGTCGACATATGGGACCGCAAGCCAGTTGGCCTGTTTGTCCTTTACGAGGCCTTTGTCGCCTTGCCCGGCGATGCGCTGCTGGCCTACCAGTTCGGCGCGGCGCTGGCGACGGCTGGCACGGCACTGGCGATCTCTCGGCTGGCCCGTGAGATCGCATCCCCAGCAGCGTCATGGCAAGCAGGGGTGGCCTATGTACTGTTCATGCCCGCCTTCAACGCCGGGATGGGTCAGGCTCCGGTGTTCTACAACCTGCTGGTTGCAGTTGCCGCCCTGATCGTGGTCGATGCGATGAAGCGCAACGAGGACAAGGCGCTGGTCGCTCGCGGTTGTGCGGTGATGTTGCTGCTGGGACTTGCCATCCAGATCAAGTACACCGTGATATTTGAAGGCGCTGCATTCGGCCTGATGCTTCTGGCACGGGGCTTTGCGGACATCTGGACCATACGCCGCCTTGCCGCAGTGGCGCTGCTGTGGGTCACCGTGGCACTGGTGCCGACGCTTGCGGCCATCGCGTGGTATGCCGGGATCGGGCAATTGGATGCCTTCATCTACGCCAACTTTATCTCGATCTTCGAGCGAGGCTCGGACGGCGCGCGGTCCTATGGCCGACTGGCCAAGGAATGCGCGGCGCTGCTACCGGTGTGGCTGGCGATTTTTCGTGCGCCAAGGATGTTCGACACGTCGGGTGGTTTGTGGCCGCGCTCGCACAGCATGTTGAAGATCTGGGGCGTGGTTGCCTGCCTCGGCTTTCTACTGTTCGGCACGTGGTACGATCACTATGTCACGCCGCTGCTGGTGCCACTGTGTGTTCTTGCAGCACCTGCGTTGGCGCGAGCGCAACCCGGCGAGCGCTGGTACGGGCGTTTCCTGCTCGGCTTTGCAGCGCTGGCGGGTACCGTGGTGCCAATCTATCAGGTCTGGCGACATGGTACAGCAACGCAGTACGCGGAAATGAGCGCGCTGATTTCCCAGGAGATGCGTGGCGGCTGCCTGTTCATTTATGAAGGCGAACTGGCATTCTACCGCACGATCCCGACCTGCCTGCCAACAACGCGCATCTTCCCCAACCACCTCAACACATTCATTGAATCCACCGCCGTGGGCATGGACCCGGCAGCCGAGGTCCGTCGCATCCTTGCCAATCGGCCCGACGTGATCCTGATGTGGGCACCGCAGAAGCTCTACCTGCCCAATCTTGAGACGCGCGCGGTGATGAATAAGGGGCTGACGCAGGCATACGAGCGATACGCCCGATACACCCTCGGCACGCGCGAATACTGGCTCTACCGCCTGCGTCCGAACTTGCGGAATCCCGCCAGTTCGAACGCAGTGCAATAGCGCTGGCGGATTATTCCGCTTTTTTGGCGGGAGCCTTTTTGGCAGCTGCCTTCTTTGTCGGCACCTTCTTGGGCGCGGCCTTTTCTGCGTCAGCCTTCTTTGGTGCGGCTTTCTTGGCCGGAGCCTTCTTGGCGGGTGCTTTCTTCTTGCCCTTGGCTGGTCCCTTGGCCGCACGCTCGTTGATCAGCGTGACCGCTTCTTCTTCGGTCAGCGTTTCGGGCTGCTTGTCCTTGGGCAGCGTGGCGTTGGTGGTGCCATCGGTGACGTAGGGACCATAGCGCCCCGCCATCAGCTTGATCTCCCCGCCCGAAACCGGGTGCGCGCCGAACACCTTGAGCGGCTCTGCGGCTACACGGCCGCCACGGCCACCTGCACCGGCAGCCGCCGCCGCAAGCAGCATCACGGCGGCGTTCATACCGGTTTCGAACACTTCCGACGTGCTCTTGAGCCGCGCATACTTGCCATCATGGACAAGGTACGGACCATAGCGACCGATATTGGCAGAGATCGGGTTGCCACTTTCGGGATGGGTGCCAACCTCGCGCGGCAATGACAGCAGCTTGAGCGCCCATTCGAGGTCCATCTCGCCGATGTCCTTGGGGATCGAGGCACGCTTGGCTTCCTTGCCCTCACCCAACTGGATGTAGGGGCCGAAGCGACCTGCTTTGCGCACAACCTCAAGGTCGGTGACCGGGTCTTTGCCCAGCACGCCGTCTTCTGCGCCCTCACCCTCGGCCCCGCCTGGCTGAGCGAACTTACGGGTGTACTTGCACTCAGGGTAGTTAGAGCAGGCAACGAACGCACCATAACGGCCGCCGCGCAGCGACAACCTCCCTGCCTCGCACTTCGGGCAGAGACGCGGATCGGAGCCATCGTCACGCGGGGGGAACAGGTAATCGGAGAGAAATTCGTCAAGCTCAGCCGTTACCTCGCTCGGCTTCTTCTCCATAACCTCGTCGGACTTGGGTTTGAAATCGCACCAGAACGCGGCGAGCACCTTCTTCCATTCGGCGCGCCCGCCCGAGACATCGTCAAGCTCATCCTCCATTCCGGCGGTGAATTCATAGGCGACGTAACGGGCGAAAAATCGTTCGAGAAATGAGGTGAGGAGTCGACCCGATTCCTCTGCAAAGAAACGGTTTTTCTCGGTACGGACGTAGTTGCGGTCTTTCAACACCTGCAGCGTGGACGCGTATGTCGACGGCCGCCCGATCCCCAGTTCCTCAAGGCGCTTGACAAGGCTTGCTTCGGAATAGCGCGGCGGTGGCTGGGTGAAGTGCTGCGTGGCATCGACGCCGCGCTTTGCCGGGGTATCACCCTTGTTCAACGCGGGCAGCAGGTTTGCGTCCTCATCGTCGCCATCGGCCTTCTGATCGCGGCCTTCTTCGTAAACAGCGAGGAACCCGGGGAACTTCACCACCTGACCAGTTGCCCGCAGTTCATGCTTCCCGGTGCCATCACGCAGAGTCACGCTGGTGCGCTCGATATTGGCAGAGGCCATCTGGCTTGCCATCGCGCGCTTGTAGATCAGGTCATAAAGCCGCGCTTCATCGCCCGAACCGTAGCGATCCTTGGTGAATTCGGTTGGCCGGATAGCTTCATGTGCTTCCTGAGCATTCTTGGCTTTCGTCTCGTAATGACGGGGTTTTTCGGGAAGATAGTGCCCGTCATACCGGTCCGAGATGGCCTTGCGCGCGGCGGAAATGGCGCTTGGGTCCATCTGTACGCCATCGGTACGCATATAGGTGATTGCGCCGGCCTCATAAAGCGTTTGCGCCACGCGCATGGTGTGGCTGGCTGCGAAGCCAAGCTTGCGCGCAGCCTCCTGCTGGAGCGTGGAGGTGGTGAACGGCGGATAAGGGTTGCGGCGGGTCGGCTTGGTTTCAACCTCTTCGACGCGGAAGGTACCTGCCTCAACCACAGCCTTGGCCTTCAGCGCCGCGCCTTCGTCGCCCAGTGTCAGCTTGTCGAGTTTCTGCCCGTCGAACTTGACCATGCGCGCGGCAAACTCGGTGCCGCCCTGTTCGAGCCGGGCGATGACCGACCAGTATTCCTGTGCACGGAACACTTCAATATCACGCTCACGCTCAACAATCAGGCGTAGCGCCACCGATTGCACACGGCCTGCCGATTTTGCGCCGGGCAGCTTGCGCCACAAGACCGGAGAGAGTGTAAATCCGAACAGGTAGTCGAGCGCACGGCGGGCCAGATAGGCATCGATCAGATCCTGATCGAGTTCACGCGGACGCTTCATCGCGTCGGTCACGGTCTGCTTGGTGATCGCGTTGAAGGTAACGCGTTCCACTTCCTTAGGAAGCACCTTACGTTTCTTCAGCAACTCCCTCACATGCCACGAAATTGCCTCACCCTCACGGTCAGGGTCAGTTGCGAGGATCAGGCGATCGGCGGACTTGGCCGCATCGGTGATAGCCTTCACGCGCGACGCTTTGTCGCCGTACATTTCTACTTCTCGATGGTCTTGGCCTTGGCCGGAGATTCAACAATGACAAGCTGCATGATCTGAAAAAGCAGTCCTTACGTGTACGTGTGCGCGAGGGTGGGGACGTTCGGCTGGGTTCGTCAAGCGTTCGAACGTCAATTTGAAGACAGACTTACCCTTCCGGCGGCATGGCGGGTCAACCGGCCCGCCAGTTCCAGCTCAAGCAATGCCATCTGTACCGCCCCTGCGCTTGCCCCGCTTTGCCGGATAAGTTCATCGACGCCCACCGGGGCCAGTGTGAGAAGCCCGGCGATGTCTGCAGGCTCCTCCCCATCGCTTGCCGCGAAATCCGGCCCGCTCTCACGAAAGGTGGAGCGGGGCTGGCCTTCGAAGCCGAGCAATAGTTCGATCACATCCTCGGGCGATTGAACAAGGATCGCGCCCTCGCGGATCAGCTGGTTGCAGCCTTGCGAGCGGCTATCGAGCGGGGAGCCGGGAATGGCCATGACCTCGCGCCCGGATTCTGCCGCCAGCCTTGCCGTGATCAGCGAGCCGGACTTTGGTGCGGCTTCTACGACCAGCGTGCCTGTGGCCAGCCCGGCGATAATGCGGTTTCGGTGTGGAAAGTGGCGGGCCAGCGGTTCGGTGCCCGGTGGCATTTCGGCGATGAGCAGGCCTTCGTTGGCGACCTGCTCCTGCAAATCGGCGTTCTCGGGCGGGTAGGCGATATCGATGCCGCTGGCGATTACACCGACGGTGCCGCCGCCGTCCGCCATGCCAGCAAGCGCGCCGCGATGTGCGGCCGCATCGATCCCGCGGGCCAAGCCGGAGATGACCGCGTAGCCCCTCCCCGCCAATGCGATGGAGAAATCACGCGAAAGCTTTACCGCCGCCGCCGAGGCGTTGCGCGCACCGACTACCGCGACCGATGGCCGTGCCAGCAGGGCCGCATCGCCCCGCACGGTCAGGATCGGCGGCGGATTTTCCAGCGCAGAGAGCAGCGCCGGGTAATCTGGACCATCGTGAAACAGATAGCGCGCACCGGCTTTGCGCACCGCCGCCACCTCAATCTCGATCCGGTCAACCGCTGCAGGTCGATAAGGCGCACCACCCCGTGCCGCGAGGTCAGGCAGAGCCTCAAGTGCCGCCATAGCCGTGCCAAATCGCCGCAGCAGCTGGTTATAGCTCACCGGCCCGATGTTGGGCGAACGCAGCAGGCGGATGCGGGAGAACGCCTCGTCTCGCGTAAGCGTAGCCTGCGCCGCTTCGCTCACGTCTTGCTGCCAACCCTGGGTTCAGTCCCGGCGCGCAACCGGGCGATGTTTTCGCGATGCAGAAACAGCACGAGCAGCGCCAGAAGGCCCAGCACCGGCACATAGGCCGCATGGCCAAGCAGAAGCGCAGCCACCGGGGCAGCTACGGCCGCGCTCATTCCGCCGAGCGAGGAAATGCGGCTGGTGAACAGAACGCCCAACCACACGACGGCGTAGGCCAAGCCGATGGGCCAGGCGAGGCCAAGCGAAACGCCCATCATCGTTGCTACACCCTTGCCGCCCTTGAACTTCAGCCAGACCGGGAAGCAGTGACCAAGCACGACAGCAAGCGCGGCAAGCGCCTCGCTCCCCGGCCAGACGTGGCGCGCAATCATGACCGCAGCCAGTCCTTTGCCCATGTCCAGCAGCAGGGTGGCGGCAGCAACGCCCTTTTTGCCTGTACGCAACACATTGGTCGCGCCGATATTGCCCGAACCGACGGCGCGCAGGTCGCCTCCCCCGGTCAAACGGGTGAGGATGAGGCCGAAGGGCACCGAGCCCAGCAGATAGCCAACGAGCAGAGGCAAAAGCGTGTCCACGCCTTGCTCATATCCGCAACTCCATGACAAACGAAAGAGGCCACTTCCCATTTTGCAGCCAATACCGATACAAGCCCCACCAGATGACAGCCCAAAACCCCGCCCCTTCGATTGATCCCGCCGCCCCGCTGCTCCTGTTCGATTCGGGCGTTGGCGGGCTTTCTGTGCTGCGCAAGGTGCGCAAATTGCTGCCTCAGGCTCCGGTAATCTATGTGGCGGACAATGCGGGGCTGCCCTATGGCGCAAAGTCTGAGGCGCAGATTGCCGCGCGCGTCTCCGGGCTGCTTGGCCGTTTGACCGAGCGCCTGCACCCTCGCCTCGTCTGCATCGCCTGCAACACGGCATCGACCATCGCGCTGGCTTCAGTGCGTGAAGTGCTGGAAGTTCCGATTGTCGGAACCGTTCCCGCGATCAAGCCGGCCGCAGCCATTACGCAGACAGGCGTGATTGGCCTGCTCGGCACGGAAGCGACGATCCGCCAAAGCTATGTTGACCGGCTGGAGGCCGAATTCGCCGCCGACAAGCGCTTGCTACGCCACGGCGCTCCCGAACTGGTCGCCGCTGCCGAGGCCAAGCTACGCGGTGATTCGGTCGACCCTGAGGTTTATCTGCGCGCAGCCGCTGCCCTCCGCGCGCAACCTGGTGGTGAGAATGTCGACACGGTCGTGCTGGCCTGCACGCATTTCCCGCTCATCGAAGCGGAACTGGCACAGGCGTTCGGCCCCGGCGTTGCATTCATCGATGGCTCCGATGGAATCGCGCACCGCATTGCATTTCTGACCGAGGGGCAAAGCTGGGAACGGCGCGCACCCGATCTGGCGCTGTTCACCCGTGGCGGAGACGAGGTTAACCGGCTAAAGCCTATGCTCGAAGCACACGGCCTTGGCCGCGTCGCAGTATTCTGAAGCCGATTTCGCGGAGCGGGGGCCGGGCGGTGGGTCGATTTTCAAAAACGGTGATCGCCCTGCTGCTGCTGGTCGGCATCGCCTATTACTGGTTGCTGGTGAATGCCGGGCCACGCGGCGTTCCGGCACGGCCGTTTGACATCGCAGCGCTGCGGGCTGCTGCCAATGCAGAGCGCGGCGCCAAACCGACGGGCATCACGTTGGCCACCCGCCGCATTCCGTCGGCTTCGCTGGCGGCAGGCACCGGTCTGCGGCATGTAACGTCGGGCGTCATCGCATGGCGGATCGAAACGCCCGGAGGCGGCATTCTGCTCGACCCTGGGCTTTCCCCCACCGATGCCGAAGCGATGGGCTTTACACGCTACAACAAGGCCGGGATGGCAGTTGTCGATGGCTGGATGGACCGGGCCGAACTGATCCTGTTCAGCCATGCCCACGTCGATCATGTGGGACGCTTTCTGGATCATCCGCGGTTTGATGACATTGCGGGGAAAGCTCTGATTACGCCGGGAATGCTTGGGGGCATCAACGCACTTTGGCGCGAAAATGGCAGCCACATAGCAAAAACGAGGGACCTTGGCCCCATTGAGGCTGTCGCGCCCGGCGTCGTGGTGATCCAGACACCGGGCCACACGCCTGCATCTCAGATGATCTACGTGCAGCTTGCCAGTGGCCGGGAGTATATCTTCACCGGAGATACTGCATCGCTTGCCCCGAATTTCGAACGAGCAACGCCGCGCTCGCGGCTCGTGTCGGATATTCTCGTGCCAGAAGATCGCCCCGCCGTCATAGGTTGGCTAAAGGGACTCAAAGCCTTGAAAGAGCGTAACAATGCTTTGGTGCTGTTGCCTTCCCACGACGCTGACTGGGTGCAAGAGAATGCCGCAACTTTCGGCATCGTGCCTGAACCCGGATCAGGGGCAAAACTGCCACAGCATTAACCCGCCCGTTCGTGCAGTTATGTCAAATTGTCCTTACCCTAAATGATACTGGCAATGCGGGTTCAACAAGCGTAGAAGCCGCCCATTCGCCGGGTGGCCCAAAGGGATCGGGCCAAAGGGACGGGCCAATGAAACAAGTTGGCGTCCCTGTTGCAGGAAGGAGCGGCGGGGTGAATTACGATCAGGTTTTTGATTCAGCAATCGAGCGTCTGCACTCCGAAGGTCGCTATCGCGTTTTCATCGATATCCTGCGCAACAAGGGCGCATACCCCAACGCGCGCTGCTTTGCCGGGCACAACGGGCCAAAGCCGATCACTGTCTGGTGCTCGAACGACTACCTCGCCATGGGCCAGCACCCCAAGGTGATCGCCGCGATGGAAGAAGCGCTGCACAATGTTGGCGCCGGTTCTGGCGGCACGCGCAACATCGGTGGCAACACGCACTACCATATCGAGCTTGAGGCGGAACTGGCCGACTTGCACGGCAAGGAAGGCGCGTTACTGTTCACATCGGGCTACGTCTCGAACGATGCCACGCTTTCCACGCTGGCCAAGATCCTACCGGGTTGCGTGATCTTTTCTGACGAGTTGAACCACGCTTCGATGATTGCGGGCATCCGCAATTCCGGTGCGGAAAAGAAAGTTTGGCGTCACAACGATGTCGAGCACCTCGAAGAACTGCTCGCCGAGACCGACCCGAACGTGCCCAAGCTGATCGCGTTCGAATCGGTCTATTCGATGGACGGCGATGTTGCTCCGATCCACACGATCTGTGACCTGGCAGAGAAATACAACGCGCTGACCTACATCGACGAGGTCCATGCCGTTGGCATGTATGGCCCGCGCGGTGGCGGCATTACTGACCGTGATGAGGCTGCGCACCGTATCGACATCATCGAGGGCACGCTGGGCAAGGCGTTTGGCGTGATGGGTGGATATATCGCCGCTGATCGCAAGATCATCGACGTGATCCGCTCCTATGCTCCCGGCTTCATCTTCACGACCTCGCTTTCGCCGGTGCTGGTTGCGGGTGTTCTCGCATCTGTCCGCCATCTCAAGGCATCAAGCGTCGAGCGTGAAGGTCAGCAGGCCGCTGCTGCCTATTTGAAAAAGGCCTTCGCAGACCAAGGCTTGCCCGTCATGCCTTCGACCACGCACATCGTTCCGCTGATGGTCGGTGATCCTGTCCGCGCGAAGAAGATCGCCGACATCCTGCTCGCCGAATACGGCGTCTATGTGCAACCGATCAACTACCCCACCGTCCCACGCGGGACTGAGCGCCTGCGGTTTACGCCCGGACCCTCGCACACCGAAGCGATGATGGACGAACTGGCGGGGGCGCTGGTGGAAATCTGGCAGCGTATGGAGTTGGAACTGCAGCGCGCTGCCTGAACCGGCCGCATCGCTGAAATGAAACGGCTCTCCCCTCACCGGGAGGGCTTTTTCATTCGACTTGCCTTTCGTGCAACCTGCGCTAACTTTAACCGGACAGTTAATTCCGGGAGAGATCATGCCTGCGCAGACTTTTGATGAAGTGGTCCTCGGCCGCCGCTCGATCCGGGGCTATCTCGAAAAGCCGGTTCCCCGCGAACTGATCGAAGAAATACTGACGCTGGCGATGCGCGCACCCACATCGATGAACACGCAGCCGTGGCATTTCCACATCATCACTGGCGAACCGCTGGACCGCATTCGCAAGGGCAATACCGAGCGCATATTAGCGGGCGAGCCTGACAGCCGTGAGTTCCGCCGGGGCGAGCCTTTCGCCGGAGTTCACCGCGAGCGGCAGGTCGAAGTTGCCAAACAGCTGTTTGGCGTGATGGGCATTGCGCGCGATGATGCTGCGGCCCGGCAGGACTGGGTGCTGCGCGGCTTTCGTCAGTTCGATGCACCGGTCTGCGTGATCGTGGCCTATGATCGCGAACTGTCAGGTAGCGATGACACCGCCTTCGATTGCGGCGCGGTGACGACCGCGCTGGTTAACGCTGCATGGTCACGAGGACTTGGCTGCGTGATCAACTCGCAGGGTATCATGCAATCTCCGGTGGTGCGTGAACATGCAGGCATTCCCGACGATCAGGTGATCATGAAGGCGGTCGCGCTGGGTTGGCCCGACCCGGGCTTTCCGGCCAATGCCGTGGTCAGCAACCGCAAGAGCGTTGACGAGGCCGCACGGTTCATCGGGTTCTGACCGCAAAAGGAAAAGGCCCCGCCTCGCGGCAGGGCCTTTCCTCAATTCACCTCGAAGCGCAGGAAATCAGCGAAGCGACACCACGTTGTCTGACACGCGCGGATCGCGGCGGTCGCCACGGTACTGACTGGCCATCGGCTCGTCTGACACTTCGAACACATCGGTTGCGCCGAAGCCGTTGAACGCAGTCTTCATGGCAGCACCATAAGCGCCGAGCATCCCGACTTCGATGTAGTCGCCCACTTTCACGTCCACCGGCAGTTCGAACGGACCTTCCATGTGGTCCATATCGTCGCAGGTAGGGCCGTAGAAGCTGTATGGCTCCAGTTCGACCTCAGCCTCGTCATTGGCGACCTGATCGCGCAGCACGCGCACAGGGAAGCGCCAGCCTACGTGAGCGGCATCGAACAGTGCGCCATAGGCACCATCGTTGATGTAGAGTTCAGACCCACGACGACGTTCAACACGCACGATCATCGAGTTATACTCTGCGCACAGCGCACGGCCCGGCTCACACCACAGTTCGGCCGAGTACGAAACCGGCAGCGATTCATAGGTGCGATCGATCACGCCGAAGTAATCCTCCAGCGGCGGGGGTTCCATGCCGGGATAGATCGACGGGAAGCCGCCGCCGACATCGATGATGTCAACAAGCACCGAGGCATCCACAATCGCCGCACGAACACGCTCCAGCGCCTGCACATAAGCGTGCGGGCTCATCGACTGGCTGCCAACGTGGAAGCAGATGCCGAGCGAATCTGCCACCTGGCGGGTTGCCTGCAGCAGTTCAGCGGCATTGGTCAGATCGCAACCGAACTTCGATGCAAGGCTCAGTTCCGAATATTCCGACGAAACGCGCAGGCGCACGCACAGCGTCAGGTCTTCGGGCACGTTGCCATCGGCATCGGCCGTTGCCGCCTTGATCTTCTCCAGTTCCTCAAGCGAATCGAGGCTGAACACGCGCACACCATAGTTGTGGTATGCATCGCGGATCGCGGACGGCGATTTGACCGGATGCATGAAGCACAGCGTCGCTTCCGGCAACGTTTCGCGGACCAGACGCACCTCGACGATCGAAGCGACATCATAGTGCGTTACGCCTGAATCCCACAGGATGCGGATCAGATCTGCCGACGGATTCGCTTTCACCGCATAGAGCGACTTGCCCGGAAACTTCTCTACGAAAAAGCGGGCAGCGCGCGCTGCGGCGTGCGGACGGTTCAGAATAGCGGGTTGTTCAGGCGCCGAAGCGCGAACTACAGCCAGTGCGTCATGATGGATGTGCAACTCAAGGGACCCCCAAACGGAACGTTGAACGAAGCTGCCTTGCGGTTTGGAAGTCCCCATGGGGCAGCGAGAGGGGCGTAATAAGGCTCCTGTGCTGAACATCAAGTGAAAAACTGAAGGCTCAACATACGTGTCAGAAAAATGACACAATTCCAAAGGGAGCGCGCAATTTCAGCACTTTAGGGCATGGGCCATCGCCTCCCACGCCGGCAGCGAAAGTGGGTCATTCGCACCATTTGCCGCAATCGGGTGCGAAGCGAATCGTGCAATCGTCATTTCAGCCTCTGGATCGACCCAAATCGTCTGCCCATGGATGCCCCGTGCAGAGAAGCAGCCGCGATTGTTGTGGCTGTGCCACCACTGGCTGCCATAGCTCCAGCCGGGCAATTGCGGGTAGCGCGAGCGATCAAAATGCGCAGGATCACCGCCCCGGCGGATGCGCTCCACCACGCGCGGAGAAACGACACCCACACCACCCAGCCGCATCGCCTCGCCAAAGCGAGCAAGGTCTTCCAGTCGCAAGCTGAGGCCTCCCCCGGCAAAGGCCATGCCCGCTTGGTCGACGATCAGGTCTGCATCGCCCAACATACCCAGCGGCTGCCACAAGCGTTCGGAGAGGATATCGGCAAAGTGCTTGCCTTCGATCCGGGCGATGAGCCACGCCAGCACCTCCGTGTTCGGCGTGCGATAGGTGAAGCCCTGCCCATGTTCGCCAGCCTTGCTGATGGTCGGGAGATAGCTGGCAAGGTTGGTCGGCCCCGCATAACCGTCAGGCCGTGGTGTAAGACCGAGCGCAGCGCTGTAGGCGCCGATGCCCGAGTTTGGATCGGCATAGTCCTCCGAAAAATCGAGCGCGGTGGTCATGTGCATGACCTGCTGCACGCTAGCATCGCCAAAGCCGCTGTTTGCCAGTTCAGGCAGGTAATGCGCGACCGGCGTAGCAGGATCGAGTCTCCCCTCCTCCAACAGCATTTCGGCGATCGTGCCAACGAAGCTCTTGGTGACAGAGAACGCAATGTGCCGCGTTTCCGGGCCGGTCACGCCGAACCAGCGTTCGAACACAACCTTGCCGCGATGGAGGACGAGGATGCCGTCGGTGAAAGCTTGTGTCAGCGATTCCCAGAATGTGACAGTAGCGTCACAATTCAAGGGGGTGAACGGCACCTCGGCCAGTTCGTCGCGCAATGCGCGCTCGAAAGGCTTACCGCCCACGCCTGCACCCACGCGGCGCGACGGCACGAACTGGCGCATGTTCGAATAGGACCAGCGGATCATCGGAAAGCGCATGTGGTCGGCGCGGGAGGTAAGCAACAACCTGTCCGCAAGCGGCGGAATGCCCTGCATCCAGCCCATCGTCAGCGGGTCGCTGGTTACGCCATCAAGCATTTCACCGGACATGCCATTCTCCCGCTACATTGTCGTTGGCGGGCAACATGCCTCAGGAAAGGCGGTCGCGGAAGTCCTCGTACGTGAAGCTGCGCACCTTCTCCAATGCGTCGGTCTCGCTGTCCCACAGCCAGATCGATGGCAAAGGCACGCCGTTGAACGTCGTGGTCTTGACCATCGAATAGTGCGCCTGATCGAGGAACGCGAAACGCGTGCCGGGCTCTGCGCCATGTGGCAGGCGGTAATCGCCAATCACGTCTCCGGCGAGGCACGACGGCCCGCCCAGACGTACAGGCGCACCGTCCTCGCCTGCATCTTCATACTCATCGATAGGCAGTTCACCCAGCATTGCCGGGCGATAGGGCGCCTCGATCACGTCGGGCATATGGCAGGTGGCCGATATGTCGGTGATGCCAAGCTGCATCCCATTCCAGTGCGTATCGAGCACGGTGCCCACCAGAATACCGGCATCAAGCGCCACAGCCTCACCCGGTTCAAGATAGATTTCGCAGCCGGTGCGCGCTTTCACGTCACGCAGGAACGCCACCAGATCGTCGCGTTGGTAATCGGCGCGCGTGATGTGGTGGCCGCCACCGAAATTGAGCCACTTGAGCTGTCCGAAATACGGGGCGATGCGCGCTTCAAGCGCGTCCCACGTGCGCTGGAGCGGTTCGAAGTCCTGCTCGCATAACGTGTGGAAGTGCAAGCCCGAAACGCCTTCGAGGTGTTTGGCAGTGAGTTGGTCCACCGGAAAGCCGAGGCGTGAATGCGGGGCGCACGGATCATAGCGCGGCACTTCGCCCTCGGCATGAAGCGGGTTGATCCGCAAGCCGATATCGAACGCTTCACCCGCCGCTCGCGCTGCTGCGATCTCGCCCGCGAAACGTGCGTGCTGGCCGGGGGAATTGAAGATCACATGGTCGGAAAGGCGCAGAATTTCGGCCATGTCCTGCGCTTTGTAGGCCGCGCAATAGGTCGCAATTTCGCCGGAGTAATGCTCCCCCGCCAACTTTGCTTCCCACAGGCCCGACGTGCAGACGCCATCGAGATATTCCCCGACAATCGGCGCAACCTTCCACATCGAGAACGCCTTGAGCGCTGCCAGAACTTTGATCCCGGCCCGGTCTCGCACATCGGCCAGCACCGCCAGATTGGCGCGCAACTTTGCGGCATCGGCCACGAAAGCGGGGCTGTCGACACGCGACAAGTCAAACTGCGCAAACGCGCCCGGATCGCCGGCTCTGGTTTCCATTTTCAGTCCTTAGAAAAAATGTTTCGCGCAGAGGCGCAAAGGAAGCAGAGATCGCAAAGGCTTATTCCGCCTTGTAGTCATTTACCAAGCGGCGGATGCCTTCTTTCATGGTTGCGCCAGAAAAATTCAAAACCAGCCCGACGGGCTGCTTCATCAGTCTCAGATAGGTCAACAACTGCTTCGCGTGCGCCTTGCTGAGCTGATCAACTGCCTTAACTTCAACGATCAAGCGACCGCCTACCAACAGATCAATCCGGAAGGCAGCATCGTAAAATATGCCATCCAGATTAACACCAACGGGAACTTGTCGTTCGACCTGAAGGCCTCGCGCTTCAAGCCGTCCAAACAGAACTGCTTCATACACAGATTCGAAAAGGCCAGGCCCGATCTGCCGGTGAATGCCAATGGCCTCTTCGATTACAACTGCGCTGAGGTCATCAATCGTCAACGATGCTTTCCTCCGCGTTCTCTGCTTCCTCTGCGCCTCTGCGCGAAACCTTCTTCAACCCGCGTCTCTGCGTGAAACAGAAAAATCAAAACTCCAGCGGCCCCGCCAGTTCTTTCACCTGCCACGGCAGCCCGTGCTTGTTCAGCATGTCCATGTAGGGATCGGGATCGAACTGTTCCATGTTGAACACGCCCTCGCCGCTCCACAAGCCCTGCACCATCATCGCCGCGCCGATCATTGCTGGAACGCCGGTGGTGTAGCTGACGGCCTGGTTGCCGGTTTCGGCGTAGGCGTCTTCGTGGTCGCAGATGTTGTAGATGTAGAAGGTCTTTTCCACCCCGTCCTTAAGGCCGGTGGCGATATCGCCGATGTTGGTCTTGCCCTTGGTCGTCGCACCCAGCGAGGCGGGTTCGGGCAACACGGCCTTGAGGAACTGCAGCGGGATAATTTCCTGCCCGTTGTACATCACCGGATCGATCCGCGTCATGCCCACGTTCTGCAGCACGGTAAGGTGCGTGATATAGGCATCGCCGAAGGTCATCCAGAAGCGGATGCGCTTGATCTCGGGCAGGTGATGCGCGAGGCTTTCGAGCTCCTCGTGGTACATCAGGTACATGTTCTTCGGGCCGACAGCCTCGAAATCGAACTGCTGGCGGATGGTGAGCGCAGGCGTTTCGACCCACTCACCGTTCAGGTAGTGGCGCGCAGGCGCTGTAACTTCGCGGATGTTGATTTCCGGGTTGAAGTTGGTGGCAAAGTGCTGACCATGATCGCCACCGTTGCAATCGAGTATGTCGAGCGTGCGGATCGTGTCGAGCTTGTGCTTGCGCAGCCACGTGGCGAACACGCTGGTCACGCCGGGATCGAAGCCCGACCCCAGCAGCGCCATCAGGCCTGCCTGCTTGAACTTGTCCTGATAGGCCCATTGCCACGAATATTCGAACTCGGCCTTGTCAATCGGCTCGTAATTCGCGGTGTCCATGTAGTTGACACCTGCGGCAAGGCAGGCGTCCATGATGTTGAGATCCTGATAGGGCAACGCGAGGTTGACCACGAGGACCGGCTTGACCTCGTTGATCAGCGCGGTGGTGGCGGCAACATCGTCAGCATCGATCTGGAACGTGTCGATGACAACGCCGGTGCGCTCCTTCACCGAAGCAGCAATAGCGTCACACTTGCTCTTGGTCCGGCTTGCCAGCGCAATGCCGGAAAAAATGTCCGAATTCATCGCCATCTTGTGGACCGCGACCGAGCCGACGCCGCCTGCGCCGATGACCAGAACTTTTGCCATGATTGCTCCAACTGCCTTTTTGTATCCATGCGCGATCATGCGCAGGACATTCATGGGCAGGGCCTTTAGAGGAGTGGCATGACAAAACCAATTCCTTCTGTCGATGACCGGACGCCAACGCGCCACGGAGTGCTGCGCGCAGCTGCAAAAATGGCTGAACTGCTGCCGCAAACACCTTTGCTGCCGCTGGAATTGCCCAATGGTGCGCTGATCTGGTGCAAGGCCGAGTCCCTGCAGCCCGTAGGTGCTTTCAAAATTCGTGGCGTATGGCACCGGCTTTCCGATCTGGACGAAGCAGCGCGCGCCCGCGGCGTCGTGGCCGTGTCGAGCGGAAACCATGCACAGGGCGTGGCATGGGCAGCGCGCAAGCTTGGCATTGCCGCAAAGATCGTGATGCCCAACGATGCTCCGTCGGTGAAACTCGCCTCAACCCGCGAATTGGGGGCTGAAGTCGTGCTGTACGACCGCCCCGGAGGCGAGGACCGCGACGAGGTGGCCTTGCGCCTCACCTACGAAAGCTGCGCAACGCTGGTCCATGCCTACGGTGACCCGTGGGTAATCGAGGGACAGGGCAGTTGCGGCATAGAACTGCTCGCCCAAATGCAATGCGATGCAGGTGGCCCGCCCACACGCGTGGTTACACCTTGCGGCGGCGGCGGCCTTGCCTCTGGCCTCGCGCTGGCACTGCCGGATGCCGTGATCGTGCCGGTTGAGCCAGAAGGTTGGGACGACGTGGCGCGCAGCCTTGCGTCGGGCACAATCCAGCGTGTTGCTGCCGATGCGCCAAAAACCGCGTGTGACGCGCTGCAAACGCCTGCGACCTATCCGATCAACTTTGAAGTCATGACGGCGCATGGCTTGCAGGGAATCAGTGTGTCCGAAGCCGAAGTGCGCAATGCGCAACGCTATGCCTTTTCAAAGCTGCGGTTGGTTGTGGAACCGGGTGGCGCGGCAGGCCTTGCCGCGATTCTGGCGGGCAAAGTGCCCACAGATGGTCGTACTGCTGTGATCCTGTCCGGTGGCAACGTCGACCCCGCCGCGTTTGCTGCCGTCATTTCAGAGGTTTGAGCGCGCGTCTTACAACTTGCGGTCAGCTTGGGCAAAACTGCCACACAGCCGCAATGGTCACGTTCTAGTCGAACTCCCGAACATTCTCTTCGGGGGTCACCAAAATGCTGGAACGTGCCCGTTCCCATCCTATCACGCGTTCGGTTGTGCGCCGCAGTTCCGGCATGGCAAACCGGATGCTCGATCATGCCTTCGCGCTGGCCTTTCGTGGCCTCGTCTATGCCCAGATCTGGGAAGACCCCGAAGTTGACATGAAGGCGCTGCAGATCAAGCCTGACAGCCGCATCATCGCCATTGCCAGCGGCGGCTGCAATGTCCTGTCGTATCTGACCGCCGATCCGGCAGCGATCACAGCAGTCGACCTGAACACCGCGCACATCGCGCTCAACAAGCTGAAGCTGGCCTCGGCACGCCATCTGCCAGATCACGCGCATTTCCGCCGCTTCTTTGCCGAAGCCGATAGCGCGGCCAACATCGCAGCCTATCGCGCTCACATCCTGCCGCATCTGGATGAAACGACGCGGCGCTATTGGGAAGGCCGCGATCTTTCGGGCCGCCGCCGCATCAGCGGTTTTTCGAACAACATCTACAAGCGCGGGTTGCTGGGCAACTTCATCGGCGTCGCCCACCTCCTCGCTCGCCTCTACAAGATCGATCTATCGAACATCCTCGACGCGCGCGATCTGGATGAGCAGCGCCGCGTGTTCGAGCGCGAAATGGCGCCCGTATTTGACAAGCGCTTCGTGCGCTGGCTGACAGACCAGCCCGCCTCGCTTTTCGGTCTCGGCATTCCGCCCGCACAGTTCGACGCTCTGGCGGGGAACGAGCCAATGGCCGAAGTCCTGCGCCGCCGACTGTCCAAGCTCGCCTGCGATTTCCCGGTCGAGGACAACTACTTTGCCTGGCAAGCGTTCGGGCGTGGCTATGGCCGGGGCGACCGGTGCCCACTGCCACCTTACCTTCAGGCCGCCAACTGGCAGTCGGTGCGTGACCGGGCTGACCGCGTAGACGTGCGACACGCCAACCTGACCGAACACCTCACCGCCCAGCCCGACGCCTCGCTGGATCGATACGTCCTGCTCGATGCGCAGGACTGGATGACCGACGACCAGTTGAACGCGCTGTGGACGCAAATCACTCGTACCGCCCGCCCGGGCGCGCGCGTCCTGTTCCGCACCGCTGCCGAACCCAGCCTTCTGCCGGGCCGTCTGGTCGATGCACTGCTTTCACGCTGGCACTACCACGAAGCGTTGTCTGCCGAATGCACTGCTAAGGATCGCTCGTCGATCTATGGCGGCGTTCATCTCTACGAGCTTGCCTGAACATGGCCACCCTCGCCCCGCCCACCCCGCATGGTGCGCTGATGGATTCGGTCTATCGCCGCCAGAAGCACATCTATGACGCCACGCGAAAGTACTACCTGTTCGGGCGCGATGGCCTGATTGCCGGTCTTGAAGCCGGGCCGGGCATGGCCGTGCTCGAAGTGGGTTGCGGCACCGGGCGCAACCTCGATTGCATCGCCCGGGCATGGCCCGGCGCGCACATGCACGGCCTCGACATATCGGAAGAGATGCTATCGGTTGCAAAAGGCCGCCTTGGCACAGATTGCACACTCGCGCGTGGTGATGCCACAGATTTCGATGCCAAGGCGCTGTTCGGGCGGGCGACTTTCGATCGCGTGGTCATCTCTTACGCCCTGTCGATGATCCCGCAGTGGCAACTCACACTTGGCCATGCCGCCAGCCTGCTCGCACCCGGCGGTTCCCTCCACGTGGTCGACTTTGGCGATTTCGGCGGATTGCCCTCTCCGTTGCGCGCCTTGATGCACAACTGGCTCACCCGCTTTCACGTCACCCCGCGCGAAGACCTGAACGCCGTTGCCGTGCGCATCGCCGCCGACCGAGACCTGACCTTGCGCACTCTGCGTGGGCGCTATGGGTATTTCCGGCGGATCACGCTGCGTCGATAAGTTGCATTTGACAATCTAACCCATAACCAGCAGTCTCCCGCAAAATCTCGGGGGAGACAATATATGCAGGCCCAAATCCTGACACCCGCAGCCGTTCTGGTGCTGTGGTCTATCATCGTGCTCATCTGGATGGCCACCACGCGCCTTCCCGCGCTGAAGCAACTCGGCGGCCTCGGTCAGGCCAAGCCGGGCGGACGCGGGCAGGATCTGGAAGGCGTGCTACCTGACCAGATCAACTGGAAATCGCACAACTATGCCCACCTGATGGAGCAGCCCACCCTGTTCTATGCCACGGTGGCTATCCTTGCGATCCTAGGACCAAGCGCGTTCGATGTGATGCTGGCTTGGGCCTATGTCGTGCTGCGCGTGCTGCATTCCATCTGGCAGGCCACCGTAAACCGCATTCCCGTGCGTTTCAGTCTGTTCCTGCTGTCGTCGCTGTGCCTTGCGGCGCTGGCCGTGCGCGCGCTGGGAGCGACGCTCAGCCACGGGTAACGAGTTAAACAATGGGGGAGAATGCCAATGGAAATCGCAAAGATCCTGCAACCTGCCGTCGCGCTGATGGCGTGGACGATGGTCATGTGGCTGTGGATGTATGCAACCCGCATTCCGGCAATGAACGCCTTGAAGCTGGATCCAGACAGTTTGGCGAAAGACCCGACCAAAACACTCGACGACATCCTGCCCGCTGCGGTTCAGTGGAAAGCACACAATTACAACCACCTGCACGAAGCGCCGACGCTGTTCTATGCGGTGTGCCTGGTCATCGCGCTGACTGGCAATGGCGGCGGCACCAGCGCCATCGTGGCATGGGCCTATGTTGGCTTGCGCGTGATCCATTCAGTCGTGCAGGCAACCGTGAACAAGGTGATGCTGCGATTCATCCTGTTCGCGCTGTCGTCCTTCACACTTATGGCACTGATCTATCACGCGGCAAAGATTGTGTTCGCCTTCTGACGGCATCCGCCACCAAACTAGCGCCCCCGCGAAGGCGGGGGCCTCGGGCCTATTTAGCTGGTGCTTCGTAACAACACCGAGGCCCCCGCCTTCGCGGGGGCGCACCAACCTGTCGTCAATGCCGCAAGAACAGGCTCGCCAGTTCCACATGGGTGGACCAGCGGAACTGCCCCACGGGCCGCAATTCGGCCAATCGATACCCGCCGGCAATCAGCTTCACCGCATCGCGCGCCCAACTGGCCGGATTACAGCTGATATAGACCACACGAGGCACTTTGCTCAGCGCAATTTGGTCGACCTGCTCCGTCGCCCCGGCGCGCGGCGGATCGAGCAAGACGCCCGCAAAACGGTCCAGTTCCTCCACCCGCAACGGATTGCGAAACAAGTCACGGTGCAGCGCATGAACCGGCTTTCCGTTCATGCGCGCCGCGCTCTGACACGCAAGGAACGGCTCACGCGCCGCCTCCACCGCCAGCACTTTCGTCGTCGGACCGGCCAGCGCGAACGTAAACGTGCCCAGCCCTGAGAACAGGTCGGCCACCGTCGCCGCGCCATCCAGCCATTCGCGCGCGGCATTCACCAGCGTGGCTTCGCCATCTGCCGTTGCCTGCAGAAACGCACCCGGCGGCAACGACACCGGCACACCGCCCAACGTCACGGTAACCGGCTCAGGCTCCCACACGCCTTCCGCGCCGTACCCTGAATCCATCGTCAGCCGCGCCAGCCCGGTGTCGCGCGCAAAGTCCAGCAATGCTTCGGTCTTCGCCAGACCTTCAGCGGTCAGGCCTTTTAGCCCCATCGAGACGCCCTGATCGGTCATCGCAAGGTCGACATCGACCGCCAGCTTCTTGCTGCCCCAACCTTCAAGCAGCGCGCGCAACGGCGCGACCAATGCAAACATCTGGGGCGTCAGCACGTGGCATTCGCGCATGTCGATGATCTTGTGCGAACCTTGTTCGCGAAAACCGATCACCACCCGTTTGCCGATGGACTGCGCGTGCAGTGTCGCGCGTCGGCGCGACCGTGGAGGCGAAAGATGTGCGGACGCAGCGTTCACGTCCCACAATTTCTGCCCCGTCGCCCCACCGACCACGCGATCATAGACATAGTCGCTCAGCGCAGCTTCAGACAGATGCTGCAACTGGCAGCCGCCACAGGCCGGGAAGTGCCGACATGCCGGATCGACATGGTTCGGTCCGCGCACCACGGTGCCATCGGCCTGCAAGGTATCGCCCGGCGCAGCCAGCGTGGCATACCTGCCGTCGGCAGTTGCGCCTTCCCCTTTTGCGGCAACGCGCACGATCAGGCCAGAATCAGTCATGCAATACAATCCCTCAAGGCCGCCTGCACCGCGTGCGCCAATTCACCTGCAGTGAAGGCCGCGCCGCAGCGCATTGCCGCATCGGCGTGGAGCCATAGGCCTTCCTCCGCAGCACGCAAGACTTGGCCATCGGTCGCAAGCCGACTGGCGATGGTCCCCGCCAGCACATCGCCGGTACCCGCAACCGATAGCCATGAGGATGCACGCGGTGCCAGCACCAGTTCGCCCGAAGGTCCGGCAACCACGGTGTCCGGCCCTTTGAATACCACTACAGCACCCGATTTCGCTGCCAGCGTCAGCGCACGATCCCGCCGAAGCCCTTTGCCGGAAAGGCCAAAGCTGCGCTCCAGCGCTGCCATCTCACCCTCGTGCGGAGTCAGCACACAAGGCGCATCACCCACCATTTCAGGCCGCAGCAGCACCAGCGCATCGGCATCAATCACGCATGGCTTGCCTGCATGGAGCGCCTTGGCCAACACCTGCGAGGCCGCGTCAAAACGCCCCAACCCCGGCCCCACCAGCAGCGCTGCCATCCGCGCATCGACAAACAGGGCATCGACATCACCCGTTACGACCAGTTCTGCCGGAACGCCCGATTGCGCCGCCTGCGCCGCCAGTTTCACATAGCCAGCACCCGCACGCAGTGCCGCCGTCGCTGCGAGCAGCGCCGCCCCCGGCATCTCACCACCCAGAATGCCCAGCATCCCGCGCCGATACTTGTGCGAATCCGCCGCTGGAGCCATCAACGCTGGCTTGGCCAGAACCCTTGCCGCGCCCGGCACGGCCGACACACCAATATCCACAAGTCTCAGCGCGCCCATGCTGGCACAGGCCGGCATGGCAAAGTGTGCGTGCTTCCACGCCCCCAGCGCAATGGTCACGGAGCAGTCCGGCAAGCCTTCGTTCAAGGGCCGCCCACTGTCGCTCTCGATCCCGCTCGGTACGTCAGTGGCAATGCGATGGCGGTGGCCTGCGGCCAGTCGATCCAGCAAGGCCGCCAGATCTTCGGGTAAGACTCGCGTCAAACCGCTGCCGAACAAGCAGTCGACGAAAACATCGCCCGATACATCGGCGTCTGCGTTCCGAACCTCGCCCGAATAGAGCGACTTTGCCGTGCGCGCAGCTTCGGTTGCCGGTTCTCGCGCGGCAATCACCCGCACGGCATTGCCATGTTCCCGCAAGTATTCGGCGATTACCCAACCATCGCCGCCGTTGTTGCCGGGTCCGCACAGGACGGTCACCGAACCGCCCCCCGCAATCCGCCGCACCCATTCACCAGCACCACGCCCGGCCTGCTGCATCAGTGCATCAACGCTGGTTCCCGCCGAAATCAGGTCGTCCTCTGCCGCGCGCATCTGCGCCACGGTCAGCACTTGGCGCATTATGCCGTCACGGCTGCGGGGCATCGGCCTTCATCCGCGCGGGGAAGCGATAGCGGTCCCCCGCCACGCTCACTTCCAGCACGCCTTCAGCAGACCACTTGGCCGAAGCCTCGTCCGCCCCGTCGGCCGCGACCACGCCACGTCCATCATCTACCATCATAAAGCGCCGGAAAGCGCCATCTTTATGGCGAACGGTCAAAACCTGCTGATCGCCATTGCGCGAATCCTGCACGAAGCAATCGGGCGCAAACTTTGCCGCGCCAGCCAGCGCGCAGTCGATCACACGGCCCTGCGGCTTTTCATCGGCCTGCGAACACGCTGCCAACGCAGCCACGGCAACAAGGGTCAGCCCGCGGCGCATCAATCGACCCCGATCTGCTTCAGATCGCGCACCGCACCGCGCGCCGCGCTGGTAGTCATCGCGGCATATGCCTTGAGTGCGGTCGAAACTTGCCGTGGGCGGGCCTGAGCAGGCTTCCAGCCCTTGGCATCTTGGACTGCGCGGCGTTCGGCCAGTACATCGTCCGACACGGCAAGGTTGATCGTGCGGTTCGGAATGTCGATCTCGATCAAGTCGCCATTCTCGACCAGCCCGATTTCCCCGCCCTCAGCCGCTTCGGGCGACGCATGGCCGATGGACAGGCCCGACGTGCCACCCGAAAAGCGGCCATCGGTCAGCAGCGCGCAAGCTGCGCCAAGGCCCTTCGATTTCAGGTAGCTGGTCGGATAGAGCATTTCCTGCATACCCGGCCCGCCCTTGGGACCTTCATAACGGATCACGACCACGTCGCCCGCCACAATCTGACCGGTCAGCACGGCGGCCACCGCTGCGTCCTGGCTTTCATAGACCTTGGCGGGACCGGTGAACTTCAGAATTTTTTCGTCAACGCCTGCAGTCTTCACGATGCAGCCCTCGCGCGCGATGTTGCCATAGAGCACGGCCAGCCCGCCATCCTTACTGAAGGCGTGTTCGGCTGAACGGATGACGCCGCTCTCACGGTCAAGGTCGAGTTCCTTCCACCGGCGATCCTGCGAGAACGCCACTTGCGTGGGTACGCCACCGGGTGCCGCGCGGAAGAATTCCTGCACGCTGGGTGAATTGGTGCGCGCAATGTCCCACCTGTCCAGCGCTTCGGCCAACGTGCGGCTGTGCACGGTGGGCAGATGGGTGTGAATCAACCCGGCGCGGTCAAGCTCGCCCAGAATAGCGAAGATGCCGCCCGCACGGTGAACGTCTTCCATATGCACATCAGCCTTGGCAGGCGCGACTTTCGACAGGCACGGCACGCGGCGGCTCAGCCGGTCGATATCGGCCATGGTGAAGTTCACCCCGGCTTCGAACGCGGCAGCCAGCAGATGCAGCACGGTGTTGGTCGACCCGCCCATGGCAATATCGAGGCAAACCGCATTCTCGAAAGCATCGAACGTGGCGATCGAACGCGGCAGCGCGCTCGCATCGTCTTCCTCATAGTATCGCTTGCACAAATCCACCGCCACGCGGCCCGCTTCAAGGAACAGGCGCTTGCGATCGGCGTGCGTCGCCAGCGTCGAACCATTGCCCGGCAGTGACAGCCCCAGCGCTTCGGTCAGGCAGTTCATCGAATTGGCGGTGAACATGCCGCTGCACGATCCGCAGGTAGGGCAGGCCGAACGCTCGATCGCGGTCACTTCCTCGTCGGTATATTTGTCGTCGGCGGCGGCCACCATGGCATCGACCAGATCGAGCGCGACTTCCTTGCCGTTCAGCACGACCTTGCCCGCTTCCATCGGCCCGCCCGAAACGAACACCACCGGAATGTTGATGCGCAGCGCCGCCATCAGCATTCCCGGCGTGATCTTGTCACAGTTGGAAATGCAGACCATGGCATCGGCGCAATGCGCGTTGACCATGTATTCCACGCTGTCGGCAATCAGATCCCGGCTCGGCAGCGAATAGAGCATCCCGTCGTGCCCCATCGCGATACCATCATCCACCGCAATGGTGTTGAATTCCTTGGCGACGCCGCCCGCGGCCTCGATCTCGCGCGCAACCATCTGACCCAGATCTTTCAGGTGGACATGCCCCGGCACGAACTGCGTGAAGCTGTTCACCACTGCGATGATCGGTTTGCCGAAATCCTCGTCCTTCATCCCCGTGGCGCGCCAGAGCCCGCGTGCGCCAGCCATGTTGCGGCCGTGGGTGGTGGTGCGTGAACGATACGGCGGCATTGCGTGAACTCCGAACAGGGAATCAGTTTTTATGGGCGACTTGGCAACGTTCCCTAGCCGACCGGGACCGCCGCTGTCGAAAGTATTAATTACAACTATGCCAGTATCTCATGCGCGCAAAACGCCCGGAAATCCTAGCTGATTTCAACTGCAACCTGATTGGCAATGCGCGCCAACCGCTCAGCCCACTCCGCCTGCCCCGCTTCGTGAGCGATCAGATCCTGCCGCACTTCGATACCCAGATAGGGCCTACCCTCGGCCTCTGCATGGCGGTTCATCGTCGCGTTCAGCAGCTTGCCGGAATAGGGCAACTGGTCCCCCACGCACAGCCCCTCAGCTTCCAGCAGCGGAATAGCGATTCGTGCGGCGCGGTCATCCTCGTTATAAAGCACGCCCACATGCCAGGGCCGTGCCTCCTCGCTCGAAGCAAGCTGCGGCGTAAAACTGTGCAACGACAGGATCAACGCCTGTGGCGCATCGCCAAGCAAAGCCCCCAGCGCATCATGATATGGCCGAAAGAACCGCGCCAGCCGCGCTTCATGCGCCGCGTGATCCAGAGCATTGCCCGGTATCGCGTGCCCATCGCTGGCAACCGGCACAACCGTCGGCAGGTGCTCATCGCGGTTGAAATCGCAAACTAGTCGGCTCACTCCGCCCTGAAACGCCGCAATCCCCGGCCACTCCGCCATGAGCGCGCCCACTTCAGCCACCCCAATGTCCACCGCAATGTGCTGGTTCAGCAAGTCCGGCTCGATGCCAAGGTCGATGTCATCAGGCACCCGGTTCGATGCATGGTCCGATACCACCAGAATGCCACCAAAGCGCGGCGTTCCGATGATCGTGAAGGCTTCGCTCACCGCAACGCTCCTGCCAAAGTCCACCACGCAGCCGGCATTGCAGCACGCGCTTCATCACGTGCTTCGGCAGTATCATAGAGCGCAAAACACGTCGCCCCCGATCCTGACATACGCGTCAACCACGTCCTCGTTCGCTCCAAAGCGCCCAACACATCGCCAATTTCTGAAACAAGCGTCAGCGCCGGAGCCTCAAGATCATTGCGCCCCGCCAATGCCATCGCGCGCAAGTCTGCACCCTCCAGCGCCCCCCGATCTACGCCGTCCCAAGCCTTGAAAACCGGTCCCGTTGCCAGAGGAATGCGCGGGTTGACCAGCAGTACCGGCACACCCGCCAGATCGTTCTCAATCGGCTCAAGTTCCGTGCCCGTTCCCCGCCCGACACAAGCTACGCTCTCCACACAAGCCGGAACGTCAGCGCCCAGCTTCGCCGCCCGCGCGTGCCAATCGTCGGGCAATCCATGCGCCTGCTTCACCATGCGAAACACCGCGCCTGCATCAGCCGAGCCACCGCCAAGCCCTGCCGCCACCGGCAGGTTCTTTTCCAGCGTAACATCCCAGCCAGCGCCATGCGGCAAAGCGCCCAGCGCCTTGGCCACGATGTTCCCGAACGGATTGTCCAGCGCCCCGCCAAACTCCCCCACCACGCGCAACGAATCCCGCTGCGACGTCTGCGCGGTCAATTCATCCCCGGCATCCACGAACGCGAACAGCGTCTCAAGCTCGTGATACCCATCATCCCGCCGCCGCCGCACGTGCAGAGCCAGATTGATTTTGGCATAGGCAGTTTCGCGCAAAGTCATGCCCATTCCCTGAAACGGAAGAAGCGCCGGAGCAAGCCCCGACGCCTCCTTCGAACCAAAGTCCGACCGAATTACATATTCGGATAGTTCGGCCCGCCGCCGCCCTCAGGCGTCACCCACTCGATGTTCTGCGTCATGTCCTTGATGTCACAAGTCTTGCAGTGGACGCAGTTCTGGGCGTTGATCTGCAGGCGTGGATTGCCTTCCTCCACACCCACGAACTCATAGACCCCCGCCGGGCAGTACCGCGCCTCAGGCCCGGCATAGATCGGCAGGTTGATCCGCGTCGGCACGGTGGGATCTTTCAGCACCAGATGGCACGGCTGATCTTCTTCATGGTTGGTATAGGAGAACGCCACGCTGGTCAGCCGGTCGAACGTGATCACGCCATCGGGCTTGGGATAGGCGATCGGCTTGAACAGATCGGCGCGCTGCGTTGCCTCGGCATCCTTGTGATGCTTCATCGGCTTCCAGATGCCGAACCCGCCGATGGTGCGCAGCCACATGTCGGCGCCTGCCAGCACCGTGCCCAACTCGCCGCCGAACTTGGCCACCAGCGGCTGCGCATTCTGCACCTTCTTCAGTTCCTTGGCGATCCAGCTTTCGCGCACGGCGGCATCGTATTCCACCATGTCGTCCTTTTCGCGCCCGGCAGCAATCGCCACCACGATGGAGTCTGCGGCCAGCATCCCGCTCTTCATCGCAGTGTGGCTGCCCTTGATGCGCGGCACGTTCACGAAGCCGGCCGAACATCCGATCAGCGCCCCGCCGGGGAACGAAAGGCGCGGCACGGACTGCCAGCCACCTTCGTTGATCGCCCGCGCACCATAGGACACGCGGCGTCCGCCTTCCAGAATCGCACGGATTTCCGGGTGCTGCTTCCAGCGCTGGAACTCCTCGAACGGATAGACGTAAGGATTGGCGTAATCGAGCGCGGTGACAAAGCCCAGCGCCACCTGGTTGTTCGCCTGATGGTACAGGAACCCCCCGCCCCACGAGTTTGATTCCGAAAGCGGCCAACCCTGCGTGTGGATCACGCGCCCCGGCACGTGCTTTTCGGGATCAATGTCCCACAGTTCCTTGATGCCGATACCATAGACCTGCGGCTGGCAATCGCGCTCCAGATCGAAGTGCGCCTTCAGCCGCTTGGTCAGGCTGCCGCGCGCGCCCTCGGCAAACAGTGTGTACTTGGCGTGGAGTTCCATGCCGGGCTGGTAATCGCCCTTCTTCTCGCCATCGCGGCCCACGCCCATGTCGCCGGTCGCCACGCCCATCACCGCGCCGCGCTCATCGAACAGCACTTCGGCGGCGGGGAAGCCTGGGAAAATCTCGACGCCCAGTTCCATCGCCTGTTCGGCCATCCAGCGGCACAGGTTGCCCAGCGATCCAGTGTAGTTCCCATCGTTCGACAGGAACGGAGGCATCGGCCAGTGGGGAATGCCCATCTTGCCGGTCTTGCTCAGCACCCAGTGCCAGTTGTCCGTCACCGGCACTTCGGCCATCGGGCAGCCCATCGTGCGCCATTCGGGCAGCAACTCGTCCAGCGCCTTGGGATCGATCACCGCACCCGAAAGAATGTGCGCGCCGATTTCCGAGCCCTTTTCCAGCACACAGACCGAAATCTCGGGGTTGATCTGCTTCAGCCGGATCGAGGCCGCCAGCCCCGCAGGCCCGCCACCGACGATGACCACGTCATAGGGCATCGATTCCCGTTCGCTCATGCCTCGCTCACTCCCGACTTACTGCTAATCGCACGATTGATTTCCGATTGAGCCTTGAAAGAGGCTACCGGCAAGGTCAAGACCGCAAATTGGACTGGAAGGAAGTGCAGCTTGCCCGATACCGCTAACCCGCAAATACCCGATTGGAGCGCTGCCGTTACGGCGGCGCTCGATTGGTGGCGCGATGCGGGCGTGGACCACGCGTTTGTGGATGATCCGCAGGACTGGCTGACACAGGCGCGCGATGTGCCCGAAAAGGCTCCGCTGGCCCCAATGAAGCCTCTGCGCGATATGCCTGCACAGCGCAGCGATTCGCCGCAGATCGCCAAAGTGTCAGATCGTTCGGGCTGGCCGCAATCGCTTGAGGCGTTCGCGCCATGGTGGCTGGACGAACCCCACCTTGCCCCGGCAGGCCTGCGTCGCCTGCCGCCAATCGGGCCTGCCGGTGCCGATCTGATGGTGCTGGTACCCATGCCCTCGGCTGATGATACCGAAGCGTTGCTCAGCGGTCGGGCCGGGCGGCTGCTTGATGGCATCCTTGCCGCGTCAGGCCTTGATCGCACTCGAACCTACATGGCATCGACCCTGCCCGCTCACGTGCCCATGCCTGATTGGCAGGCATTCAACACGGCGGGTCTTGGCGATGTGTTACTGCACCACATCGCCCTTGCCGCGCCCAAACGGCTGCTGATCCTCGGTGCTTCCGGCATTTCAACGCTTCTCGGCCACGATCCACCGAATTTGGCTCTAAGTTTACGCGACATTAATCAAGAGAGTTCACCAATCGCCGCCTTGTCGGCAAGGGATCTTGAGGCCATGCTGGCGCGTCCCGCCCTCAAAGCGGGTTTCTGGAGCAAGTGGCTCGAATGGACGGGAACGAAAACGGTTTGAAACTGGCTTCGACTAAAAGGTTTGGCGCCACAAAGTTCCTCGCTCTCGCGTTGACCTCCTCGGCAGCCGTGCTCTCTGCGGTGCCTGCACAGGCCAATAGCGCGGCGGTGGACTATTTCCGTGGCCGCGCCGCCCGCACTGCGGTGCCAACCCTGCTCAGCGCAGATGATCGTGGTTACTACAAGTCGCTGTTCTCCGCGATTGAACAGGAAGACTGGACCAAGGTTCAGGCCATGTTTGCCCAACGCAGCGATGGCCCGCTTCACACCGTCGCCCGCGCGCAATACATGCTCGCTGCAACATCGCCACGCGCAGAGCTGGCCCCCATCACCGAAGTTCTTGCCCGTGGGCCTGATATGCCTTGGGCCGAACAGCTTGGCCGTCTGGCACTGAAGCGCGGCGCAAGCGAACTGCCAGATCTTCCGCAGGCGCAGCGCTTCGTATCGCTGCCCAATGTGTCAAAGCGCATCCGCCCGCGCTCGATCAGCGATGGCACGATGCCCGCAAGCGTCGCCGACGCCATTCAGGACCGCATCAAATTCGATGATCCGGTCGGCGCGCGCACGCTGCTTGATGGCGTCGATGCCACGCTGTCCTCCGATGCTCGCGCCGAATGGCGGCAGAAGATCGGATGGGCGTTTTACATTGAAAATGACGATGCCACCGCCCGGGCCATCGCGCTGACCGCGGCCGAAGGAACCGGCCCTTGGGTGTCGGAAGCCTATTGGACAGCCGGCCTTGCCAGTTTCCGCCTTGGCGATTGCATCGCTGCCGCAGATGCTTTCGAAAAGTCAGCCGGTTCTGCGCACAACGACGAACTGGCCTCCGCCGCTCACTATTGGGCAAGCCGTGCCTGGACGCGGTGCCGCAAGCCGGAAAAAGTGTCCACTGCCCTGCGCAGCGCCTCACGCTTCCGCGATACGCTCTACGGCATGATGGCGGTTGAAGCGCTCGGAATGCGTGAGAGCCAGCCCTCCGCTGCACCTGATTTCTCGCAGAACGATTGGCAGTCGCTGCGCGATGTGCCGAACATCCGCACTGCCGTGCAGCTTGCCGAAATCGGCGAAGATGGCCTTGCCGACGAAGTGCTGCGCCACCAGGCCCGCATCGGCAATCCCGGCCAATATGCTCCACTCTCCCGCCTCGCCCGCGATCTGGGCTTGCCATCGACCCAGTTGTGGATGGCCTACAATGCGCCATCGGGTGCTCGCCCGGACGAGGCTGCACGTTTCCCCGCACCGAAGTGGACGCCGACGACGGGCTGGAAAGTTGATCCCGCTCTCCTGTTTGCGCATTCGCTGCAGGAATCAAACTTCCGCACGTCGGTCACCAGCCCCGCTGGCGCCAAGGGCCTGATGCAATTGCGCCCCGGCACCGCACGCGACATGTCCAGGGTCGAACCGATGATGGCCGGGCGTGACAAGCAGCTTGATCTGCCCGACGTGAACCTCGCCTTCGGCCAGCAATATCTCCAGCACTTGCGCGACAATGACGCCACGCAAGGCCTGCTCCCCAAAGTCATGGCCGCCTATAACGCCGGGCCGCTGCCGATCAGCCGCTGGAACACGGAAATTCGCGGCGGCAACGATCCGCTGCTCTGGATGGAATCGATCCCCTATTGGGAAACGCGCGGCTATGTCGCAATCGTCATGCGCAACTACTGGATGTATGAGCGGCAGGCAGGCGGCCCATCGGAAAGCCGCCTTGGTCTCGTCCAAGGCATGTGGCCCAAATTTCCGGGTCTTGCCGGTTCCGAAAACGTAAGGATTGCATCGCGTGGCAATTGATACCTCGCGTGATTTCAAGCCCGTCAACATAGCCCTGCTCACAGTCTCCGACACACGCGGACCTGACGAGGACACATCGGGCGACATTCTGGCTGACCGAGTCAAAGCCAAGGGCCACCGCCTGGTCGCCCGCGCGATGGAGAAGGACGAGGCTGACCGCATCGTTGCTCGCCTCAACAACTGGATCGATGATCGCGGGGTTGATGCGGTCGTCATCACCGGCGGCACCGGTCTTACTGGCCGCGACGTAACACCAGAAGCGCTGGACCGTGTGAAAACGCGCGACATTCCGGGCTTTGGCGAACTGTTCCGCTGGCTTTCGTTCAAGACCATCGGCACCAGCACGATCCAGTCCCGCGCCTGCGCCGTCGTCGCACGCGGCACCTACATCTTCGCGCTCCCCGGCTCGAACGGCGCGGTCAAGGATGGTTGGGACGGCATCCTCGACGAACAACTCGACAGCCGCAACCGCCCCTGCAACTTCGTCGAACTGATGCCGAGACTGCTGGAAAAGTAGCAACGCCGTTGCCGCCCACGGTATCTGGCCCTTCGTTACTCCGTGATATTTTGGCAAAATCTCCAACGCCTTACGCCATTTCTTTCTCGTCACCCTGAACTTGTTTCAGGGTCCATTTCTCGACCAGACCGGCAGTCTGATAGGCCCAATGGATCCTGAACCAAGTTCAGGATGACGGTGAAACTTGAAAGGCGCACCTTGCGTATTTGTTCCACCTATGTTCTAAACTCCCCATGTCCATCCACGGCAGAGGTGCGCAATCAGCCAAAGTGCCAACCCGCTTCGGCCTCGCCACGCGTGAGGCCGATGGTGACTGGCTCGATGCGCGCGAGGGCATAGATGGCCCCGGCCCCAAGCTGCGCACCACCGTCACCGAAGAACACCCACGCTCCATCCTCAGCTTCAACCAATCGCCCGACATCCCATTCGACCGCTCGGTCAACGCCTATCGCGGGTGCGACCAATACCGCAACGGTTGCGTAACCTCTGATATGTTAGCAGAGCTGTGCCGGACACTCTGCGCGGGGTATTATGGACGCAATAGTTTATATCAGGTGGTCAACGCTTAATCAGGAGGACGGGAACTCCCTTGAGCGACAGGAACAGCTAGCGCGCGATGTTGCCAAGCAGCGCGGCTGGACCATTCTGGAAAACGAAATTCACATTGAAAGCGGGAAGTCAGCCTACCACGGTCGAAATCGTGCCCAGAATGGAAAGTTGCGTCAGATCGAGGAGCGGGCGGCACGAGGTGAATTGCAGGGCAAGGTTCTGATTGTTGAGGCGATGGACCGTCTTAGCAGACAGGCAGCCCTTAAAAGCCTGACCCTCTTATCCGACCTGTGCTCACGCGGCCTGACCATTTGCGAGGCTGGCACCGGAACCATTTACGACGCAGCAAAAATCGAAGAGCGTTGGGAAAACCTAATCGTGGCGCTGGCGCGCGCAGGTGAAGCCCACGAAAGTAGCAAACTGAAGGCGCGGCGCGTCAGCAAGGCGTGGCGCAAGACACAGGAGAGTGGAAAGACAAAGGCTGGTGGAGACGACCCGCGCCTCTGCCCCGCTTGGATGGAAGTCGTGGATGGTCGTTTCACCATCATTGAAGATCGCGCCGATGTGATCCGGTCGATGTTTCACAAATCGTGCGATGGCTGGGGCCTCCGCAAGATCAGCGACTGGGCAAATTTGGAGCGGGTCGTGTCCCACTGGGTGGTGTAAGAAGGTTTCCCTGACAGGGTAGCCACCGTCGATCTTCTGTTAGGGTTCGGATGCGAACTCGAACCTGGAGAAGA
>NZ_NCII01000135.1 GCF_002256775.1 Novosphingobium sp. 17-62-19 | reverse complement strand
GCCGAAGGCCGCGTCAAAGCCATACTTGTCGAGCGCCTGCTTCAGACCTTCGGTCTTCCACATATCGGTGTGCAGCGCGCCGTGATCGAACGGGTTGATCCCGCGTTCTGCCGCTTCGGGGTTCTGATAGACCAGCAGGTTCATCCCGCTGTCGACCGCCATCTGATCGCGCAGCTTGTACATTTCCTTGAACTTCCACGTCGTATCGACGTGGAGCAGCGGGAAGGGCGGCGGCGAGGGGTAAAACGCCTTGCGTGCAAGGTGCAGCATGACCGCGCTGTCCTTGCCCACCGAATACATCATCACCGGGTTCGTCGCCTCGGCCACCACCTCGCGCATGATGTGGATAGCCTCGGATTCGAGGCGTTCCAGATGGGTAAGCGTCTTGCGATCAGGGTAGGTGGTCATGGCAAGGATACTGCGCTGTTGCGGTCAATATCCTTGCGATGCCGCATCGCAGCATTGAGCGAAGTTCCCATTTGGGAGCAGGGCGCGACTCTTTTTTCTTTTGCCCTGCAAAAGGGTGTTTACTGCGCCTTTGCTGCACAGGCCGACGTATCAGTCGCCGCCCAACTGATGGCGTTTTCCAGCAGGCGCACGTGGTTGGGTTCGTCGTAGGTTTCGGGCATGTGTCCGATGGCGGAATAGAACACGCGGCCCTTACCGATGCAGTTGGTCCACGCCAGCGGATGGTCTGCGCCCATTACCAGCCCCGGCATCTGCGGATCGTTGGGCCGGTAAGTGCTTTCATCCAGTAGCAGCACGGGCGTTGCCCCGGCAAGGCGCGGGTTGGACTTGAACGAATACCATTCGTCCTTCATCTGCCATTGCGCGGGCAGGCCCTTGGCCAACGGGTGCTCTGTCTGCACGGCAATCCGCGCTTCCTGAAACTGTAGATCGCGTGGGTGCCCGGCAAAGCGAGCGCCGATCAGCGTATCGGGATACCAGTCCCAGAAATAGACCGGATCGCCGGCCGAACCGTGCATACCGACAAAGGCACCGCCAGCTTCGAGCCAGTCCTTGAACGCAGCGCGCTGCGACACGGTCAGCACATCGCCCGAGATGTTGTTCCACAGCACGACATCAAACTGGCCCAGCGTCTGCGGGTTGAATGCGCCTCCCTTGTCGGTGAAGGAAAGCGCCCAGCCCTTGCGCGCGGCCATGGCGATCAGCGCGGCGTGGGCGGCATCGACCGAGGGTGTGTCCTTGAAGCCGTTGATCTTTTCAAACACCAGAATGTTCGGCTTGCCCGGTGTAGGCGTGAGTGCGGGCACTTCGTTGTCAAAGCGGGCGCAGCGGGCCACGCGGTCAGCGTCAGTCACGGGAACTTTGCGCAGTGCCGCGTCGATTTCCGCGATCTTGGCAGCGTCAGTGCCGAAGAACCCTGCTGCCGACTTTACATCGAGGATGGCGGCGAAAGTGGGTGGTGTTGTGCCGGTAAACATCGGCGGCATGGCGGCGATCTTGCCGGGGATGGCCTTTTCGACCACGGCCCGTGCCTGCTCGCTCAACAGCACATCGACCAGCGGCGATGCTGCGGAAAACGGCGTGTCGCGGTTGGCGCAATCGGTGACCGGCGCAGCAGCCGAGGCGCCGCTTGCCGCCAAAAGCAGCGCGGCACCGATGGTGGAGGTCATGAGCTTTGCCATCATCACAGCTTTCCTTCCTTCAGCCATTCCGCCGCGTGGTGCGCGGCGCGGGCAGACAGGGCCATATAGGTGAGCGACGGGTTTTGACAGCCGGACGAGGTCATGGCTGCACCATCAGTGCAAAACAGGTTCGGCGCCTCATGGGCCTGATTGTAGCCGTTGAACACCGACGTCATCGGATCGCGGCCCATGCGTGCAGTGCCCATTTCATGGATGCCAAGGCCAGGCGCGCCGGGCTTTGTGGCCTGCGAAATGACCATGCCGCCCGCGCCTTCGATCATCGCACGCCCATCGGTAAGGATCTGCTTGGCCATCTTGCGCTCGTTCTCGCTGAAATCGACGCTGATGTTGAGCAGCGGAATGCCCCACTTGTCCTTGCGCACCGCGTCCTGCGTCATGCGGTTTTCGGGGTTGGGCAGCATTTCGCCGAAACCCGAAATATAGGCGATCCACGGGCCGAATTCCCGGCCACGCTGCTTGATGTCCTGGCCAAGACCCGGCGTTGCGGCATCGGGCATACCCCCGCGCCGAATGACAGCACCCTGATAGCCGTAGCCGCGCACGTAATCGCCGCCCTCTTCGGTGACATTGCGATAGCGCGGGATGTAAATGCCGGTGGGGCGGCGGCCGCGATAGTAGCTGTCCTTCGGGTAATCGGGCATCACACCAATGGTGCTGAGCGCATACATGTGGTCCATGATGTTGCGGCCGACCTGATCGGACTTGTTGCACAGCCCGCGCGGATTGGCTTCGCTTATGGAATTGAGCAGGATCTGGGCTGTGCCGATGGTGGATGCGTTGAGGAAGAAGACCTTGGCTTCGTAGGTCTTGCCCTCCATCGTCTTGGCATCGATCACGCGCACCGATGTGATGCGGCCGGTTTTCGGGTCCTGCACCAGCGAATGCACGATGGCATCGGTCACGGTCGTCAGGTTGCCCGTGCGCTCAGCAGCGGGGAGCGATGACGACAGGCTGGAATGGTTTGCGCCAAAGCTGCAACCGCGTTCGCAGATGGAGCGGTTCTGGCAACTGGTGCGCCCCAGCTCTTCATGATGCGGCTGTGCCTGCGACAGGTTGGCATTGCGACCGATGATGACCTTGCGACCCGGAAATTTCTGTTCGACCGAAACCTTGAACAGCTTTTCGGCGTCGTTCATTTCCCACGCGGGCAGGAATTCGCCATCGGGCAGCTGGGGCAGGTTTTCCTTGCTGCCAGCCACGCCGATGAACTTTTCGACGTGGCTGTACCACGGGGCAAGATCGTCATAGCGGATCGGCCAGTCAACGCCGTGCCCGTCCTTGGCGTTCGCCTCAAAATCCATCGGGGACAGGCGATAGGACTGGCGGCCCCACATGATCGAACGCCCACCAAGGTGATAGCCGCGAATCCACGTGAAGGGGCGCTCTTCGGGTGTCAGATAGGGGTGTTCGCTGTCTTTCACCCAGAACTGCTTGGTTGCCGCATTCACGGCATAGCACTGGCCTTGCACCGGATAATCGCGCGCCAGTTCCTCTTCCGGGATGGCGTTGTTGTTGGGCAGCTCCCACGGCATCTGTGTGTCGTTGTAGTCGGTGACGTGCTCCACCTTGCGGCCGCGTTCCAGCAGCAGCACTTTCAGCCCACGCTCACACAGTTCCTTGGCAGAAATGCCGCCGCTCATCCCCGAGCCGATTACGATTGCATCGAACATGGTCATCACTCGCTTCAGAAGGGGCCAACGCCAAGATAAGGGCGGGATTGTGCGGTCAGCTTGATCGAGGGTTCGAAGGGACCGGGCACGTGTTCATAGATCAGCTCGGTCGCGGCGGCTTCGGGGCTGTAATAGTAGAGATCTACGATCAGGCTTTTGAGCTGAAGGTAGCCTGCATCGGCCACCGCGACGGTTGCGGTGAAGGGGAACTTGCCAGTCGTCGTGGTCGTGCCGGCTTTGGCGAGGGCGGCGGCATCGTGGGCGCGCAGCACGGTTTCGCGCTGCTTTGCATTCAGCTTGGCAAAGCCTTTGCCAGTGGCTGTGCGGGCGGCGGCGTCGATCCGCTGCAATCCGGCCAGAATGGCATCGCGCGTGGTGGGCGCGGCCCAGTGGGCAAGCATGGCATCAAGCCGCTGCGGCACTTTTGCAGCAAGCGCGCCGGGCGTGTCGGTTGCAGGAAGGACGGTATCAGCCACGGCCGAGAGCAGGGCGAACTGGCCTGATGGCAGAGAGGGCGCGCGCCCCTGCAATGCCTTGGCCATGGCGTCTGCCGGAAGGGCGGTGGCGCCCAGCAGAAGCGCAATGCGCGCAAGGGCCTCGCGCCGGTCAACGTGCCGGTCCGTGACTTCGATCATCGGATTATTGTCCTCTCGCTTCGTCGGTCCGCTTCCCGTTTTGCGTGGCTGCGCTGGCGGGGATTCTTGCCGATCTTGCCGGAGATTAGCCAATTGGCAGCGCTGGTCAATACGCGCGCACGATAAATTGACAGCGTTGACTTACGCGTATGGACAAACGGGATGGCAAGCCCCGGCAGACCCTCTGCTATTGGCTGGTTGAGGCGGTCTGTCAGGTCTGCAAGGTTGCGGCAGCAATGGGGGTCTGCAACTGTGCCGGGCAACGGATCAAGGCTGGGGAAGCAAGATGGCAATCAGGACACGAATCACCGACATGCTGGGGATCGAACATCCGATCGTGCAGGGCGGGATGATGAACGTGGGCTATGCCGAACTGGCCAGCGCGGTATCGAATGCAGGGGGGCTTGGTATCATTACCGCGCTGACCCAGCCCACGCCCGACGCCCTGCGCGCTGAGATCGAGCGCACGCGGGGGATGACCGACAAGCCCTTTGGAGTGAACATGACGATCTTCCCGACGGTCAATTCACCCGATTACAAGGCCTATGCCCAAGCGATCATCGATGGCGGGGTGAAGATCGTGGAGACCGCAGGGACGCAGGCGGTGCGTGAGATCTGGGAGATGCTCAAACCCCATGGCGTGACGATCCTGCACAAATGCACTGCCGTGCGCCATGCGCTCTCGGCTGAGAAAGCCGGCTGCGACATCGTTTCGATCGACGGTTTCGAATGCGCAGGCCACCCCGGTGAAGACGACATTCCCGGCCTGATCCTGATCCCGGCTGCGGCTGACAAGGTGAAGATCCCCTTGCTGGCCAGCGGCGGCTTTGGCGATGGGCGGGGGCTGGTGGCCGCGCTCAGCCTGGGGGCAGAAGGTATCAACATGGGCACGCGTTTTTGCGCCACGGCAGAAGCGCCGATCCACGACAACGTAAAACAGGCCTATATCGACAACGACGAACGCGGCAGTTTCCTGATCTTCCGCAATTTCAAGAACACCGCGCGCGTGGGCCGCAGCGCGGTGTCCGAAGAAGTGGTGCGCCGCCTGTCACAGCCTGAGGCCAAGTTCGAGGACGTGGCCGAACTCGTCAATGGCCGTGCGGGCAAGCAGTTGCTGGAAACGGGTGATCTGGCCAAGGGCGTGTTCTGGGCCGGGATGGTGCAGGGCCTGATTCACGATCTCCCAACCTGCCAGCAACTGATCGACCGCATCATCGGCGATGCCGAAAGCGTCATCCGCGAGCGGCTGGGCAGTTTGCTGGCCTAGCACTACTTTGGCAGATTTTTCGAAGGTGCCTTTGCAATGAGCTTATCGCAGTGAGGGCATCGGCGGGGTGGTGGCCGTATGAAGAGGTCGAGAA
>NZ_NCII01000134.1 GCF_002256775.1 Novosphingobium sp. 17-62-19 | reverse complement strand
AAGCGCTCCTGTGCATCCCTTCGCGGTGGCGCAGGCTTTGCTTCCCGGGAGCTATATTTCCTTTGAAAGCGCGCTGGCTTACCATGGCTGGATTCCTGAGGCCGTGCTTGTCACTGCCAGCGTGACGCCGGGGCGTAAAACGCTGGAGATCCCGGCCACCGAATTCGGCTCCTTCAAATATCATCCGCTGGCCATTGCTGATTATTGCTTCCTTGGCGGCGTCGAACGGGTGACCTTCGACAAGCTCACCGCCTTTGTCGCTAGGCCGCTGCGCGCCCTTATGGATCTTGTCGCCCTGCGCAAGGTGGAATGGTCTAGCCTCGATTGGCTGACCAATGGCATGCGGATCGATGACGAGGCGCTTCTGGCATTGACGCAAAAGGACTTTGCCGCAGTGAAGTCGGTCTACAAGCACAAGGCAGTGAACGCCTTCCTTTCCGAGCTTGAAGATGTGGTTCTGACGACAAAACGGGCTCAAAGCAGGGGATCGCTGCATGATTGACATCATCAAGGAAAAGCTCGGCCGCTATGGCGCCACCAATGCGCTTGAAGAGGAAAACGCGCTCAAGGAGATCCTCCAGGAGATTGCGTTATACGCGCTGTGGCGCGCCGATTTTTTCGATTGCGCCCTGTTCCAGGGCGGCACCAGTCTGCGCATTCTGCACGGGCTGCCACGCTTTTCCGAGGACTTGGACTTTCTCCTGCGCGTGCCGAACATGGACTTCGACTGGTCCCCTTACCTCGAGGGGATGACCGAGGTGTTCGGCCAGTTCGGGCTCACGCTGGAAGCGCATCCCAAGCCGCGTATGGATACGGCCATTCGTCAGGCGCTGCTCAAGGACGATTCCATCGCCAGCCAGCTCGACCTGTCATTCGCAGGCACCGGCCATCGCAAGGCGATCAAGATCAAGCTGGAAATTGATGTGAACCCGCCCGCAGGATCGGCCGAGGCGACCACCTATCTTGATTTTCCAGCCGACTATGAGGTGCGCCATCAGGATCTGGCATCCAATTTTGCGCTGAAGATCCATGCCTTGCTATGCCGAGGCTTCCTCAAAGGTCGCGACTGGTTCGACTTCTCCTGGTATGTTTCGCGCGGGCTCGAACCCAATTTCGTCCTTTTGCAAAACGCGCTGGTTCAGGCAGGGCCATGGGCCGGTGACGGGTCGCTTCTCGTCGACATGGCATGGTTGAAGGCTGCGCTTTCTGGCGCAATCACTCGGATCGAGTGGAAGGAAGCGGCAAAGGATGTCGAGCGCTTCCTGCGTCCTGCCGATCTTAAATCGGTTGATCTGTGGAGTGAGCGCTTTTTCCTCGCCAAGGTCGATAAGCTCGCCGGGGGATAAGCGGATGGAAGATTGTCCGCCGGCCGCGCCAGCTTTGAGCGAATTGTGAGATCAGGCGTCAGTCGCGCTCGGTATCTCTCGCCCCACTTCATCCCGCAGCTTCGGCCCCGCCTCCATCCGCCGCGAGAGTGATTCCACGAAGCCCTGCCACCTCTTCTTGCCCATCGCCTGCGCCGCCTTCATTGCCGTGTCGGGTAGCGGCGGATTGCTGGTGAGCCAGAAGCGCACGAACAGGCCAATCGCCTCGTTCGTCAATTCCACATGCCATTCGAGTCGATCCAGTTGCCGCGACAGGCGATCGAGCCGCCTTGCCAGAGCGGCCTCCATCCGCTCATCCTGATCGGACTGCAGCAGGGACATCAACGCCGCCTCCACCACTTCGGTGCGCGAGACGCCGCGGGCATGAGCGCGTTCCTCCAGCAATTTGGCCAGTTCGATATCGAGCCGGAAGGTTTGTTTGCTGTGGGGCTTCTTCCTCACAGGTCGATGCCGTCATCGGGGTCGAGCGATGCATTGCGGGCATTGCGGTTCATAGTGCGATCAGCTTCCCGTTTGGCCCTGGCTGCGTCATCCTCGGGCGCATCGCGATCAAGATCGAACTCGTTGACCGGTGGCTTGGGGGCGGGAACGACATCCTCATGTTCACCCAGTTCGGGTTCTCGCCTGATCCCGGAGTTCGCCGAATCATTTTCTGATCCAGCCCCATCGGCATCTGACGGCACATCCGGCTTTGGCTGATCAACTGACGGCTGTTCGGAGCTTTTCGCTTCGGCCTGGGCTGGTTTAGTCGGCAGCGATGCCGCAATGGGCGCGAGCGCAGACCAGTCGTCCTTTGGCCGTTTCTTCGGGTGCAGCGGTTTGGGGATAGGTGCCGGAAGAAGGCGCGCGCAAAACCTTGGATCGAGAAAGTATTTTGCCTTTTCCGCGCGGATCGGCGGAGTGCTGGCCACCAGCACTATTTCCTCGTGCTCAGAAAATTGCTGAACTTCGCCGGGGGTTAGCAACGGCCTCGCGGTCTCTGTCCGTGACACCATGATATGGCCGAGCCATGGCGAGAGGCGATGCCCGGCATAATTCTTCATCGCCCGCATCTGGGTCGCGGTGCCGAGCGCATTGGACACGCGGCTGGCGGTATTGTCATCATTGGCCGCGAACGCGACGCGGACATGGCAATTGTCGAGAATGGCGTTGTTTGACCCGTAGGCTTTTTCAATCTGGTTGAGCGACTGCGCGATCAGGAATGCCTTGATCCCGTAGCCTGCAACAAAGGCCAGAGCGCTTTCGAAGAAGTCGAGCCGCCCCAAAGCCGGGAATTCGTCGAGCATGAACATCACGCGCTGCCGGCGACCCTTGGCTCTCAGCTCTTCGGTCAAGCGGCGACCGATCTGATTGAGCATCAGGCGGACGAGCGGCTTGGTCCGGCTGATATCGGAAGGAGGAATGACCAGATAGAGCGACACAGGTGCCGCTGAATCGACAAGATCAGTGATGCGCCAGTCAGAGGCTCCGGTCACCTGCGCAATCACAGGGTCGCGGTAGAGGCCGAGGAACGACATGGCCGTCGACAGGACGCCAGACCTCTCATTGTCGGACTTATTCAGCAGTTCCTGCGCGGCGGCGGCCACGACGGGGTGAACACCATCTTTACCCAGGTGCGGGGTCGTCTTCATCCGGTGCAGCGTGGTTTCGATCGAACGGCGCGGATCAGATAGGAAGCCAGCGACCCCGGCCAGCGACTTGTCCTTCTCGGCATAGAGGACGTGCAGGATGGTGCCGACGAGCAGCGAATGGCTGGTTTTCTCCCAATGCGTGCGCTTTTCCAGTGACCCTGATGTTCTGGGCGTCACGCACCTCCCAATCGCCCTTCCGGACTTCGAGCAGCGGATTGTAGGGGTTGGATGCGGGGTTGGTCGGATCGAACAGCAGGACGCGGCCATGCCTGGCGCGAAACCCCGCTGTCAGATCCCAGTTCTCGCCCTTGATATCGTGGACGATGCAGCTGCCCGGCCAGGCGAGCAGCGACGGGATTACGAGACCGACGCCTTTGCCGGAACGGGTCGGCGCAAAGCAGAGAATATGCTCGGGGCCATTGTGCCGCAGATACCGGTTCTTGTGCGAGCCGATCACCACACCATCCTGTTTCAGGAGACCTGCCTTGCGGATTTCCTTGTCGGTCGCCCAGCGTGCGGAACCGTAGGTCTCTGACTGCTTCTCCTCCCGCGCGCGCCACACCGACATGGCGATCGCGATGACTATGGCGGCCATGGCACCCGAGACCGCGATGAAAGCGCCGGTCTGGAAGATCTGTGGTGCATAGGCGTCAAACGCAAACCACCACCAGAAGAAGGCATAGGGCGGATAGATTGGCCAAGGTCCAAGCCAGAACCAGGGCTCGCCGAGCTCGGGTTGATGCGCAAGGGCGTGGGCCGTCCATTGGGTGGCAGACCAGATGCCAAGCAAGGTGACGCTGATGACGGCGATGACCTGACCCCAGAGAATGCGGGTGGCGTTCATTGAAAGTTACTCCTGATGAGGGGGTAAATGAGGGTCACAGGCTGATCCCGCGTCCGCGGCCTAAGGCCCAGTCAACAGAACCGCCCGGCGACATGGTGCCGGTGATGTGCTGGCCGAGGTGCTGATCGAGCGCCGGGCGCCAAGGCACGAGCTGGAAGCCCAGCCCTTCGTCGATCATCGCGAAGCGGCCCGTCGAAAGCGTCACCCGCTCCCGGTAGATGCCGCTGACATAGTCGCCTGCGCCCGAGGGTTTGTGCTCAAGTCCCGTGCGCGCGGCGATGGCCTGCGTGGCCGCTGTCAGCTCCTGATTCTTCAGCGTTCCGACGAGATCCTGAGCAAGGATGACTCGCTGGCCCTGCCGGCGGGCAAGCCCCTGCGTTTCGAGATGGCTGGCGCGGGCATCCAACGCATCGCGCACCTCGCACCCGAAACCATTGCCCGTTGCTACGGGGTCGCGGGCAACAAGCTGGCGATCAAGCCACGTCGCGCCAGGTGCTTTGATCTGTGCCTCGAGGGGTATGTCTGATCGCGTGGCGAGCGACAGCCGGTCATGCCCTTTGGCATCCTCCCATGAGCGCAGTTCGACGATCGATCCGGCTTTGGCATCGCCGGTCATCTCCATGTCCTTGAACCGCAGATGGTGCGTGCGGCCATCGACACCGTCGACGATGGCATAGGCGCTGCCCGTTAGCTCGTCGTGGAGGCCACGTTCGACCAGGCGTCCGATGACCGGTTCGCTTGGAACGTCCTGATGCAGGGCCAATGCCGATACATCAAACCGCCCGCCGTCGCGGCTTATGGCATTGTGCATCGTCTTGATGATGTCGTTGCGCACCGAAAGGTCGCGCAATGTGGCTTCTGCACCGGGCTCCAGAGCCCACACCGCAGGCCCTTCGCGCGCGGCCAGTCCCAGCTGTTCTAGTTTGGCGGCGCGGCCCAGCAGCAGCCGGCGCATTTCGGGATCGGCGTCGCCGCCTGGACGCAGATCGACAAGGCCTGCGGTATCCTGACCCAAGCGTTCAAGCTGCCGGTCAAGACTGGTCCAGCGCTCTGCATCGACCTCGCGTTCGAGCGCGGTGCGGATGTCCAGCTCGGTGCGCGGCCCCAGTTCGAGCGTCACCCGCTCTTCCGCCCGGAACCGCAGACCTTCGCTGATATAGCCCCGGTCAATGACAAGATCGGTGCCGTCACTGGCAACGCCGCGCACCAGCACATGGATGTGCGGATTGTCGGTGTTCCAATGGTCAACGGCGACCCAGTCCAGTTCGTTGCCCAGATCCTTGGCCGCGTCAGCCATCAATTCGCGGGTGAAGCTGCGCAGGTCTTCCATGTCTCCTGCATCTTCGGGCGAGACGATGAAACGAAAGTGGTGCCGGTCATCTTCGCAACGCCCTGCAAAGGCATCCCGATCAGCCCTGTCGGTCTGGGCATCGAACATCGAGGCATCGCGCCCGTCGCGGGACACGCCGTCACGCTCAAGATACTTGATGTGCTTTGCCAGCGGTGCGGCGCGGTAATGCGCACCTTTATGGCGAGCGATGCGCGCCATAACAGTAACGCGGCGTTGGCCAGGTGTGCGGCGCATCGCGGCAACCGTCCGACGCCCGCGCGCGGCTTTGCCGCTGCCACTCCCGCGTTTCAGACCCGCTCGCCGTGAACCCGCATGGCCCGCCTTGTTGGCGGCACGCTGGACCTGAGCCGCCAGCTTCTGGCTTCGCCGTCCAGAGGCTGCACCGCTGTCCCTGCTTCTTCCCGGCCGCACCCGAAATTCATTGTCGTCGCGGCTCATTTTGAAGGTGCCAGACGATTACGCGGCAGATTTCCGGGCATTTGGGAAGCATCGTATGGCAGGCTTTGCGCGGTGCCATACGAAAATATCAGGCTTCTACAACCACATGAGGGCCAGGTGCTGGCACTCCTTTTATCTTGCCCTCTAAAATTGCCCTCTCGCTCAAATACACACCTCCCCGCCGTACCTATCCGACACGACGCCCGAACCGTCGGAGATGCGCTGGAGTATCCCATCACGGATTTCGCGGTGAAAGCGAGACAAACAGGGGGTGCGGCGCGGGGTTTGGTGACGGCACAGAGGCCAACGGCGACGCAAGCGGAGTGCGCTGTGGCTGCACATCAGCCGCAACGTCATTGCTGCTCGCTTCGCCATCGCTGCGCGGCGTGAACAATGTAGCCTGACGCCAGGGATGAGCATTGGCAGGTGGCATGGCAGCAGGCGAAGCGATGCTGGCCATTCCAAGACCTGGCGCGATCTGGGCGACGTAGTTGACGGTTTCTGCCGGAAGACTGCGACGACCGGCAGCATAGTCATCGGCACGGCCTGGTCCCGCATTGTAGGCCGCCAGCATCAAGCTGACATTGCGATACCGATCCCACATGGCGCGCAGATAGGCCGCACCTCCAAGGATGTTCGCACGCACATCGAACGGGTCAGAGCCAAGGCCATGCCGCGCGCTCAGCATAGACCAGGTGCCGGGCATGATCTGCATCAGCCCTATGGCTCCGGCAGGCGAAACCGCACGCGAATTGCCGCGACTTTCCGCCCGCATCACCGCCCATATCCAGAGTTCGGGAATGCCGAAGCGCTGCGATGCCTCTGCGACATGCGGCGCATAAGGATGCGCTGCAAACTGGTCAGGCACCGTCGCAACTGCGGCAACCGGAGACGTCGCCGCTGCCAAACCGAGGGCGAAAAAAGTGCCGGGAAGGAGAAGGTGAAGGCGCAGCCGAACGGCAATCCGAACTGCGGAACACCGGCGAATGCGAAGCGATGCACCGGTCATGGCCTATTTCCGATCGCGATTGGTCGGACGCGACCAGAGCAGGTGATGCTCGTCGTCACGGGACATGGACCGAAGCAGGTTGGCGCGCAGGGGATAGGCAAAGGCCGGGTCGTCTATCTGCACCGCGACAAAGGCACCGGCGCGCTCGCCTGTGCGGTTCCAGCCAGCACCGATTTCCGTGCCAGTTTCGGCATCGCCGAGCAGCACGCGCCAGTCGGGTGCATTGTCACTGTCGTTCGATGGAGCCGGGACGAGCGTCACGACAGCATCGAGCATGAGGGTCCGGATTTGCCCCGTGAAACTGTCCTGCGCGGAATGAAAGACGCCGATCATCATGGCCTGTGCTCCTGGTTGGTGGTTGGGGAAGCGGCAGATGCACCAAAGCCGCGCCAGCGCAGGGGCTGGTCAGGTGCATCACGGGTAAGGATGGGGTGTGCCGTGCCGATAAGGCCGGCTGCGGGCAGAGCACCGAAATAGCGCCCATCAAGGCTATCGGCCGCCGGGTTCAACAGGAACAATTCGTCTGTTCGAACGCGGTGACAGCCCTGCCAGTTTGGCAAAGGCCGACCCAATCTGTCGTGCGATTTGGCTATAGCGACACGGTTGCCGTCCACCGAGACGACAGCGTCGGCGCGGCACGCCCATTGCCCAGGCAGAGCCGCGACATGTTTCATGAGCGGTACGCCGATCGGCAGATAGTGGCGATCGGCCATCATCCGTGCGGTCGCAGCCGGCGGCACAATGGCGACCAACTCGCCGAGCCTTGGGCGTGTGTCGCTCACGAGGCGATAGAGGCCGACGGGCGCACTGGCGCTCGCGTTCCACATCAGTCTCGGTCGCGGCGACAGGATGGCGACTGCTGCGAACCCAGCGCTGAACAAGCCTGCCCACAGTATCGTGGCGCGAACATAGCGGCGGCGGCTCATGCTTCGAGCGCCTTGCGCCGGAGCCAGGCTGCGTGCCGTTCAGCTGTGTAAGCCCGGAACGGCATTCCGGCGTTCAGCCGGTTGCCGACGTGGCGCCAGTGATCGGGCGATGCGTCGCACGGATCAACACCGGCGGCTTCGACCGCATCAATGGCCTGCAACACCTGTGCGACCTTGGGCCAGCTCTCGATGTGCAGCAGGATGTCGCCGCCCGGGCGGACAAACGGCAACGTCGTGTAGGCCTCGCCCGGAGCAACCGCCGTCACGATGTCTATGCGCGAATGGATCGTGCCATAGTCGTTCGAGGTCCAGCGCACGAAAGCGAATACCGCGCCGGGACGGAAGGCGATGACGCGCGTGCGGCGGTTGATGATCGTGTCAGCCGCAATGCGACCGAAGCGGATCCATTGTTCGTAGCGCTTCTCGATCCAGGTCACTTCGACCTCGGTAAGCGCGCTTGCTGTCGCTGACCTGATGGCCTGCGAGGAGCTGTGCCGCTGCGCAGTTGGCTCGCTCATGGCCGAGCTCCCACCATCGCGAGCCCGACAAGCTTGACGCGGGCGTTCAGCAGGCCCGTCGCACCGCGATTATCCACAGGCTGCAAAAGGGTTAGCAAGAATCCGAAGGATTCTTTTCTATTAGCATCGTTAGAGGAGCGCCGATTTGCCGCAGAATTCTGCGGGTTTCCGCATGGTCTCGGTTTTCGATAGGCCGAGGATCGGGTTTCCGATGGGCCGAGTCCGACGGTTTTTAATAGGCCGAATGTCATGCCAACTTCTCCACAGGGAAACCGACGCGCCGGGCAGCGGCAACGAACGGGTCGACGGGGATGGGTTTGAAGATCAGCCGCTCGCGGCCGAAGCTGTGCTCAAGGCTCAGATGGTAGCCCGGGAGAGACTGCCGCCGGACGATGGTCCGCAGCTCGAATGCGAATTGCTTGAGCGGCGAAAGCGCACCTGATTTGAGATGAAGGTGCGGAACGTCGAAGCTCCAGCCACCGCGCTGATGTCCACCATGCTTGCGCACGATACGGTAGAGCCAGCGCTCGACGCCGCCAGTCAGCGCAAAGTAGGCGCGGTCGAT
>NZ_NCII01000133.1 GCF_002256775.1 Novosphingobium sp. 17-62-19 | reverse complement strand
GGTCGTGTCCCACTGGGTGGTGTAAGAAGGTTTCCCTGACAGGGTAGCCACCGTCGATCTTCTGTTAGGGTTCGGATGCGAACTCGAACCTGGAGAAGATGACGATGACCGATGATAGAATGGCCCTTGTAGAGCTGATCGAGCAAGGGGCTGATAGCGATTTGGTGCGCGAGATGCTGGCTTTTGCCGCCGAGCGCATGATGGATATGGAGATTGAGGCCCGTACTGGAGCGCCTTCTGGCACTCGGAGCCCGGCGCGGCTTACCCATCGCAATGGCTATCGTGAACGTGGCTGGGACACCCGTGCCGGACGGATCGACCTAGCGATCCCGAAGCTGCGCAAGGGCAGCTACTTCCCGAGCTTTCTAGAACCGCGCCGCACTGCCGAGAAGGCTTTGGCAGCGGTGATCCAGGAAGCCTACGTCCATGGTGTTTCGACCCGCTCGGTTGATGATTTGGTGAAGGCCATGGGTGCCAGCGGGGTTTCGAAGAGCCAGGTAAGCCGCTTGGTCGCTGAGATCGATGAGCGGGTGAACGCCTTCCTGACGCGCCCGATCGAAGGCGAGTGGCCCTATCTGTGGATCGACGCCACTTACCTCAAGGTACGCGAGGGCGGCCGGATCGTGTCGACGGCGGCAATAATCGCCGTAGGCGTCAACACCGATGGCCGACGCGAGGTGCTGGGCATTGCCACCGGCCCTTCGGAAGCTGAGCCCTTCTGGAAAGCCTTTCTGCGCTCGCTGGCTGACCGGGGCTTACGCGGGGTGAAGCTCGTTATATCCGACGATCACAAGGGCCTGCGTGCCGCTGCTAGCAAGGTGTTCGCCGCGAGCCAGCAACGCTGCCGGGTGCACTGGATGCGCAATGCGTTGGCCCATACCGCGCCCAAGCAGCGGCCCGCTGTCATCGCCATGATCAAAACGATCTTTGCGCAGGAAACCGCCGAAGCGGCTCACCAGCAGTGGGAGCAGGTCGCCGATGCGTGCCGCGAGAAGTTCCCCAAGCTGGCTGGCATGATGGATAGCTCGCGCGAAGATGTTCTCGCATACATGGCCTTCCCGAAGGAACACTGGGCGCACCATAATCCCATCGTCAGCCTGCCCGCCGTGGCAGCCTGACCTGATCCCGATCCTACCTTGGATCGACGGCTCTTACACCACCCAGTGGGACACGACCTTTGGAGCGCAAACGACTGAACTGGCCCCAAGCTGCTTGGCACATTCGCACGGTAACAAATATGCTTCATGGTCGCCGTGTTCTCGGGGAGTACCAACCCCAGATGCGAAACGATCATGGTCGCGCAGATGCCGGCGAACCAATCGCGCTGTATCCCCCAATCGTCTCACCTGAACTTTGGCACCGAACGCAAGCGGGATTGAAAAGTCGGCGCGGCACCGGGGGGCCAAGAGCAAAGTGCGTCAACATCCTCTCCCATTTGGCGCGCTGCCAGTTTCACAACGATGGTGAAAACCTGCCCTGCGGGAGCCGGATGACGCTTAGAAAACAAAAAAACGGTCCGACGCAAATTTCATGTGCCAGCTTTGCCCGTGCCGGAGGCTGCCGCTGTAACTCCACCTATAGATATGATGACCTCCTTGCAGGTATTCTCGACAACCTGCTCACATTCGCTGTCCCCGCCCCCTCCGTTTCCGCATCGAGCGGCGAAGGACAAATTGCCATCGCGAGGGCAGAGCTTGTGCGAAAGCGCGAGCGGCTGGACGAGATTGCTGATGAACTGATGGAAGAGAATGACGAGGTTAAGGAACGTGCATATCAGCGTTTCAAAATCCGTGTCGAACAAGACGCTAAAGCGCTCGAAAGCCTTGAGCGGTTGCAAGGGCAACAGACGGCAAAATTACCTCGACCAGAACTGGCCCAGCAAATCCTGTCGGCGCGCGCAGACATGGAAACCAGTCTCGAAGCGCGCATGAAGGTTCAAAGCTGCCTGAACCAGCTTATCGACGTGATCCTGATGGACCCGAACGATCGTAGCGCGACTATCGTGATGATTGACGGAAATCTCGTCGTGAAGATGGACAAATACGGGAAGGTAATCGGTGTTGCCGATAGCCTCCTAATGCTTCAGCCGCGCACTTACGTGATGAGCGATGGAACGATTGCTACATTCGACCCCCGCCCTCTCGGCGTAGCATCAGATATGCCACTAGGTGAAATGGGTGTTGCGCGCGTTATCGACCAACTTCGGCACGGCGCGCTTCGTCCAACAGTTGATCCGTCACAACAGCGTTGGAAGCAGCAACCTGATCCGGCTGTGCTGGCCTAGAACATACCTATAATGCCCACCCATTCCGTCTGCGGTGCCATCGCTTTAGAAGCAGACCGGGGGTAGCACAACTCGCCGTATGTCGTCGCGCGACGTACGAGGAATGTCTTTTGCTCCTTTTCTGGCGCAAAGCATGGAAAAGGTTGACGCGACCCACGAGCGGCGCTTGATCGGATAGCCTCACCATAGGAGGCGTGACGATGCGACAGGTGCTTCGAGACAGAAACGGTCTTTTGTTGGGCTGGTCTGACCGCGCCGGAGGAAGAAACACTGGCCGCGATAAAAATGGCAGGCTGGTTGGCTGGTATGATATCGAGCGAGGTGAAACCCGTGACCGGGACGGTAGGTTCGTCGGGCACGGTGATTTACTGGCGGCGTTAATTTCGTCAGGAATTTGAGACAAGCGGGGCGATCAATGGGGTTTGTTTTCTATGATACGGAAACGACCGGCACCAACACAAGCTTCGATCAAATTCTTCAGTTTGCCGCCATCCGCACAGATGACGACCTAAACGAAATTGACCGCTTTGAAATCCGATGCCGCCTGATGCCACATATCGTGCCGTCACCCGGTGCGTTATGCGTCACGCGGATCAGCATGGACCAGATTACCGACCCTGCGCTGCCCAGCCACTACGAAATGATATGCGAAATCAAGTCGAAGCTGGCGGCGTGGTCGCCGTGCATCTTTACCGGATGGAATACGCTTGGCTTTGATGAGCATCTGCTGCGGCAAGCGTTATATCAATCGCTCCATTCCCCTTATCTGACCAACACCGGCGGCAACAGCCGGATCGATATCTTGAAGATCGCACAAGCCGCGTCGGTTCTGGTGCCGGATGCCATCGCCGTACCAATCGGCGATAAAGGTAAGCCCACATTCAGGCTGGACCGGCTGGCACCGGCAAACGGCTTCAATCACTTGAACGCGCACGATGCGCTGGCCGATGTAGAAGCAACCATCCATGTTGCTCGGCTGATCCGCGATAATGCGCCGGGGCTATGGGCAGACGCTATTCGTTTGGCAGACAAGGCATCCGTGGCAGCGCTTCTGGATGCGGAGCCGTGCTTCATCCTCACGGAAAGCTTCTATAACCTTCCCTACCAATTCGCGCTGACCAAGATCGGCCACGAACCCGGCAACGCTGGCACCGTGCTTGCCCTGAACCTCGCCATCGACATGGACCAGCTTCGCGCCATGACCGACGAGGAACTGGCTGCGCGGCTTGCCCGCTCACCAAAGCCCGTCCGGCGTATCCGCACAAATGCCGCGCCGACCCTTCAACCCTCGTCCGAACATGGCCATTTCGACGGCATTGCGGCTGACGATCTGCGCGAACGAGCATTGCTTATACAGGCCGACACGGAGTTCTGCGCGCGGTTAATCCGTCTATCGGCCAAGCCGGACTGGCCCGCATCGGAATTCGTGGAAGAGCAAATCTACTCTGGCTTCGTCAGTCGCGCCGACGAACACCGAATGGTGGAGTTTCACCGGACGCCCTGGAAGGATCGGCCCGCAATCGTTGGGGGGTTTGGCGACGCTCGGCTTATCGCACTTGGCCGCCGCCTGATCTATGAACACCGCCCTGACCTGTTGCCGGAGAACAGTCGCGCAAAGATCGCTGCGAAGATCGCCGAGCGTATGGTCGGTGGCGGCAATGGAAAAGCCGCATGGACGACCATCGCCGATGCTCAAGCCGAAACCGTGGCGCGTATGGAGCAGGGTAACGTCAACGACGCGGATATTCTCGCCGGAGTGCTGCGCTATCTTGCCAGCCGATTGCCACCCCCCGTCGAGATGGCTGTGCTCAGCTAACAGTTATCCCGCATAGCCCCGCTGCGCCCTGCTGAGGGTCTGCTCGCCAGCGGGCGCAACCGTGTAGCCGATGATCCAAGATGGGCGCTCATGACGCTCATAGGGGAAAGGCAAAGCCGAAATGATCGTTGCACGAAGAAGCTGGAGAATGGCCGTGCTGGCACTGTTCAGTTGATAGCGTCACGCGCAATCTTCGCCGTATGCTGGCGCGGGTGAAGCAATATCTCCGGTGGCCAAGGCTGGTCGGTTCTGACGATGACGTAAGCTTCTGCGCGGTTCAGTTTGATGAGCAGGCGAAGTTGCCGGATATGCTGCTCCGATAAATCGATGAGCTGGTAGCGCCACATGTTCAGTATTCCTCCGCCAGCATGATCGTCAGCACGCGCTTTGTGGTCGCCGGATTGGCTGGGTCAGGATCAATGCCAGTATCATCGCGCGGGTAATAGTCGATCTTCCAGATGATCCGCTGATCCTGCACCGTGAGCACCGCGCAATCGTGTTCGCCGTGCGGGTCGTTGTTTGGGGTGAAATCGGAGAACTGGCGCACTGCCAAGATGGCTGCATCTTGCACTGCTTTCGGCAATGCCGCCATACCCGCGGTCATGAATATCGAGCCGCCAAGGCCGGTGGTGCGTAGGCGGTCGTTGAGGCGGGCAATCGCTGCCCGCCTCACCATATCCGCCATATCAGGCTGCTGCCTTCTTTGCCTTGGGCTTGAAGTTGGCTTTGCGCTCCGCAATGGCCGCCGTCAGTTGCGGGTCAAGTTCGCCTGCATTGATCGCGTCGATGATCGAACCGATGATGATCGGCAGTTCGTTGATGTCCTGAACGGAAACCGCGTTCATGCCCTTGGCAAATTCCAGCGGCTTGCTGCCGTAACGAAGCTGGAAAAACAGCTTGCCACCGGCATCCTTGAACCAGCCCTTGCGGACCTGCCGCGCTGTTTCAACACGGACTTTTTCGCCCGCCTCGTTGGTGCGCGTGACCTTCTTGGTTGCCTGAAACGGCGTTCCTGCGATTTCCGCCGCCGCCAATGCCCTCTGCTCTTCGAGGTAGCGCAGCAGCTTTTCGCGAAAGGCATGCCCTGACGTGCCGGTATTGGCCGGTGTGGCAGCGGTAAGCTTGAGGGACTTGAGGATCGACATGGGCATCTCCTTGGCTTATTTCGGGAGTGCGAGCCGTAATGTCGTTTTTCACAAGAGCGACCGAATATTGGCGATAAATGCCAGAAATATTATCAAAATTAATTCCGTTACCACGACCACGGTTTTGAGCCGTTTGGCATGGAACGGAATGTCGCTGGTTCTATCTATCTCGGTTTCTTTGCTTCGCTGTTCTTCTTGCTTCGCTGTTCTTCTTGGTTCGTCGTCTTCTTGGTGTCTGTCTTCGTGATCTTCTATATCATCTGGTGATAGTTATCACTGCGGCCCACCATCAGCGGCCCGCGTTTCCCATGATTTATCGATAAACCGTAGAGCCTCGCGTGGCGGCAGCCCCCGACAATTATCGAGAGAACGAAACTTCTTTGTGAGGGGGCAGCAGGAGGCGATCACTGGTCTGCGGTCGAAGTTCTTTGGTGATGTAATCCGCGACGCCTTCGGCGCTATGGATGACTTGGATGTCAAGATTGCCGCCCTTGACCATGTTTTCCCAAATTCCGTCCGCGAACAAGCAAAAGCGCAATTTTTGTATGCCGGTCAACTTAAACAGCGCGTGAATATGAATGTTGGCGTCCGGCTTCTCGATTGTTGCGATGTAGTCGGTCCGCTTTTCCGGGCGACGGAGAAACGCGCGACCGATGAGCTTGCGATCAAGATGTCCGTGAAACTTCTCCAATTTCGCCTGCGCTTCGTCCATACTGATGCAACGATTGAAAACGAACGTGACGAACAGGTTAGGGTTGAATTTGGTCATCCATTGAATGCATTCAGCCCGGAATCTTTCTCCCGTCGCTGAGGGCAATGTAGCTTGTGCCATTTTGGTCTCCATGTAGCCAATTTTCGTTAGTCGGCTCGTATTATTTTATTTATCATCTGCGCGAGATGAGCGCCCAAGCCGCCTTCCGATAAATACGAGCGGTCCTGCAAACGGAGACACGCCACATGATCCTTGATGAAGTATATGCATTCTTGAAAAACGCAGGCATCACTCGCAACCACGCAACATTTTCGACCGACTTTCTCGGATATTCGCCGCGCTACTATGATTACTTGCGCTGTTCCGGTGCTCGCCCAAGCCTGCGCTGCTTGCTTAAACTGGCGATGTGCCTGCAAGATATGGCCGATGAAGCGGCTTCTGATTTAGACAACACCGAAGTCGGTAAACTAGCAAAGCGCATCATGACCAGAGCGTTGATCCGCTGTCGGTGAGCTTAATGCATCGAGAAAATGTTAAGGGCACCTCGAAAAATAGGGCTTCCCTGACCGGGTAAAATCGGATTCAGAGTTTGGCGTGATTGGTGCAGGACTTTGAGATTTTACGATGAACCAGCCTGGATTTTTCGACCTTGAGAA
>NZ_NCII01000033.1 GCF_002256775.1 Novosphingobium sp. 17-62-19 | reverse complement strand
CTGCGCAGTTCGAGAAGGAAATCGGTCACTTGCTCCACTCCGGGTACTTGGCCGCCCACTGATCGGCGTTCTTTTCCATGTGCGCCTCGCACGATCCGCGCGCGAGATCACGCACCCGGCCCATGTAGCTGGCGCGTTCCTGCACCGAAATCACGCCGCGCGCTTGCAACAGGTTGAACAGGTGGCTGGCCTCAATCGCCTGCTCATAAGCGGCAATCGGCACGCCCGCTTCGAGCGACCGCACGCATTCGGCTTCGGCCCGACGGAAGCCTTCGAACAGGCTGTCGGTATCGGCAACCTCGAAGTTCCACTTCGACATCTGCTTCTCGTTTTCGAGAAACACCTCGCCGTAAGTGACGCCCCCCAAAGCACTATTGGGATTGTTGAAGGCGAGGTCATAGACGTTGTCGACACCCTGAATATACATCGCCAGACGCTCCAACCCATAGGTCAGCTCGCCCGCAACCGGCTTGCAATCGAAGCCGCCCATCTGCTGGAAATAGGTGAACTGGGTGACTTCCATCCCATCGCACCACACTTCCCAGCCAAGGCCCCACGCGCCCAGCGTCGGCGATTCCCAGTCGTCCTCGACAAAGCGGATGTCATGCACCAGCGGATCAATGCCGATCACGCCCAGCGATTGCAGATAAAGCTCCTGCAGGTTTTCCGGCGAAGGCTTCAGGATCACCTGATACTGATAGTAATGCTGCAGCCGGTTCGGGTTTTCGCCATAGCGACCGTCGGTCGGGCGGCGGCAAGGCTGCACGAAAGCCGCATTCCACGGCTCTGGCCCAAGCGCGCGCAGCGTGGTGGCGGTGTGGAACGTGCCCGCGCCCATGCGCATGTCATACGGCTGAAGGATCAGGCAGCCCTGCTCGCTCCAGAAGGCATGAAGGCGCAGGATCATGTCCTGCAGGCTGAGAGGCTGTTGCGTGGGTTCGGCCATAATGCCGGGGCTTTGGCCGATAGGACGCGCCAAATCAACCGGCATCACGGGAGATCGCTCCACACATGGACAACATTTCCTTCATTCCATGGCAAGACGTTTGCGGGCAAAAGGCAGCGCATGAGAAAAGCCTTCCGCACCCTCACCGCCGCCATCACCCTTGCCGCCTGCGCCTTCACCGCGCCAGCCATGGCGCAGACTCAGCTCAAACCGGCGCTGTGGAAAGTGGCGGATGAGGACACCACGATCTACCTGTTCGGCACGGTGCACGCCCTGCCCAAGGGGCTGGTCTGGCTCGATGGCCCGGTTGCCGCCGCGCTGGATGAATCGTCCGAACTGCTCACCGAAATCCCCGACGTGTCCGATGCGGATCAGCAGAAGGCCGTCATGGCCATTGGCCTGCTGAAGGGCGAAACGCTGCGCTCGCTGATGAACGACGCTGACCGCACAGCCTACGAAGCCCTGCTTGCCCGCCTGAAGATTCCGCCCGAAACGCTCGATCCGCTCGAACCATGGTTGGCGGGAATCACGCTGGCGGTCATACCCTATGCGTTGGCAGGCTATGGCGAGGAGCAGGGTGTTGAGACCGTGCTGCGCAAGGCCGCGGTGGCCAAGGGCAAGAAACTCGGCGGGTTGGAAACGGTCGAATACCAGCTGGGCCTGTTTGATGGTCTCCCGCGAGAGGCTCAGCTCAAATTCCTGAACGCCGCAGTCAAGGACTTCGACAAGAGCGCCGGATTGATCAACGCCATGACCGACGAATGGGGTTCGGGCGATCCCGATGGCCTTGGCAAGTTGCTCAACGCGCAGATGGACGATCCCGAACTGGCCGAAACCCTGCTCTACCAGCGCAATCGCAACTGGGCCACGTGGGCGCGCCAACGCTTGCAGCAGCCGGGCACGGTGTTCGTCGCGGTTGGTGCAGGCCACCTTGCCGGGCCGAACAGTGTGCAGGATGCGCTGAAGGCCCAAGGCGTTGAATCGGCGCGCGTGCAATGACCCTGATCCGCCGCCTGCTCCTTGCTGTCGTCCCCGCCCTGCTGCTTGGCATGGGGATAACGTGGCTCAACCGTGAAAAACCCGCCGAAGAAATTACCACGCCAGCAGGATCAGGGCGTGTCGCGCTGTGGCAAATCACCGACAAGGGCGGCACCGTGCGCGGCTACCTGTTTGGCACTGTGCACGCCTTGCCGCCCAAGACGCAGTGGTTGCGCCCTGCAATCACCGATGCACTGGCTGCGTCAGACCGCCTTGTCCTTGAAATCGCCGAGCCCATTGACCAGGCCTCGGCCGGGGAAGCCTTGGCAGAATTGGCTGGAACCGCGGGCCTGCCGCCGCCATCGCAGCGCATCGCGCCAAAGATGCGTGACGATTTGAAGAAGGTTTACAAGAAGCTTGGCCTGACCGACGCCGATTTTGTCGATACCGAAAGCTGGGCCGTGGCGCTGCAACTGGCCGCCATTGCGGGAGAGAAGGCCGGGTCCGATCCCGAAAGCGGATCCGAACCCGCCCTGCGCCGCCTCGCCGCTGGCAAACCCATTGTCGGGTTCGAAACGCTCCAAAGCCAGTTCGCGGTGTTCGATTCGCTCCCGCCGCGGGAACAGAAAGTCCTGTTGCAGGAAGTCACCGTCGAAGCCGCCAGCGACAATGACGAGGAAGCCCAGATGATCGCCATGTGGCTGCGCGGCGATGATCTTGGCATCGCGCGCGAAGCCAACGAAGGCTTCCTCGCAGATCCCGGCCTCCACACCGCCTTGCTGACCACCCGCAACCGTCTGTGGGCAGACCAGCTGGACGCGATGCTCAAAGGCGGCGCCAAGCCGTTCGTGGCCGTGGGCGCTGCGCACCTCGCTGGGTCGGACAGCCTGCAACGCCTGATGATGGCACGGGGATGGCAGATCAAGCGCGTGCCTTGAGGAAACAAGCCCCTCCGTCAGTCACCTACGGCGCCTGCCACCTCCCCATTTGTGCTTCGCAAAAACGGTGAGGATCGGGTGGGGCCAATGAACTCCTCCCCATTTTCACGCAGTGCAAATGGGGAGGTGGCAGCGCGCAGCGCTGACGGAGGGGCTATTCACTCACCTCCGCAAATCCGCACCAACGCCGCAGCAACCCCATCCACATCTCGCAAAACCTCGACCGCAGCAATCCGCATCACCCGAACGCCCTGCCCAGCCAACCAATCATCGCGCACAGCGTCACGCGCAGGCCGCGTGCCCATGTCGTGCACAATCCCGTCAACCTCGATGCAAACCCGCACCGCTGCACAGTAGAAGTCCAGCACATACGGCCCGACCGGATGCTGCCGCCGAAACTTCACATCCTCACAACGGCGCAATCGCTGCCACAACAGAATTTCGGGCAAAGTCATGGACCCACGCAACTGCCGTGCCCTGGCCACGTTGCGCTGATGCTTCAGCCTCGGCAAAAAGCCCCTCCGTCATTCGCCTTGGCGGCGAATGCCACCTCCCCGTTTGTCCTGCGGAAAAACAGGGAGGATCAAGCGGAAGTGCTGCCAATTTGATGCCACTCCAACAATTCCTCCTCATTTTCACGCAGTGCAAATGGAGAGGTGGCAGCGCGCAGCGCTGACGGAGGGGCCGTTCAATCCGCCGGATTGTGCTTCCGCAAGAACCCTTCCAGCGCCACCAGCAAGGCCTCTCGATCAGCCGTGCGTGAGAACGAATGATCCGCCTGCGGCAGCGACACCAGTTCCACGTCCTTGCCCGCATCCTTCATCTTGCTGAACATGCTTTGCGACTGGACATGGTCAACGGTCAGATCCTTCTTGCCATGGACCAGCAGCATCGGGGCCTTGATGCGATCAATGAAGTTGATCGGCGAAACCGCCTGAAAATCGGGCGTCATCGCCTGCCACTGCTCTTTATAGCGCTTGCTATACAGCGCGCCGCCAAAGTCATTCACTTCGCGGCGCAAATTGGCCACCCCTGCGATGGAAACCGAACAGCGCCACAAGTCAGCGTCACGCGATGCCCCCCACATCGCTACATAGCCGCCATAGCTTGCCCCGACAATGCAGGCACGCTTGCCATCGGCCATGCCCTGCTTGACCGCCCAGTCCAGCGCATCGTTGACATCATCCTGCATGGCAAAGCCCAACTGACCCTCGCCCTTTTTCAGGAAAGCTTCGCCATAGCCGGTCGATCCCCGGAAATTGGGTTGGATCACCAGATAACCCCGGCTGGCAACGAATTGCGCCCAGTAGTCCCAATCCAGCGTGTCGTGCGCCCACGGGCCACCGTGCGGCATCACCACGACCGGCAGCTTCTTGGCATCACGCCCCGGCGGTGTGGTCACGATAGCCTCGATCTCCAGCCCATCACGCGCCTTATAGGTTAAAGCTTCAACCTTGCCCGCCTGTTTGCCGTTGGTTTGGCTGTTGAGATTGGCGAACAGGCGCAAGCTGCCGTCCGCTTGGTCAAAGTAATATAGCCGCCCTGCCTCGTTGGCCTTGTCCACGCGCACCAACATGCGCTGGCGATCCGTTGAAAGGCTGACAATGCGCGCCCGGCGGCCATTCAGGCTCTTTTCAAACGCTTTTTGCAATTCGTCCAGACTTGGATCGAGCCAGTGCAGCGGTTCACGGCTGCGCCCGCCAAGATAGACGCCGAGCACCTCGTTGCCCGCATCGTCATAACGGACGCCGTCAATTTCAATACCCTCCGCGGCTTCATAAATCGTCTGCAGTGTGGCGCCGCTGGCAAGATCGATTTCGAGCAGGGCATCGCGCTTGCCCTTTCCATCGGACGGGGCATCCGATTTGGCATTCGCATCTCCGCCGATTGTGCGGATCACCAGCGCTTTACCTTCCGCCGCCCGGATCAGATATGGAACCTCAAGCTCTTCAAACCCTGCGCGCCCTACTCGGTCAAAAGACGCTCCCTTTTTCGGCCGATGGAGCAAAGTTCGCGTTCCGCGCGTGCGGTCTGTGGCAATCGCCAGCCTCACTACACCTGCCGAATCCACGATCCAGTCCATCACATCGGTGCGGCCTTGCAGATCGGTTGTCCGGCGGCCATTCGTGACATCGACCGAATAGACCGCCGGCCAGAAATCGTTCCCCATGTAGATCGAATTCTGCCCAGCAACCAACATCTTGGTAGAACCGTCAGTCGGCACCCACAGGATGTCTGCCGCGTCCTGACCACCCAGATCCCACAGCAGCTTCGTGAATTTGCCAGTGATGCGGTTGAACGCCACCACGCGCGAAACATAGGCACGCTCGCCAGCACCGAAGGGCCTGATCGCGCGTAGCCGGATCACCACGTTCTCGTTCCCGACCCAGCGCAGACTGCTCACTTCGGTATCTTCGGGCATTACAGCCTGTTTGATACCATCAGGATCAAACGGCGATACGATGACCACCCGTTGCGAACCGCCAATCGCAAACATCCCGGCAATCCACAGCCCATCGGGAGAAAGCTTTGCCCCCTCGACAAAGGGCAACTGGGCATAGGCCGCAACCGTCGGTGGACCGCTGTTCGCCTGTGCTGAAGCCGCTACAGGCTCCTTAGGCGTAGCGTTCTCCTGCGCAGTTACGATGGCTTGCGATGCAGCCAGGCAAGCGCCCACAGCCAGCGACACTTTCAACGATTTCCGCACGATACCCCCGTGTTGCGCCCGATCCAAGTGCTAGAATCCCGCAGCACACCAGACAAGTGACGCACCACACCTTTTAAGGCCAAAGTGGCTTTCCACTGTCCTACACACGCCAAAATCGCCAATCTCGCCGGATGTCAGTGCGCTTTTCCTTTTCCACCCTCTACCATTGGGCAGGCTTCACCCTCTTGCCCCTCGCGCTGCAATCGCTAAGGACGACTCACATAGGTATTCACGAACTTCGCGGCACAGGAAACCAAGATGGCGAACTTCTCGCTTCCGAAGAACTCCAAGATCACCGGCAAGGCGCGCCACCACGCTGCCGCCACATCGGGCAAAGTCCGCAAGTTCAAGGTTTATCGCTACGATCCCGACAGCGGTGAAAACCCGCGTTATGACACGTTCGAAATCGATCTCGATCAGTGCGGCCCGATGGTGCTCGATGCGCTGATCAAGATGAAGGGGGAGCAAGACCCCACCCTCACCTTCCGCCGCTCCTGCCGTGAAGGTATCTGCGGTTCGTGCGCGATGAACATGAACGGCCGCAACGGCCTTGCCTGCACCACCGCGATCGAAGATCTGACCGGCGAAGTGCGCATCACGCCGCTGCCGCACATGGAAGTGATCAAGGATCTTGTCCCCGATTTCACGCACTTCTACGCACAGTACTCGTCGATCCGCCCCTGGCTGCAAACCGTAACGCCCACGCCTTCGGGCAAGGAGCGCCTGCAATCGCCTGAACAGCGCGAAAAGCTGGACGGTCTGTACGAATGCATCCTGTGCGCCTGCTGCTCCACGTCTTGCCCCAGCTACTGGTGGAACTCGGACAAGTTCCTCGGCCCGGCTATCCTGCTCCAGGCCTATCGCTGGCTGGCCGACAGCCGCGATGAGATGACGGGTGAGCGGCTTGACGAGTTGGAAGATCCCTTCCGCCTCTATCGCTGCCACACCATCATGAACTGCGCCAACGTGTGCCCCAAGGGCCTATCGCCCGCACGCGCGATTGCTGAAATCAAGAAGATGCAGGCCGAGCGTCTCGTCTAAACAGTGACCGACCAAGCCTTCCGTTATGAACCGGCCGAGGATCACCCCGGCTGGTTCACCTGGAACCTCACCGACGAGACCCGGTTCAACGGCCAGACGATGGGCCGGATGCTCACCCGGATCGAGGAGCGTGGCGATGGCGTGCGCGTGGCGCGGCTACGCATGTTTCCCGAACGCCGTCACTCCAATCTGCTTGAAGCGGTCCACGGTGGGATCACGCTGGCGCTGATCGACATCAGCCTTTTCTCAGCCATGCGCACGCTGCTTTCGGGCGATGCAGCGGGATCAGTCACACTCGACCTTTCAACCCAGTTCATCGGAGCAGGCCGCCTTGGCGAGCCGCTCGATGCTGTGGTCGAAGTGCTGCGCGAGACCGGCCGCCTCGTCTTCCTGCGCGGCCTTGTTGAACAGGGCGATGACATCATTGCTGCTTTCAACGGCACGATCCGCAAGCCGACCAAACGATGACGTCAGTCCTCCAACGGTACAACGAACTGGTGGCAGCTGGCGAATTGCGGCCCGATGCGGAACAGGCCGCCGCCGCCGCGCGGCTTGATGCCCTGCAGCAGGAGCTGGAAACGCCGCCACCCTCGCCCGGCCTGTTCGGCAAGCTGTTCGGTGCCAAGTCGCCTGCGCCCCCGCGAGGGGTCTATATGTGGGGCGGGGTCGGGCGCGGCAAGTCGATGCTGATGGACTTGTTCCACGATAACCTGACCATCACGGCCAAGCGCCGCGCGCACTTCCACGAATTCATGCTCGATGTTCACGCCCGGCTGCGTGAGGAGCGCAAGAAGGAAAGCGGCGATCCGATCCTGCCAGTTGCCGCCGCCATCGCGGCTGAAACACGGGTGCTGTGCTTTGACGAAATGGTCGTCAACAACAGCGCCGACGCCATGATCATGAGCCGCATGTTCACAGCGCTGATGGTTGAAGGTGGTGTCACCGTGGTCACCACATCAAACCGCGCGCCGTCTGATCTGTACAAGAACGGGCTGAACCGCGAACATTTCCTGCCCTTCATTGCGCTGGTGCAAGGCCGGCTCGATGTGCTGACGCTTAACGGCCCGACCGATTATCGCCTGCAAAGAATGCAGGGCGTCGGCACGTGGCATGTGCCGATCGGACCCGAATCGACCGAAAAAGTGCGCGAAGCGTTCTTCCGCCTTACAGACTACCCGCCTGAAGACAGCGCGCATGTGCCTGCCTGCCAACTCGACGTTGGCGGGGGCCGCCTGCTCCACGTACCCAAAAGCCTGAAAGGCGTGGGCGTGTTCAGCTTCAAGAAGTTGTGTGGTGAGGCACGCGGCGCGGCGGACTACCTTGCTATTGCACGCAACTTCCACACCGTCATCGTCGTCGCAATTCCCCGCCTCGGCGCAGAACTGCGGAACGAGACGTCACGCTTCATCACGCTGATCGACGCGCTTTACGAGCACAAGGTGAAGCTGATTGCCACGGCCGACGCCGAACCTTCGGACCTGTATGACTGGAACGGCAAGGGCGACGACGAAGGGCGGTTCATGTTCGACCGCACCGTCAGCCGACTGATGGAAATGCAGAGCCAAGACTATCTGGCCTTGGGACACGGCGAAGACTGACCAGCGGACCACCAAAATGCGCTGGTGCCTGTGCACCGACCGCTAGTGGGCACCAAGTCCCCCTGAACACCGACGACCAGCACAAATCCTAACCGCAGGGCTAACCAAAGATTGGTTAAGGCCCCACAAACGATTCGCACCGCCAAACCATAGTGAGGTTTGGCGGTGCGCGATCGTTTAGAATGTGGAAACGGCTGATTTCATTAGGAATCAGCCGATCACCATCAGGTGAAAATCCAGCGCAAGATCTCAAACATGTTCGTGTCTCCATCCACGATTGGAGACACATGGTTACCACCGAGTTAACTGGTTAACAACTTCTAAAGACTACCCCTTCGCCTCTGTCCCATTTTGAGAAGGTTCTGGTACAATTCGGCAAAGGGCTGTGGACGGCCAAGGTAGTACCCCTGCCCGATGTCGCAGCCGAGTCTTCCCAAAGCCAGATAAGTTGCTTCATCTTCAATGCCTTCAGCCACGACGATCTGGCCGAGTGCATGGGCAAGATCGATGGTCGACCGGATGATTTCTCGTTCGCGCGGGTGTGTGAGCAACTTCGACACGAATCGCCGATCAAGTTTCAGTTCATCACTGGGTAGGTCTGCAAGATAGGCGAGGCTTGCCTCGCCAGTCCCGAAATCGTCGATCGACAAGCGAAAGCCCATGCTGCGCAGCTGTGAGAGGTTGTTCACGGCGGCCGGACGGTTCCGCACGCTTGACGTTTCTGTGACTTCGATGGTCAGAAAATGCGGATCTATGTTCCGTCGACGGACGATTTCGACGATGTTGGATACCAGTGAAGGCTTGTCGACCATTTGCGCCGATAGATTGAAGCTCATTTGAAAATTAGGGTCGATCTCCGCCAAAGCCAATGCTGCGGTAATCGCCTCATCCATCACCCAATAAGTGATGGCATCAATGCGCCCCGCACGCTCTGCCTGCAGTATGAAGGCGTCCGGGGCAATTGGTCCGCGCGTTGGATGGCTCCATCGAATCAATGCCTCGGCACCGGAAGCCCGGCCTTCACGCATGTCCCACTGGCTCTGGAATGCCAGCCAGATCTCACCGTTGCGCAAACCTTCGTCGATCCTTGCGTGGAGCGACAATTCCCAAGGTGCCTCCGCCAACCGGTCAGCTTCAAAGACTTCAACCGAACGCCCGCTGGCCAACGCATCATTGGCGCTGGCGAGGGCAGAATTGACGCGCGTTGGCGCATCGATTCCTTCGTTACGATCCAGGCCAAAGTGGATGTTGGTATCGAAAGTGTAGCTGCCGATCTGCAAAGGCGCAGAAAATAGTGCGCGCAATCCTTCAAGGTGATTGAGTTGCATCTCAAGCGGACGCGCCTCTTCCGTCCAAGCGAAATGGCCACCTTCGCCATTGTAAACCGTATCGATGCCCGAACCGACCGACAACCGGCGTGCAATTTGTCTGGCGGATTCACCGTGCAGGTCTTTGGGAAGCGTTGCGAGAATCTCCTCGTACCGAGCAATAACCGCCACAACGACATCGCAGCCTGTTGCCAGCGGCCTTGCACTGAGCGCCAGAAGATTGGGCAAGCCCGAAGTACTGGTATGCTGGACGCGGCGGACACGCTTCTGCCAGATGCGGGCAGTGCCGCAAATGATCACGCAAAGCGCTGCACCACCCATATCAACGCTCAGCCCAAGGCGCTGGAGCGCGACGGGGAGCACAACGACACCTGCGACCGCGCCAGTATAGAGTAGTGTCTTGCGGCGGCTTTTCGTCGCGCGGCTGGCAAAGAAAATGCATAGCCAGACCACAACCAGCAATGGCATACCGTTAAAGGAGAGGGCAATCGGCTTTTTAAGTGCCTCAGCCCCGGCAATGTCGAGCGCCAGCGGATGCATACGGCTTTTGCCGAAATACCCGATCGGCGGAGCAATCCCGGCCGAATTCACAATGACGGTCCGTCCCGTCAAAAGACCGGGCGGATAATCTCCCTTAAGAAACTTGCTAGCCTTGAGATCGGGAATCGCAGAAACGTCGAGCAGGAATTCGGGTGCGAACGAAGCTTGCGCACCTGCTTCGACATGGGCCAAGTTTGCGGGCAAGGTCGGGTACGACTTGCCGCCGACGCTTATCGCATAGTCGGATAGCAGGCCGTATTCGATGAAATTGGCCCGCCAGGCTGACAATGCAACTGACGCGCCAGCGAGCTGCGCATCGCTTGGTATGTCGAAATCAGCTTTGGTAAAGGGCTGGTTGATCAGACCAATTCGCTTGCTGCGTACCACGAAGGTTACATCGGGTTTGAGACGCCGAACAGCCTCGATCAGCGCCTGATCACCTCGCTGATCCTCACCGAATTTTACCGGACTGTCGATGAACACGCGCTGCGGCATCTGCCTTGCAACGTTTTCCAGAACGGTGGCAAGTTTGCCGGAATCGATGATCGATTTCTCGCTGGCGTTAACGCCGCCATCGAAACTGAGTATGATGGTGCTTTGCGATGCGGGCGATCCGCCAAGCTTATACCGTATATTCCAGAAACCATGGTCGATCGGTGACAGCAGATCACTGGCAAAAACCAACAACGCCGGGATCAGCAGCGCGAGATACAGCGGTGAGCGCAGTTTCTTCAGCATGGACCTACGGTCGTTGTTTCCACACCGAACTAGTCCGAAATGGTGAAGATCACCTTACCAGCCATATAGAAATTAAGCGCAGGTCAACCAAGCCGATCAAATGATTTCCGCAACATAAGCAGCTGCCAGATCAAGCGGCTGTGATCAGCGCGCCCCGCGATGTGGTCTTCGGCAAGCCCCTCGATCCGGGCGGAATCGAACCAACCAGTCGCGGCCAAAGCGCCACTTGCGGCCAGACCCCGCGCTTGCGATGCCAGCGGACCGCGTAACCATTGCGCAATCGGGGTGACGAAACCCATCTTCGGACGGAACAGCACATCTTCGGGCAGATAGCGGCGCATTGTTTGCTTTATCAGCCATTTGCCGGTTGTGCCGCGCACGCGCATCGATTCCGGCAAACGCGCACCGAACTCCACAAGCCGATGATCAAGCAGTGGCTCGCGTGCCTCAAGGCTTACCGCCATGCTGGTACGATCCACCTTGGTCAGAATATCGCCGGGCATGTAGAATTTGAGATCGGCGTACTGCGCACGGTCAAGGCCTGAGCGTGCGGGCGCGTTACGCATCAGTTCGATCAGTGGCTGTTCGGCGCGATATTCGCCGCGCAGGCGTTTGAAATCAGGGCTGTAAAGCGTTTCGCGCAGTTCCGGCGACGTTGCGGCCAGAGCGCGGGCATAGCCCTCTTCACCCGATGCAGCGAGGCTGAGCAGCGTGGTTTTGGCACGAAGTGGGCGGGGAGCCCAATCAGCCTTCGGCCAGATCGCGCCAAGACCGCCGAAGAGGGGCTTACGAAGGACAGCGGGCAGGAAACTCCGTGCCTGTTCCTCCCGGTGCTGGAAAGTCTGGCGTCGGTATCCTGCAAAGGCCTCGTCCGCGCCATCGCCCGAAAGCGCCACCGTCACATGCTCACGCGCCAGTTCGCATACCCGGAATGTTGGCAGTGCAGAGGCATCGGCAAAAGGTTCGTCGAACATCCCGGCAAGTTTATCAACCAACGTGAAGTCGTCGGCAGAAACTGTTCGTTTCCAATGCTGTGTATGAAACTGCTCAGCAATTCTGTCAGCATAGGCGGTCTCGTCTAGCGCGCTGACATCGAAGCCGATGGAGCAGGTCTTGACTGGTGTCGTGCTCGCCTCTGCCATCAGCGCCACCACACTAGAACTGTCCACCCCGCCCGAAAGGAACGCGCCCAGCGGCACATCTGACAGCATCCGAGACGTGACCGCGTCGCGCATATGGTGCAGCAGATGCGCGCCGAGGTCGTCGGCATTGCCCTTTGCCCGGTCGGCAAAGGAAATGTCCCACCACTGCACTGGCGCTGGCGGCGGAGCATCGGGGCGCAGCAACTGGTAATGCCCGGCGGGCAGCTTTTCCACGCCCTTCAGAATGGAGCGGTGATCGGGCACGTAGCCCCACGCGAGGTAGTCCTCCACCGCCAGCGGATCGATCTCACGCCGCAAGGAAGGATGGGCCAGCAAGGCCTTGAGTTCAGACCCGAAAATCACTGCACCATCGGAAAGACGGGCGGTAAACAGCGGCTTCACGCCGAACCGGTCACGCACCAGCAGTGTGGTGCGCTGCCGCAAGTCGTAAAGCGCGAAGGCGAACATGCCGTGGAGGCGCGGCAAGCAATCGACGCCCCAATGCCGCCATGCCTGCAGGATCACCTCGGTATCGCCATCGGTGCGGAAAGTCGCCCCAAGCGCCTGAAGTTCTGCACGTAAGTCTTTGAAATTGTATATTTCACCATTGAAGACGATCATCGCATCGCCTTCGGCTGCCATCATCGGCTGTGGCGATCCGGCAAGGTCGATGATCGAGAGGCGGCGATGGCCAAGGCCGACACCGGGCGCGGTCCACACGCCCTCTCCATCCGGCCCGCGATGCGCGATGGCATCGCACATGCGGCGGACGCGGTCAGGATCGACGGGCTTGAGGCCCTCGGTGTGGATGATTCCGGCTATTCCGCACATGGTGCCCTGCCCTAGCGGCCAGCGCCCGCGCAGTCCATCCACGCATCGACCGGGCCAGCGGCGGCAAGGAAAGCGCGCATTGACTGTTCGGCAGAGGGTTGGCCCGGAATGGCATCTTCGGCAGACAGGATCAGCGTGGCAGTGGTCCGTTCGCGCAGTAGTAGGCGGTCGAGAATGTTCCTTAGTTTCAAACTGCTGTTGCGACCCGTTAACAGATCGCCTGAGCGGTAGAAGGTCTCTGCAAGGCGATGGACTGGTCCGGCCGTCTGGATGCGGTCGGCGTGGCCTCCGGCGAGTGCGGCGGGAGAGCGTTCCCATGACCAACCAGTGTCCGGCGTCAGCGCGCCTTCGCCAAAGCCGCCTGCCTCGCGGCCTTCGCTTTGCGCCGGGTAGAGCGCGTAAGACAGGTCAACCGTGTGTCCCGCCCCATCCCGAAAGCGGCCGAGCAGCACATGCGAGGCACCTGTATGGCGCGGTCGCCACGCGGCGCGCGGGCTGTAATCCACCTGCTGCCAACCCGAAACGGTTGGGAAAGAAAGCCGGGCGGGCACTTGGGCTTCAAGCCGGTTGGCCCACGTGCCCCAGCCGATGAACAGCGCCGCCAGCGCCGCCATCGCGCCAAGCGCGCGGCCCTGCCCCAAACCGAGCCTGGCAATGCGCGCCAGCAGCGGATTGGCTGCAATCGCCCCGGCATCGACCATCTGGTCCTCGATCGCGCGATCAAAGAACTTCCACGCGACTCCCATGACCAGCACCATGACCAAGGCAAAGAATATCCAGCCGTAGAATATGTGGTCGAACCCGACCGCGAATTCGATACCCTGGCTTTGCGCAATATAGATCGTCCCCCATGCGCGCACGCCGTTGGCAAGGATCGGCATGACGACGCTCAGGCCCATAAAGGCAATCCGGCGCGGCCAGGAACGGAAGCAGACATTGGCGACAAGCGCACCATAGGCGATCATCGCGATCAGGAATTTGACGCCTGAACAGGCCTCGGCCACTTCGAAATAGCCACCCGGTGTGGTGATGAACACGCCTTCGATGTGCGCGGGAACCTGTGATAGATCGAGCAATTCCATGGTGATCGCGGCAGTGACCGTCTGCAGCGTGGGGATCAGTTCATCACCTGCAGGCACCAGAAACAGCATGTAGGCCAGCGGGAAAAGCAGCGCTGCCGATGCGCGCGGGCCGAGCAGCGTCAGCACGCTGGCCTGCGCCATCAACACCGTGCCAAGTTGCGTGGCGAGCGAGACGCCGGCAAAATCGCCCAGCAGCCACAGGAAACCCGCGCCGCCGAACAGTACCAGTCCCGGCCACCAGCCCTGCGGCGCAATCTTCACCACCTCGCGCCAGCGTAGCGATATCAGCCAGCCCAGAATGAAGGGGATGAGCAGCACGTGGTTGTAGGTCGATGAGTCCCACCATTGCAGAAACATCGCCTGCCAGTCGGCCGCGAACAGCACCAGATTGGCGAGCCACGCGAGCGCCAGAAAACCGAGCGCGCGCCGCCACTCCGCCGGAAGCGCCGCCCAAGCCCGCCCGATGGGGGCATCGAGAGCGAGGTTACGCGGCAATGCGTGGAGACTCCGGTCCGGTCAGGCCCAGCAACCCGGCCAGCGGCGCAAGCACGCCTGCCCAGCCGCACTTTTCCACCACGAAGGCGCGCGCCGATTGCCCGATGGTGGCAGCGCGAACCTTGTCGTGGAGCAGGCTCACCGCCTGTTTCGCCAGCGCGTCGGCTCCGCCCGCAACGACGATCTCCTGCCCCTCGCGCGCCGGGATGCCGGTGGCAGCTTCGGGCGTGGCAAGGACCGGGCGGGCCATCGCCATCGCTTCCAGCACCTTGTTCTGCACCCCTCGTGCAATGGTGAGCGGCGCGACAACGAGGTCGGCTCCGGCGATCCACGGACGAACATCGATCACCGCGCCAGTCACATGGGTGCCGTTCACGCCTTCGAGCGCGCGCACGGCAAGAGTTGGCGCACGGCCTACAACGTTGAACCGCGCCTGCGGGAAAACGCTGCGGATTTGCGGCATCACCTGCCGCGCGAACATCTCGACCGCCGCTATGTTGGGCGGATAGTCCATCTGCCCGGTGAAAGTCAGATGCGGCCCCTCGCCTGCCATTTCCGGCGCGGCGGGCATACCGTGCGGATCAAAGAAAGCGGTGTCGATACCGTTGCCGAGCGCCATGATCTGCGGTTCGGCACCGGGCGTCAGACGTTGGCGGAACAGCGCGGCTTCTTCTGTCGTGACCAGCAGACTGGCATGGACACGCCGCGCCACATCGCTTTCAAAGCGTGAGAGCAGTCGCGCTTCACGCACATACATCTGGCTTACCGGAAAGCGCGCCTGCGCAGCATAGGCTTCGAACTTGGCGGAATCGACATCGACGAAGTCCATGACCACGCGGCCCTGAAAATCGGTGGGGATGTACTGCGCCATTTGCCCGGAAAAGACATAGATCGCCCCAATCGGATGCTCTGCCAGCACGCCCGCGACATAGGCCGCCAGCGTCTTGTCCGCAAAGGCCGTCAGGCTCACCGGCTTGCCCGTCGCCAGCGCCTCGATGCCCGCCAGCTTCAACGAACGGCTGCGGCGGACAAGGCAGTGGCTTTTCGCCACGGCGGCAAGGTCGGGCTCGTGGCCCATATCGCCCTCATCGTCGGCAAAGCAGGCGACGTGGACAGGGGCCAGCGACGCGATATGCCGCAGCACATGGCACGAGCGGATCTTGTCACCGCGGTCGGGCGGAAACGGGATACGGTGGGCAAGGAACAGGACTTCGCTCATGCAAGGCCCTGCGCGATGAATGGCCCTACGCGGTTCGCGACTGACAGCGGCAGCTTCTGCCACAGCCGAATCTTGGCCTGATAGCGCGGGCTGAGCGGATTGACATCGCGCGGGGCCTGCCCGTCGGCGGTCCAGTGGGCATAACTCAGCGGTTCGGGCGTAAAGCCCCAGTTGCGCTTGAAGTGATAGGCCCCGGTATCGACTTTCGAGCGCCCGAAATCAAAGCGATCGCAACCTTTCCCGCGCGCATGGTTCATCAGCGCATAATACATCACGTCGTTCGCGCGCATGGTCCGCGCGGCAAACACGCCGCCGCCCCAATAGGGCATGACCGCGCCGCGATGGTATAGGCTCAGCACCGAAGCCAGCGGCTGCCCTTCGTGGAGCACCGTCAGAATGTCGGCATCCTCGCCAAAGGCATCCATCACCGCATCGAACAGGCGCCTGGGGAAGACCGGCGTACCCAGATTGCGCACCGATTCAGCATAGACCGCATAGTGCATCGCGCGATCATCCGCGCTGCGCCCTGTCCGCACTTCCATCGCATGGCCCAACCCACGGCGCACTTCGGCGCGCTGCTTGCGGGGGATCGTCAGCAGTTGGGCGTCATCGTCGGCTGCCAAGGGCATGACGAACCCGGCGTGGCTGTCGGTCTTCACATGCCAGTCCTGTGCCTCAGGCAAAGGCCCGCCGCGCAGTTCAAGACTGGGGCAGTTCAGCCGCACCGCCAGTTCCTGCGCCGCTGCAAACAGGGCTGCATCGCCTTCACCCACTACACCACCGCCGACGCCAAAGCCCGTCGAAACCAGCGCACGTCCGAACAATGGCGAATGGACTTCATGAAAGGGCAACATAGCACGGATCGCACCGTCCTGTTCGGACAGTAGCATGTGCGCCATGTGCCCGGTGGATTGCTCCACGGCATCAAGCCATTCGAGCCGGTGGAAAGCCGTCGTATCGGGATGATCGGCCAGAAAACGCGCAATCGCGCCGCGATCGCCCGCATCCGCCAATCGCGCAACGGCGCTAGATGGGAAGAACGGCGCGTTCATGCAGCGCGCTTCAAGGGCGTGCGTGCCGCTTCGATGGCGGCAACGTCATCCATTCGGCCCCAGCGGAATTCGTGGACCAACCGCGACAGCTTGGCCGCCATGACATCGAGATTGGTATAGTGCCGCAGCCGCGATTTGAGCGGCGCGACCTCTGGCCGGGGTTGGTCGGGATCGATTTCCCAAGGGTGAAAATAGAACACCGCTGGCCGCCCATCGCGCACGTTCACCTGTCGGATTGCCCAACGCGACACCGCATAGGGCAACAAGCGAAAGAACCCGCCGCCGCCAGCAGCCATGCGACGCCCTGCCACTTCCGCCGTGGTCACCGGAATCTCGATCAGGTCCGCGCCCTCAACCGGGCGGAAGGTAAAACGTGGAGCCTCACGCCAGCCATAGTGGTCATGCACAATCGGTGCGACAGACGACGAATAGACGTAGCCCTGCTCTGCCAGCACTTCGTGCGCCCAGGGCGTGCGCGCATCGATGGAAAAGCTGGGCGCGCGATAGCCGATCACGCGCTGGCCGGTAATGTCTTCCAGAACCTTGCGCGCGCGCTCGATGTCATCCGCAAAACCCTCTCGCCCCAGCGTGAACACACGCGCATGGTCCCAACCGTGGCTGGCGATTTCATGGCCTGCTCCGGCAATCTGCCGCATCATCTGCGGATAGCGCTGCGCAATCCAGCCGAGCGTGAAGAACGTGCCCTTCACCCCCGCTGCATCGAACAGCGCAAGGATTTCGGCACAGTTTCGCTCGACCCGGCAAGTAAGGCCGTCCCAGTCCTTGCGGTCGATCACGGTTTCGAACGCGCCGACCTGGAACCAGTCCTCGACGTCGACCGAAAGGCCGTTCAGCACCTGCGACGGCGCACCCATTGCTTTTGTCCCCACAAAATGCCGCTCAGGCAGCGGCGCGGTGGAAATCTTCGGCTTCGATCCACTCGATCAGCATGGTCAGCGTGTGGCGGATCGCCAGTTCCTGCTCGGCGGTGCGCGTCTCAAGGCTGGCGATGCGGCGCTGCACTTCATCGAATGCGGCCATGATCTGTTCGTCACCCGGACGGCTTTCCAGCGCGGAGATGCGACGATGCGCATCTTCCAGCGCAGCAACCACTTCCTCGTCGATCGAAGAGTCACCGCCCACTGGCCGCGCTTCAAGCGCCGCGATCCGCCGTTCTGCCTCTTCCAGTTGAACCTGCAATTGCGTCTGCTGCTCAAAGTCGGGCACCACCGGTTCAGCATTTGCGGCGCGCATGTCGGCCAGTTCAATGATGGCCTGCTGCAATTCGGCAATCTGCTCGTCCCGCTCTGCCAAAGCGGAGCGCCACGCGCTGTCGTCGATGACCGGAGCCGATGCAGGCATTGCCGCAAAGGTCTGCGGCGCGGACACAGCGGGCATTTCCACCACTGGCGCTTCTGCTGCCGGAACCGGCATCACCGCAGGCTTTGCGCCACCGAACCCGCCGTCTCCGGCCAAATCGTTCAGTACAGCCTCAAGCATCCCGGCATCGATCTGGTCGCGCTGTTCAACAGCGCCCATCAGCAGCAAGCGGTTGATGATCTGGTTCACCCGGCGCGGCACACCGCCGCTGGCCTTGGCAAGATCGGCAAACACGCGTGCGTCAAACTCTGGCCGACCCTGCCAGCCCACCAGCGCCAGCCGGTGTTCGACATAAGCGCCAACTTCAGAAGGTTCCATCGCATCAAGGTGATGCGAGGCAATTACGCGCTGGCGCAGTTGCTCAAGCTCGCTTGATGTCTGAAGAAGCGTGCGGAATTCAGGCTGGCCCAGCAGCAGGATCTGCAGCAGCGGGTGCGCGCCCAGCTGGAAGTTGGACAGCATCCGCAGCTCTTCCAGCGCTTCAACCGAAAGGTTCTGCGATTCGTCCACCACCAGCAGGCAGCGGCGACCTTCGCGCGCCTCGTGGTGGAGGAAAGCTTCGATTTGCGCGAGGGCCGTGGCCTTGTCATGCCCCGCCACTTCGATACCGAAAGCCCGCGCGGCGACGTGGATCAGTTCTTCGCCATCCAGTGCCGAAGTAACGATCTGCGCGGCGGTCAGCCGCGCGCGATCCACCGTAGCCATCAGGTGTGCGGCCAGCGTGGACTTGCCTGCGCCGACCTCGCCGGTGATGACGATGAAGCCCTCACCCTGCGCCAGGCCATAGCCGAGATAGGACAGCGCCTTGCGGTGCGTCCCGCTCTCGAAATAGAAGCGCGGGTCCGGCGTCAGCTGGAACGGGCGCCCACTCAGGCCATAGAACTCATCGTACATCAGCCGTCTCCAGGCATCAGAAGCTGTAACGCAGGCCAACAAGGCCGGATGCAATTGTCTGATCTTCAAGCAAATTTTGGTTAAAACTATCTATACCGACAGCTGCGGAAGCTGCTAAGCGGTCGGTCAGGTTGCGGAAATAAGAAGCATTTGCGCCCACCGCCGTGCTGCTGCCAAGGTTGCTTGAACCCGGCTCGAACCAAGCGGAATAGGCCGAAATGGCAAAGCTCGAACGGCGATCGATCGGGCCGTTCAGCCCTGCGTTCACGTAGTAGCTTTCATCAATCAACCCGTTCGCTGCACCCAGCACCGAATCTGCGCGTGCGATGAAGCTGCGGCGGATGTAACCTGCGCCGATCCCGGCGGTCATGCGGCCGATCTGACGCGAATAGGTGCCGTTGATGCTGCGCGCACGGAACACCGCTGATGAGACGGACGACAGCGCGTTGTTCACGCAACCACCAGCCTGCGATCCATTGGCACAGCCGCCAATCTGGCCGTTGAAGGGATTGCGCGTCACTTCAAAATCGGTCGGCAGATCGCGCAATGCCCGCGTCACCTGCCCGCCAAAGCCGGAGATGTTGTCGGAAGCGGCGATGGTCAACTGGCTGCGGGCATCGGGCACGTAAGAGAAACTGCCGTAGTACGTGGTGCTGTCATAGCGGCGGCCGACGAAAGCCGAGAGCGCGGTGCGACGGCTTGGCCGCCACATCACGCCTGCGTCCCACGTCAAGCCATCGGTTTCGTAGGCGATCTGGCGCGGCTGCGACTTGTCGGTAACGAAACGACCATCGTCGCCGATCAGCGCAACGCCATTGCCATCGCGCACGGCATCGCGTGACGAGATTTCAACGTCCTCGTAACCAATCGCCCCCACCACAGCGAGCGACATGCTCACCGGCAAGGTCACCTGCACACCGCCACGCACATCGCGCACACGCTGGTCGAGGTTCGAGATGTCTTCCTGGAAGTACGAGCCAGAAGCCGTCACGCCCACCGGCAACACGGTGCCCGGCGCAACGCCTGCCGAAAGCTGTGCCGATTGGACGACCGAATCATCGAAAATATCGTTCAGCGGTTGGCCGGCGGAACCCTGCAGCACGTTCTCCTGCTCCAGCCGGTTGTAACCGACCAGATAGGACGCCGAAACCGCCACGTCGCCCACATTGGTGGACAACGCTGGCCCTGCATAGAGCGAGTAGATCTGGCTCACTGCATCATTGTTAGCCAAGGCATTCAGCGCCGACGCACCGCCAGCGCCAATGTTGCTGCGCGTTGCCAAAGCACCTGCTTCCACGGAAAGCGTGCGCGGAATCAGGTCGTGGCGCACGCGGGCGAGGCCCGACAGCGTATCACCATCGGCCACCCGGTCAGACTGCGAGATGCGGCGTTCGTACCGCACCGAGATCGCGCCTTCGGTCCGCCGTCCGCGCAAAGCCACGTCAACGCCTGCTGCCAGTGAACTGTAAGTCAGGACGTCATCGCCGGGGGAAAGCTCCCACAGCACGTTCTGCACGGCCTCGATATAGGGCCGCACCGTGGTGCGCGCACCACTGCCGCCGCTGCGTGAGGAGGACGCGCTGGATGCAGGCGCATCGCCCCCGTCCATGCCTTCATAGTCGAGCGACTGCGCATGTGCCGGGGCTGCCGCAAACGCCGTAGCAGCGAGCAGAGCCAAGCGGAGGGAAAGAGCCGGTCTGGTCATTCCTTGTATCCGTAATAAGTGCCAAATCGGCGGCCCGTGGTTGAAAAGCGGGTGCCGTTGAGCAGGAGCTTGATGTCTTCACATGCGCCAAGCAGGCCCACCGCATCGCGCAATGCAGCCTCGCCGGTCACATCGGCGCGCACTACGACGACCGTCTGGCCGACATGGTTGGCAAGCACCGTGGCAGGCGAAGCCGCCAGCACGGGGGGTGAATCGAAAATAACGATACGGCTGGGCGAATGTGCCGTCAGCCGATCGAGCACCGCATTGGTGCGCGCAGAGGCAAGGTATTCGGTGTCCGATCCCGTGGCATTACCGGCAGGCAGCACATAGAGCCCGGCAATGTCAGTGCCGATCACGCAATCTTCCACCGGCAGCGAAGGATCGGCCAGCGCGTCCATCAGCCCCTTGCCGCCCGGCAGGCCGAGCGTGGACAGGACCGAAGGCTTGGCGAAATCGGCGTCGACGAGCAGGACTTCGTTGTCCTTTTCCGCCGCGATCGAGATGGCGAGATTCACCGCGCAGAAGGTCTTGCCCTCGCCCGGATGCGCCGACGCGATCAGGATGCGCTCACCATGCCGCGTACCCTGCCCGCCCCGCGATTCGGCGGCCACACGCAGCAATTGCCGCTTGATGATGCGAAACTCTTCGAGCGTGCCTGTCACCGCGCTTTCCGGCTCGATAATGCACTGCTCGCGCAAATGTTCGCGGTCAATCTTGTGATAGGCCCCGGTAAAACGGCTCACTTCCACGATGGGTTCAGGCGGCGGCGGTGCAAAGGGTGCGGGCGCAGCGACAGGAGCAGGGGCCACAGGGGCCGCAGCCACCGGCTTCGGCGCAGGCGGAAGGTCGGGCATCACGGGCCGCGTCAGCGTGCGGAAATCAAATGTTCCCGATGCCCGCTCGATCAGCGACGGGCCGGATGGCGGAAGTGGGATCTTGCTCTGGTCGGTCATCGTTCGATCCTCCTCAGGCCACCATGCCGCGCTTCAGCATTTCCACGCCGAGCAGGACGAACAGGACAACGAACAGGCCAGCCAAGCCGCCCACAAACCACTTGAGCCGCCTCGCACGTTCAGCCCGCGCCACCCGCGTCACCGCCTCAGACACGCCGCCCAGCACCGGCAGGCCGGTGGAGCGTTCCAGTTGGCCCGTGGTCGAATAGGCAGACTTCAACTGCGCCAGGGCAAAGGCCCCGGCCCCGCCCGCGCCAACCCCCACGACCAGCACCAGCATTAGCAGCAGGGGGCGATCAGGCGCCGAAGGGCCAGTCGGCATCGTCGGCGGATCGATCACTTCGAACTTCACCGCATCACGCTCGGTTTCCACCTGCCCGCGCAGACGCAGCTGTTCGCGGTCACGCAGCAGCTTGTCGTACTGCTCTTTGTAAACGTCATAATCGCGGCTGATGCGCGCGGCTTCCGCAGCCACGGTCGGCTCGCTGAACTGCTGTGCGGAGAGTTGCGCGATTTCGGCCTGGAGCGAACCTTTGCGCGATTGCAGCGCCACAATGCTCGCTTCACGGTCAGCCTTGATCGAAATAAGCGACGAATAGGCCGGGTTGAGCGTGCCCCCGGCACCGCCCTCGCCAGCAGCCGCCTTTTGCAGGCCGGCAATCTGGCCCTTCACCGCAATCACATCGGGATGGCTGTCGGTCAGCCCGCGTGCGCGCATCGACCCAAGATCGGACTGGGCCTGCGCCAGCGCACCCTTGGCTCCGCCTGCCGGGCCTGCAACGGCAATCGTCTGAGGCGTGCCCGAAAGCTGCCCGTTGATCGAAGCCAGCGCGCTCTGTGCCGCCAGCAGGTTCGATTCAACATCGCGCAACTGCCCACGCGCCGCTTCCAGCTTGGTAGAGATCGACCCGATGCCGGGAATGAACCCGACGTTCTTGGCTTCGAATTCGGTCCGCTTCAGTTCAGCTGCTTCCAGATCCTTCTTACGGCTGGCCAGTTGCTGGTCCATGAAGGCCAGCGTATCGGTCATTTCTCCGCGTCCACCGGCAAGGTTTTCCTCGCGGAAAATGTCGATCATCTTCTGCACGATGTCCTGCGCCAGCTTGGCATTCTCGCCATCGTTGCGCCCGCCACCACCCGCAAAACCGGTGATCTCGAACAGGTTATCCTGCTGGCTGACGACTTTCACGTCCTTGCCCAGCGATTCCACCGCCGCCTGCATCTGCTTGTCGTCGGTCACCTTGTCGCCCAGCCGCGTCGCGCGGATCACCTTTTCGAGGTTCACCGAACTCGTAAGCGTCTGGCGCACGCGCTCAATATCGCGCTTGCGATCGCCGCCGATGCCGATCTGGTCGGCCAGCACGTCGTCGATTTGCACAAAGATGCGCGCCTTGGATTCATAGCTGTTGGGCACCATCGCCACCACCAGCCAACCGGCCATGCACACCGCCCAGGCGATCGCCAGCGCGATCCAGCGCCGGGTCCAGATGCCGTGGAGCGCAATGCGCACTTCCTCATAGATGCTGCTCATGGCCGCCGTGTTCCCCGCCTGCCGCTCAGAACATCGACTCAGGGATGATAATCACGTCGCCCGGCATCAGCAGGACGTTGGCCTTGGTATCGCCCTTGCGCAGCAAATCGCCGATGCGCACGGCATATTCCTTCTGGCTGCCCGATTGCTTGTCAAAACGCACCAGCCGCGCCTTGTTGGCGGCGGCATATTCGGACAGGCCACCCACCGCGATCATCGCGTCAAGCAGCGTCATGTTCGCGCGGAACGGGATCGACGCGGGCTTTTCGGTCGCCCCCACAATCCGCACCTGCTGGCTGAACGTGCCGGCAAATTTGTTGACGATGACCGAAACGATCGGCTCCTGAATGTACTGCGAAAGCTGGAGCTTGATGTCCTCTGACAGCATCGAAGGCGTCTTGCCCACCGCCGGCATGTCGGTGATCAGTGGCGTGGTGATGCGCCCGTCCGGGCGGACCTGCACCGATGCGCCAAGTTCAGGATTGCGCCACACAAAGATCGTCAGCTCATCCAGCGGCCCGATCACGTACTCCTCGCCCGGCCCTTCCTGAAGCGCCACGAACGAAGCTGGCGGCAATTGCGCCCCGCCGCCCACGCCGCCACACCCCGTCAGGGCAAGGCTGAGCATCGCCGTTCCGGCCAACATGCGGGTTATGCGGGTATTCAACGGCATGAATATTCCTTCTTGCTGCGGCTTTCCCCCACCCCTGCGTTCAGGCGCATGGATCGCAGGGACCGCAATTCACGCTCGGCTATCGCCAAAAAGGGTGAAGATTGCGTTAGCCTTGATTGCTGCAAGAGATGACGCCAAGGCGGCTTTCACCTATGTCCCGAAGCGGGACTGCCCGAAATGCAATGGTTAACAGCGGAAACCTATCGCGCTGCTACCAAAAGATTTTCAGATCAGAACTTCCCGCGCTGGACCCTGCCCAAGGAAGGCGGCAGGACTGGCGCTGGCTCCATAGGCACCGGCGCAAAAAATTGCGACGAGATCACCAACATCAGCGCGCGGAAACCCGCCCTTGTCTGCCAGCCGGTCAAGTGGGGTGCAAAGACAGCCGACTATGCTGGCCTCTTCCTCAACCTCAGCCCCGAACCGCGTGGCGATAGCGCTGGGATAGTTGCGGCGCACCACCGTGCCAAAGTTGCCGGACGCGGCAAGCTGGTGATGCAGTCCGCCATCGGTCACAAGATAGACCTCTCCGTGGCTGACCTTGCGGTCCACCACAGTGGCCAGATAAACCCCTGATTCGCCAACGAGATAGCGGCCAAGTTCGATGCAGAACGCCGTCTCTTTCAGCGCATCGGGCAAATCGGCAAAGCGCTCGGCCAGCGCCGCACCCACAGCAGTGATGTCCACCGGTTCGTCACCGGGGAAATAGGGAATGCCCAAGCCACCACCCAGATTGCACTTGGGCAGCGCTGCGCCAATCTCGTCCGCCAGCCGCGCGGCCAGCGCCAAAGTCTGCCGCTGCGTCCCGATGATCGCATCGGCGGAAAGCGCCTGACTTCCTGCGAAAATATGGAAGCCCCGCCAGTCCACACCGGCTTCGATCAACTTGCGGCCCAGCGCGGGCACGCGCTCTTCGTCAATGCCGAACGGTTTGGCCCCGCCACCCATCTTCATGCCCGATCCCTTCAGATCGAACTCTGGGTTCACGCGGATCGCCAGCTTGGGCGTCACGCCCAGCCGCTCGGCAATCGCCATCGCGCGGTTGGCCTCACCTTCGGATTCAAGATTGAGCGTCACCCCCGCCGCAATCGCCGCTTCCAGTTCAGCATCGCGCTTGCCCGGCCCGGCAAAGCTGACGCGCCCCGGATCGATTCCCGCGCTTTGCACGATGGCCAGTTCTCCGCCCGAGGCTATATCGAATCCGTCGACCAGATTCAGCATGTGCCGCAAAAGTGGCGCGTAAGGATTTGCTTTAACGGCATAATGAATCGCCAGCCGCTGTGGCATCGCGGCCCGCAGCGCCACCACGCGCGCGCTCAGCATGTCGCGCGAATAGACGAACAGCGGCGTCCCGCCCGCCTCGGCGACCAGATCGGTCACCTTGCGTCCGTCAATGGCCAGCACGCCATCGATAGTATCAAATCCGGGTGGAATGGGGCCGAGCGGTTTCATCGCACATTCCCCTCCGCCAGTTCCGCCGCCAGCGCAACCCGGTCCAGTTTCCCGTTCGGACTGACCGGCATCGCGTCACGCCAATGGACATGGCGCGGCACCATGAAATTGGGCAGCGCGCGTGTTAGTGCAGGAATAAGCTCATCCTTCACAGCATCCGGCATTGCGCGCGCCACCAGATGGATCGCCTGCCCCAGTTGCGGATCGGGCAGACCCAGCGCCACTGCCTCGGCCACCAAGCCCGTTGCCACTGCCGCTTCTTCCACTTCCTGCGGGCTCACGCGATTGCCACTGGTCTTGATCATCGCATCGCGCCGACCGACGAAATGCAGCAATCCCGCCGCGTCCCGCTTCACCCTGTCGCCCGACCAGACGGCCATGCCGCCCAGCTTTGAAAACGCAGGCGCTGGCTTGAACCGCTCGGCTGTGCGCTCCGCATCCTGCCAGTACCCTTGCGCCACCAGTGGACCGGTATGGACCAGTTCACCCTCTTCCTCCGCCGCAGCTTCCGCCCCCAAGTCATTGACGACAAGCACTTCTGCGAACGGAATGGCCTTGCCCATCGAGGTAGGATGTTCGTCCACCAGCGCGGGATCGAGAAAGGTAGACCGAAACGCCTCGGTCAATCCGTACATCGGGTAAAGATCGGCCGCAGGAAACTTCGTGCGCAGCGCGCGGACCAGCGAGAGCGTGAGCGCCCCGCCGCTGTTGGTCATGCGCTTCAGGCTGGCCGCAGCGTCCTCTGGCCAATCAAGTTCCGCCAGTTGCAGCCACAGAGGCGGCACGGCGGCGATGGTCGTAACCCCATGTTTCGCCACCGCTTTCACCACATCGCGTGGCGTCAGATAATCGAGCGGCACCACGCTGCCACTAGCGTACCAAGTCGAAAATAACTGGTTCTGCCCGTAATCGAACGCCAGCGGCAGCACCGCCAGCACGCGGTCGTCGGGCGTGATCTTCAGGTAGTGTGCGACGCTCACCGCGCCGAGCCACAAGTTCGCCTGCGAAAGCATCACTCCCTTGGGCCGCCCGGTCGATCCACTGGTGTAAAGAATCGCAGCAAGGCTCTCCGGCGCAGCGCTCGATGGCGGCAATTCTCCGCCCTGCTCCTCGACTTCGGCCCAGACCTTCGGTTCCTCGAACACCGCACAAGCAGCATCGCCCGGCTCCAGCGTATCCAGCCGCGCCTTGTTGGCGATCAGCAATGCAGCCCCGGAATCACCAAGTATATGCGTTACTTGAGCCCGCTTGAGCAACGGGTTGATCGGCACATGCACCAGCCCGGCGCGCACCGCCGCCAGCGGCATCAGGCAGGCGAGTTCGGTCTTGGGCAACCACGTCGCCACCCGCGCGCCTGCTTCGCCCACCTGCGATTTCAGCCACTTCGCCAGCGCACTTACACGCGCGTTTAACTCTTCATGGCTAAGAGTCCGATCGCGCAGCACCAGCGCGGGCGCGGACCGTGCCCCGCGCAGTGCAAGGTGATCGAGCGGAAATACAGTGGGATCGGGGCTTTCGGGCACGCAGGTCTCGGCACAGGAATTGGTATCGTTTTGAAGGTCTATCACGCCAGTCTTAAAGAAGCGCAAGCAGATGCGGGCGTTCTTGCAGTGCAAGGCCCCTCGCCCTTCGAGCGGCTCGACTGGCTCGCCCTGCTCTGCGAAATGTGCCTCGCCCCCGCAAAACCGCGGGTGAGCGTTGCCTCCAACGGTACGCAAGTGGCCGCGCTACCGTGGATGGAAGCCCATGGCGGGGCCGAAGCGCTGGCCAACTGGTACAACTTTATCGCGCGTCCGCTGGGGGATGCGGTGCTTCTTTCAGAGATCACGCGAAGTCTGCCTGTGGGCCGCGCGTCCTTTGCGCCGATGCCGGAAGAGGATGCGCGCCAGTTGGCCGATGCGCTGCGCCGCACAGGTTGGGTCGCGATTTCAGAGCCTTGCGACTCTAACCACGTGTTGCCTGTGAAGGACCGAAGCTTTGCCCAGTACTGGTCCGCCCGCCCCGGCGCGCTGCGCGAAACAGTGCGGCGCAAAGGGCGCAAAGGCGAAGTGGCGCTTCGCATCGTCACTGAATTTTCGCCCACCGATTGGGACGCTTACGAGGCCGTCTACAAGCTAAGCTGGAAGCCCGGCGAAGGATCGCCCGATTTCCTGCGGCGCTGGGCCGAGATGGACGGCGCGGCTGGGCGCTTGCGGCTGGGGATTGCCGAAATCGGCGGACAGCCGGTAGCCGCGCAGTTCTGGACCGTGGAGGGCGGAACGGCCTTCATTCACAAGCTGGCGCATGACGAACGCTTCCGCAAGCAATCGCCCGGCACGCTGCTGAGCGCTGCGATGTTCGAGCATGTCATTGATCGCGATGGCGTTTCTCTGGTCGATTTCGGGACTGGTGACGATCCCTACAAGCGCGACTGGATGGAGGACGTGCGCACCCGCTGGCGTGTACGCGCATGGCGAAAGACGGCGGTGCGGCACTGGCCCACTATGGTCCGGGCACTTGCACGTTACAAGCTGCAACCCCTTGTTTCCCCGAACCGCGATGGTTAAGGCCACTTCTCCGAACGACACCTAGATGCACCAAACTGCACCTAAACGCACCTGAACGGCACCGGGATACGATGAGCGACACTGAGAGCGACACCGACAGCACCCTCCGCGCGATCCTTTCCGACGTGCTTGGACTCTCCCCGGACCGGGTCGCCGCGTTCGATGCGTCGACCGGCCTGTTCGGCGATCTGCCAGAACTGGATTCGATGGCGGTGGCAGGTCTCCTCACCGAAATCGAGGACCGGCTCGACGTCGTGATCGAAGATGACGAGGTCGATGGCGAACTGCTGGAAAGCTACGGCAATCTCCTCGCGTTCCTTGAAAGCAAGGTCGCCGAAAAGGCCTGAATATGATCGCATCCTGGCCCTGCCCCGGCCCGCATGGGCAGAGCGAGGAATATGCTTTCGCGTTTGATCGCGGCCGCATGGTTCGGCTGCTGATCGTGCCGGCCCTGTTCGATGAAGCCAACCGCACGCGGCGGATGCTGGTCGATACGATGCGGCTGCTCGATGAGGCAGGCGTGGACAGCTTCCTGCCCGATCTGCCCGGCTGTAACGAGAGTTTGCAGGCCTTTTCTGCGCAGAGCCTCCACGCATGGCGGCGCGCGATGGCGCAGGCGGCGCGGCACTTTGGCGCGACTGATGTGCTGGCGGTGCGCGGTGGGGCGCTGGTGTTTCCGCATACCCTGCCGGGACTGGTTCTGGAACCGGCCAAGGGCGGATCGATCCTGCGGCAACTGCTGCGCGCGCGGGTGATTTCTGCGCGTGAGGCCGGGCGGCAGGAGGATAGCGCGGCGCTTCTTGAAGCTGGCCGCAGCGGAGGGCTGGAACTGGCGGGCTGGCATTGCGGGGCATCGCTGATCGCAGGGCTTGAGACCGCAACTTCGCAGATCGAAGGCCAGCGCATTGTTTCACAAAGCGAACTGGGCGGCGGCGGGCTTTGGCTGCGGGCCGAACCAGCCGCAGCGACCGAGCAATCGGCCGCACTGGCGCAGATTGTGCTGGCGGAGATCGCCACGTGACGCGGCGGCAAGTGACGTTCCTGTGCGAGGGCGCGCGGCTGTTCGGCACGCTCGATATCGGGCAGGCGAGTGGTGCGACCGGGCTGCTGATCGTTTCGGGCGGGAATGAACTTCGCGCCGGGGCGTGGTGCGGGCAGGCGCAGATGGCCGCTCGGCTGGCGCATGAGGGCTTTCCGGTGTTCCGCTATGACCGGCGCGGGGTGGGTGACAGTGAGGGCGAGAACCCGACGTTCCGCCATTCCGGGGCTGACATTGCGGCAGCTATTGCCGCGTTCAAGGCCGCCGCGCCGCACGTTTCGCGCGTGGTGGCTTTTGGCAATTGCGATGCAGCGGCGGCCCTGATGCTGTTTGCGCCTGATCTGCCGTTGGCGGGGCTGGTGCTGGCCAATCCGTGGACGATCGACGGTGAGGAAGCGCCGCAGGTGATGCCTGCTTCGGCGATCCGCAGCCGCTATCTCGCCAAGCTGACCAATCCGCGCGAGGTCTGGCGGTTGCTGACCGGCGGGGTTAATCTTGGCAAGCTGTTCAAGGGGTTGCGCAGCGCTGCGGCAGTTGCGCCCGCTACGCCTTCTGGGCTGGTGGCGGAGATGAAAGCAGGGCTAGCCGCGTTTGAAGGATCGGTTGCGATCCTGCTGGCCAATGGTGACCGCACGGCGCAGATGTTTGCCGAAGTGTGGGATGGTGCCGATCCACGCGTGCAGCGGATCGACAGCGGATCGCACAGCTTTTCGGATGAGCCCGCGCGGGCGTGGTTGCAGGCGCGTTTGGTGGAGGCGCTTCACAGTTGATGCTGGGGTGATGGGGCAACATGCCCTCCCCCAACCCCTCCCGCTTGCGGGAGGGGAGATTTAATGGTTCCCCTCCCGCCTGCGGGAGGGGAGTTTGCAGTTTACACTTCGACCGTCTGCGTGGCCTTGTAGTCCAGGTCCGCAAGGAAGCGTTCGGCGTCCAGCGCGGCCATGCAGCCGGTGCCTGCTGCCGTCACGGCCTGACGATAGGTGTGATCCATCACGTCACCGCAAGCGAAAACGCCGGGAATGGCGGTCTTAGGCGTGCCGGGTTCGACCACGATGTAGCCGCTATCGTCGAGTTCCAGTTTGCCCTTGAACAGTTCGGTCGCGGGCGCGTGGCCGATGGCAACGAAGGCACCGTCGGTCTGCTCGATCGATTGTTCACCGGTCACGGTATCGATCAGCTTCACCCCGGTCAGGCCCTTGCCGTCTTCGCTGACGAAGCTGTCAACCTTCTGGTTCCACAGCACCTTGATGTTGGGGTGCGCATGGAGGCGGTCTTGCAGGATCTTTTCGGCGCGAAGGCTGTCACGACGGTGGATCAGGGTGACGTCGGTGGAGTGGTTGGTGAGGTAGAGCGCCTCTTCAACCGCCGTGTTGCCGCCACCGATCACCACGACCTTCTTTCCGCGATAGAAGAACCCGTCGCACGTGGCACAAGCTGACACACCCTTGCCCGAAAGCTCCTGTTCGCCCGGCACGCCAAGCCATTTGGCCTGCGCACCGGTGGCGATGACCAGAACGTCGCCTTCGTAGACATCGCCACTATCGCCGATGGCGCGGAAGGGTGAGCCTTCCATCGTCACATCGAGGATCGTGTCCCACATCATGCGCGTGCCAACGTGTTCGGCCTGGGCCTGCATTTCCTGCATCAGCCACGGCCCCTGGATCACATCGCGGAAACCGGGGTAATTTTCGACATCGGTGGTGATGGTCAACTGGCCGCCGGGCTGGAGACCCTGCACGACGATTGGCTGCATCCCTGCGCGCGCGCCATAGATCGCGGCGGAAAGCCCGGCGGGGCCGGAGCCAATGATAAGCATACGGGTCTTGTGCGTGGTCGCCATGAGAAATATCCTCCGAAGGCTGGCGAGATAAGCAGCGCCAACCACAAAAGCGAGTCCGTGCGGCCCGGTTTTTCCGCAACAATCGGACAGATTTTCTTTGGAGCGCTTTAGGCGTCGATCAGGTTGCGTTCCATCGCGGCGAGAACTTCGGGCGTAACGCCCAATACTGCTTCGGCGTAGGCTTGGACCGAACCGTGGCTTTCGCGGATGGCGGCAAAGGCAGTTTCGAGAAACAGGCTTTCCACGCCCATCAGCACGCGGACGGCGGCATCGTCCATACTGATGCCAAATCCATCGCGGACGTGGCGTGCCCCTGCCTCAATCCGCGCCTCAGCATTGCCGGCGGTGTTGGTCAGAAGATAGTCCGCCGCAATGTCATCAGGATGGACACCAAGCAGATCATGGACCAGCGCCGCAGCGAGGCCGGTACGGTCCTTCCCGGCCAGGCAATGCAGCAGGCTGGCGCTGTCACGTTCGGCCAGCGACTGCATGTAAAGGCGATAGGTGCCGACAAGGACCGGGCGGAACGGTAAGGTCTGGTAAAGAGTGTTCATCGCGCGGCGCGCATCGTCGGCCGTGTGGACATCGCGCGCGAATTCTTCATGCGCAGCGCGGCCTTCGGCGCTGGCGGTTTCACCGGGGTGGAACAGCACTTCTCCGGCAAACTCGGCGTGACGCAGGCAGGGGTTGCCGCGCCGCTCGCTGTCACCGCGCAAATCGATCACAGTGGCGATGCGCAAATCATGGACGCGGGCGAGATCTTCGGCGGTGGCTTCGCTGTGCTGGCCAGAACGCCACAGCACGCCTTTGCGCAAATGGCCTTCGCGCGCAGCATAGCCGCCATAGTCGCGAAAATTGTGGATGCCCACCATTTCGAGCACGCGCGCTTCGTTCGTCATTTTCATGGAATCGCCCTGCCTAATTTGCAATGCAGATGCGCGGACCAGCGCCGCGGCGCAAGTGTTCAATCTAGTGGTCCGATTCTGACATTCGGTTTTTCGGACCACTAGAAGCTTTTGATTCTAGTGGATTTTACGATTTTGACATTTGCAGACCCATCCCAACCGACAGGGGATGCAAATGTCAAAATCAATCCACTAGCGGGATGGCCAGTGGCTCCAGCGCGCGGGCAACCACCACGGCAGCAGGCGTGGGCTTTGGCACCAGTGTGCCCCCAAGACTGCGTACAGCCTCGTCCATCCGATCAAGATCGCCAGTGTGCAAGACATAGGGAATGCCCATCGCTGCCAGCGTTCGGGCGACTTGTTCGCAGGTTTGCCCCTGCCCCAGCGAGACATCAAGGATCGCCGCGGAAATGGCATTGTTCTGCACGATGGCCAGCGCCTCAACCAGATCGAGCGCGGTAAGCGGCTTGCACCCGGCGTCTTCGACGGCGAATTCCAGATCGAGCAGGATCAGCGGCTCATCATCCAGCACGAGGACACGGCACGGCTCGCCCGAAGAGGGATACATCCCGGTCACTCCGCGTGGTCCCTCAGGGGGATGTTCAGCTTCGCCCTCAGGCCCTCGCTGTGCCATTCTCTTACAATCCCTCCTCGTGCCATGTTGAGCATACGATCAACGATACCGTCGCTGCCTGACATGACACTTGCCAGAGCCGGGTCGCCGGGAAGGCTGCCGTGCTCTGTCCAATCAATGCTGATGGCGGGGCCATCGGCTGAACCGTTCCTGCGCCACGCGACGGTGACATGGCCCTCGCCGCTGCTCAGCGCACCGTGCTTGAGCGCGTTGACCGCGAGTTCGTGGAGCGAAAGGCCCAGCACCGAAACCGAGGCAAAATCCGAACGCAGGCCATTGCCTTCAAAGCGAATGCGCGTGCCATCGGGATCGTAGGGCGCGAGAACGGCGCGGATCGCCTGGCCGACTTCGACCGTGCCGCGATGGGAATCGTCCAGCGTGGTTTCATAGGCACGACCCAGCGCCTGAATGCGCTCGTTGATCTCGCGCGCTTCGGTTTCAATCCCGCGCACCCGGCCGGTGAAGTTGACGATGCCACCGATCACCGCGAACATGTTCTTCATGCGGTGCGACAATTCGCGGGCAAGATCGCGAGCGTGGCGCTCATCGGCGCGCGCGGCGCGCACATCGGAAACGTCCCACTGGCTGCCGAGGATATAGACCAGCCGCCCATCGGCATCATAGATAGGACCAAGGTGCAGCGCGTTCCAGAACGGCGTGCCATCCTTGCGATAGTTCATCACCTCGACCACCAGCACATCTTCTTCGGCAATCGCCTTGCGGATGCGGTCAAGCGTGGCGCGGTCGCTTTTCGGACCTTGCAGAAAGCGGCAGTTGCGACCGACGATTTCGTGGTCTTCATAGCCGGTCAGATGCCGGAACGCCTTGTTGGCAAAAACGATCGGCACGTCCGTCTGATGCGGATCGCACAGGCAGATCGCCATGCGGGTTTGCGCCATTGCCTGTTCGAACAGCACGCCAGATGCTCCTGCGAAGGTATCTTCAGGATGCTCTGCGCGGGCGCGCGCGGCGGTGGGATCGAACGCGGTATGCGCCTGGTCAATCGGGCCAGTATGAGGAAATTTATCGGGAATGTTTCTGTTCATATCAGTGGTGCCTGACCACCGAAATGCCGTTCCTATCGCTTGGTTCCAAGAAAAGTGATTAAATTCACAGCCTCACTGCCTTTCCAGCGGAATTACGGCAAACGTGAAGCGCGAGATGCAGACCAGCTTGCCTGCCTCATCTTCGATCCTGATCGACCAAACGTGGGTGGTGCGGCCCAGCGCTTCTGGCCTTGCAGTTGCGTAGACCCAGCCTTCGCGCACGGGGCGCAAGTGATTGGCGTTGATTTCCATGCCCACGCCGACGAATTTTTCAGGGTCGACCACCATCGCCCCTGCCATCGAACCAATCGTTTCGGCCAGCGCCACTGATGCGCCGCCATGGAGCCGCCCGAAAGGCTGGTGCGTGCGATGATCGACCGGCATCCGCGCGCGGATCCAGTCTGGCCCGCAATCGACGAATTCGATGCCAAGGTGGGCGGGCATGGAACTGCTGCCAAGCTTCGTCAGGCGCTCTATCGACGGCATGACGCCATTCCACCAGATCATGCGGTAAATCCTTCTGCGAGAAAGCGTTCGGCGCAACCGGCCAGAACGGCGGTGCCAAGCGGCAGGACGCTTTCGTCCACCATCATGCGGGTGGAATGGATCGAGCAGCACGCGCGCCAGTCCACGCCTTCATGCGCAACGCCGAGGAAGAACATCGCGCCGGGGACTTTTTCGAGCACATAGGAGAAGTCTTCGGCGCCCATGATGGGGGTGTCGAGGCGGTGGAAGCCGGTGTCGCCAGTGATAGCGCGCACCACCTTTTCGCCAAGATCGACCGCGCGGGAATCGCAAACGGTCACAGGGAAGCCGGGGCTGATGGTGACCGTGGCGGTCATGCCGTGCGCCTGCGCGATGTGGGTGGCGGCGTGGTCCAGCACTTCGCGCAAGGCTGCGCGATTGGTGGGAGACAGGGTGCGCAAGGTTCCGCGCATCGCCACGCGATCAGCGATGACATTGTGCGCGGTGCCTGCCTCGATTTTTGCCACCGTGGCAACGACCGGATCGCTGACAGGGAACTTGCGCGTGACGAGGGCCTGCAACGCGGTAACGATCTCGCACGCCACAGGCACTGGATCAAGCGCATCGTGCGGCATTGAGGCGTGGCCGCCGCGCCCCTCCACGACAATGTCGAATTGATCGGCCGAGGCAAGCAGCGCGCCTGCCTTGCCCGCAATCAATCCATGCGGGCTGTTCGGCATGACGTGCAGCGCAAAGGCTGCATCGGGCAGCGGATCGATCAGCCCATCGTCCAGCATGAAGCGGGCACCGTGATAGCCTTCTTCGCCGGGTTGGAACATGAACTGCACTTCGCCTGCGAGCTGGTCAGCGCGGGCGCACAGCAGCTCTGCCGCCCCGGCCAGCATGGCGGTGTGCGTGTCATGGCCGCAGGCGTGCATCGCGCCGGGGATGGTCGAGGAAAAGGCGAGGCCGGTTTCCTCGGTCATCGGCAGCGCGTCCATATCGCCGCGCAGAAGCACGCGCCGCCCCGGTCCCGCCCTGCCCTTCAGCGTCGCCACCAGACCGGTGGTGGACGGCCCTTCACGCCATTCGAGGGGCAAATGGGCGAGTGCTGCGCGCACCTTGTCGCGCGTTTTGGGCGTGTGCAGGCCAAGTTCGGGCTCAGCATGGATGGCGCGGCGCAGGGCGACGATGGCGTCTGCGTGGCCTTGCGCCTGTTCCAGCAGTTTGTGATGCAGCATGGGGCCTCGTTGTTTGGAATGTCGCAAAGCTGGCACGTTGCAGCGCCGCTGTCGACCCTCCCGGATTGCGCTTGCACCAGCGGGCAGGCTTTGTTAATCGAGCGATTAAATAAGCCGCACTGGAGAGTCTGCCATGCCTGAAGCCTATATCATCGACGCCGTCCGCACCCCGCGCGGAGTGGGCAAGCCCGGCAAGGGTGCGCTTTCGCACCTGCACCCGCAGCATTTGGCGGCGACCGTACTCAAGGCGCTGAAAGAGCGAAATAATCTTGATACTGCAACGGTGGACGACATTATCTGGTCGACATCTTCGCAGTACGGCAAGCAGGGCGGCGACCTTGGCCGCATGGCGGCGCTTGCGGCTGGCTATGACATTTCGGCCAGCGGCACGACTCTGGATCGCTTCTGCGGCGGCGGCATCACGTCCGTAAACCTCGCCTGCGCGTCAGTCATGTCGGGCATGGAAGACTGCGTGATCGCAGGCGGCACCGAAATGATGAGCTTCACCATCGCGCATGGCGCCGAACAGGCCAATGCCGGGATCAAGCCGCTGGGCATGGGATCGGGCAACATGGCGCTGGATGCGCTGCACCCGCAATCGCATCAGGGCGTGTGCGGTGATGCCATCGCCAGCATCGAAGGCATCAGCCGCGAGGCACTCGACGGGCTGGCTCTGGTCAGCCAGCAGCGTGCCGACATGGCGATCAAGGAAGGGCGCTTTGACAAATCAGTGGTGCCGGTGCTGAACGAGGACGGCTCGGTCGCGCTCGATCGTGAAGAGTTCCCTCGCCCTGAAACCACCGCCGAAGGTCTGGCCGCCCTCAAGCCGAGTTTCGCAGGCCTTGCGGACTTTGACCTTGGCGGCACCACGTTCCGCAAGCAGATCAACCGCCGCTACCCCGACGTGGAAATCCAGCACTTCCATCACGCTGGTAACTCCTCCGGCGTGGTCGATGGTGCAGCGGCGATCCTGATCGTCTCGCCCGCCTATGCCGAAAAGCACGGGATGAAGCCCCGCGCGCGCATCGTCGCCTATGCCAACCAAGGCGATGATCCCACGTTGATGCTCAATGCGCCGGTTCCGGCAGCGAAGAAGGTTCTGGCCAAGGCAGGCCTGACCAAGGACGACATCGACGTCTGGGAAATCAACGAGGCCTTCGCAGTCGTCGCCGAAAAGTTCATCCGCGATCTGGAACTGGACCGTGCGAAGGTGAACATCAACGGAGGCGCCATGGCGCTGGGCCATCCGATTGGCGCGACAGGGTCGATCCTCATCGGCACCGCGCTGGATGAACTGGAGCGGTCTGGCGGGCGCTACGGACTTGTCACGATGTGCGCGGCAGGCGGTATGGCCCCCGCCATCGTCATCGAGCGCATCTGAACAACAAATTGCAAATGTAACCAGAGGGCCGTCGATTATTTCGGCGGGCCTCTGTCATGTGACATTGCCAAGCGATGATCTTGCTGGCAATCGTGCGCAAGATATGTTGCCCGCTGCCCGCGCCCTTTTCAGACCCGTTCGCGGCAGGCTGGCAGCCTATTCGCTCGCTGTGCTGTTTGCTGTGCTGGCGATTGCTGTCCGGTTTGCGGCGGACCATCTGCTGCCACCGGGCTTCCCGTTCCTGACCTTCTTTCCAGCGGTCATCATCGCGGCGTTTATTGGCGGACGCGGCCCCGGTGCGCTTTGTGCGGCGATCAGCTTCTTCGCATCGTGGTTCTACTTCATCCCGCCGTTCGAAAGCTTCGAACTGAGCGTGCCGGTGGCGACTGCGCTGCTGTTCTTCAGCGCCGTCGTGGTGGTGGACATCTGGTTGATCGATGGCCTTCAGCAACGCCAGGCGCGGTTGGAGGAAAACCAGGATCAGCTTGCCGCGATGGCCGATCAGCAAACCTTGTTGTTCAAGGAATTGCAGCACCGCGTGGCCAACAACCTTGCGTCGGTATCATCAATGCTGCGTCTGCAACGCCGCCAGATTGAGCGCGATCCAGCCTCGGCCATGCGCATTCTGGAAAGCGCCGATACCCGCATCGAACTGATGGGCCGTGTCCATCGCCAGCTTTACGATCCTGCGGCGCGCGAACTTGCGCTGCCTGAGCAAATTGAGAGCGTGGTGCGCCATGCACAAGACGTGGCCGCCGCCAGCCACGTGACGATTGAGGTCAACGCCGTTGACGCCCGCATCGCGGTGGACCGGATGATGACGCTGATGCTTCTCGTCACCGAAGTGCTCAACAATTCGATCAAGCACGCCTTTGCAGAAGGGCAACCGGGCGAAGTGCGGCTGACGCTGGAGCGTAGAGGAAGCAGCCGCCTGCGCCTCACCATCGCCGACAATGGCAGGGGCTTTTATCCGGCAAGCGGAAACGAAGCCCCACGCCATCGCGGGCTGGGAACCACAATAATCAAAGGGTTCGTCGCGCAGCTTGGCGGAGAAGTGACCACGGACAGCAGCAACGGCGTGACTACCGTGGTGGAATTTCCCGAAGACGCGGATTGAAGTTTGTGATCCCAAAGCTGCGTCATTCCCGCGCAGGCGGGAATGACGCATTTTAGAGCGAATTACGTAGCGAAAGCGCTGCCCTCTACTCCACCGCAGCAATCGGCCCCGCCTCGTTCGCCACGATCTTCAGCACTTCAGTCCACGCCGCAACGTTCTGCGCCAGTTCCGCCGGATCAACCTTGTCGAGCGTATCATCAGGCGTGTGGTGCAGATCGAAGTAGTGCGTACCGTCTTGATCAAGGTCCACCACGGCCAACTTCTGCTTGGCAATGACCGGTGCAACGTCGGTGCCGCCGCTGGCCTTGCCCGCCCCGCGCACGATCCCCATCGGTGACAGCGCGGTAGCAATCCGGTCGGTCAAGGCCTTGTTCGCCTCGGTCATGCTGAACGTCACGCGCCAGACCTTGGCTGCGCCGAAATCGCTTTCCATGGCCAGCGCGTAAGGTTCAGCGTGCTTTTCGGCAAAGGCTTTGCCGCCAAAACCGCCCAGTTCTTCGGAGCCTGCCCAAAACACGCGGATCGTGCGCAGAGGTTTGCCGCCCTCCTGCGCTTTCAAGGCTGCGGCGGTGATGATCGCGCAGCCCGCCGCATCGTCAATCGCGCCGGTGCCCAGATCCCAACTGTCGAGATGGCACCCGAGCAGGATCGCGGGAAGCGAAGGGTCACGGCCCGGAAGATCGGCATAGACGTTGCCCGATGGCAGACCATCCACGGTCTTGCCGGTCAGCGTCAGGTTCAACCGGATCGGCTTGCCGCTGCGGGCGATGCGCGCAATCAGATCGGCATCCGGGTTTGAAACCGCGCCCGCCGGGATGGCCTTCACGCCATCGGGGAATGTGGTGCCGCCGGTGTGCGGATTGCGGTGATTGTCCGTGCCGATGGAGCGGATCACCGTGGCGAGTGCACCCTTGCCCGCAGCGATGGCTGGTCCCTGCCTGCGCACAGCGCCATAGGGACCATAGCCGCTGCCATCCTGCGCGCGCTTCATCGCGTGGTCGATGAAGGCGATCTTGCCGGTGAGCGAACCTGCGGGCGCGGCCTTTAGCGCATCGAGCGTGGGGAAATAGACAACCTCGCCTTCGACACCCTTTTCGGGCGTCGTGCCGCTATAGCCAAGCGCCGTTACCGCCAGCTTGAACGGGATCGGCGCAATCAGGCTCCCCTCGTCCCGCCCGCGCACGTAACCACGGATGGGGAATGGTTCCACGGTGACGTTGCTGAAGCCCAGCGATTTCAACCGCGCATCGGCCCAAACACGGGCACGCGCCTCAGCCTCGCTGCCCGGCATACGCGGGCCGACTTCGCTGGTGAGCCCTGCGAGGATGTCCCACGCGACATCGCCCTTCGGCTCCTGCGCATAAGCTGTTGAGGAAAGAAGAGCGGCGGTGAGCGCAACAGCGCAGGAAAGGTTTCTCATGCAACCTTGCTATCGCCCCGCCTTGCCGCTGCCAAGCCCCGCCGTCGCCCTTGTTGCGCGCCCATTGATTCTCAGGCCACGCTTGCCCGCGCGGTTCCTGTTCGGTAGAGGCGGCGCAACTCCTTTTCGCCATTCATCCAAGGACCCGACATGGCTGCCCAATATGCCTACGTCATGAAGAACATGACGAAGACTTTCCCCGGCGCGCAAAAGCCGGTGCTGAGCGACATCAGCTTGCAATTCTACCAAGGCGCAAAGATCGGCATCGTTGGCCCCAACGGTGCCGGTAAATCGACGCTTATCAAGATCATGGCCGGGATCGACAAGGATTACACCGGCGAGGCCTGGGCGGGTGAGAACATTACGGTCGGCTATCTTGAACAGGAACCGCAGCTCGACGAGAGCAAGACTGTTCTTGAAAACGTCAAGGATGGTGCGCGCGCGATTGCCGACATGGTTGACCGTTTCAATGCGATCGGCATGGAAATGGCAGAGGAAGACGCCGATTTCGATGCGCTGGGCGCCGAGATGAGCGAGTTGCAGGACAAGATCGACGCGGTCGATGGCTGGACGCTCGACAACCAGCTTGAAATCGCGATGGAAGCGCTGCGTTGCCCGCCGGGCGATTGGCCGGTGAACAGTCTATCGGGCGGCGAAAAGCGCCGCATCGCGCTGACTCGTCTGCTGATCCAGAAGCCTTCAATCCTGCTGCTCGACGAACCGACCAACCACCTTGACGCTGAATCGGTCAACTGGCTGGAAAACCACCTTAAAGAATATGCTGGCGCGGTGCTGATGATCACCCATGACCGCTACTTCCTCGACAACGTGGTGGGCTGGATCCTCGAACTCGACCGCGGAAAGTACTTCCCTTACGAGGGCAACTATTCGACCTATCTGGAAAAGAAGGCCAAGCGCCTTGAGCAGGAAGATCGCGAGGAAAGCGGCAAGAAGAAGGCCCTTACCCGCGAACTCGAATGGATCCGGCAGACGCCAGCCGCCCGCCAGACCAAGAGCAAGGCGCGTATCCGCAAGTTCGAGGAACTGCAGAACGCGCAGGACAATCGCCCGATCGGCAAGGCGCAGATCGTCATTCAGGTGCCCGAACGCCTTGGCGGCAAGGTTATCGAGGTCAAGAACATCTCGAAGGCCTATGGCGACAAGCTGCTGTTCGAAGACCTGTCCTTCATGCTGCCACCAGGCGGCATCGTGGGCATCATCGGGCCGAACGGCGCGGGCAAGTCCACGCTGTTCAAGATCCTCACCGGCAAGGAACAGCCTGACAGCGGCACCGTGGAAATCGGCAGCACCGTTCACCTCGGCTATGTCGACCAGAGCCGCGACGATCTGAACCCCAAGAACAACGTCTGGGAGGAAATCTCGGACGGGCTGGACTACATGACTGTCAACAAGCAGGACATGTCCACCCGCGCCTATGTCGGCGCGTTCAACTTCAAGGGCGCTGACCAGCAGAAGAACGTCGGCAAGCTTTCAGGCGGTGAACGCAATCGCGTCCACATGGCCAAGATGCTGAAGCTGGGCGGCAACGTGCTGCTGCTTGACGAACCGACCAACGACCTTGACGTGGAAACGCTGAGCGCGCTGGAAGACGCCATCGAAAACTTCGCCGGTTGCGCCGTGGTCATCTCGCACGACCGCTTCTTCCTTGACCGTCTGGCCACGCACATCCTGGCCTTCGAAGGCAACAGCCACGTCGAATGGTTCGAAGGCAACTTCGCGGCTTATGAAGAAGACAAGCGCCGCCGCCTGGGCGATGCGGCTGACCGGCCAACCGCGCTGGCCTACAAGAAGCTGACGCGCTGATCTGAGACGCGTGGTCTTCCGCTATCTGCCCTTGCGGCGGAAGCGGAAGACCAGCGTTTCGCGCTTGCCCTTTTCCTCAACCACGACCGACGCGGTCATTGTATCGGCTCCTGTGCGCTCATAGACTAGGCCGGAGAAATCAAACCGGTCCGCTGACTTTGCGGTTAGCGCAAAAGCCTCGACCTCGTTCTTCTCCTCCCACCCGGTAAGGTCGGGATTGAAGTGCTTGAGCCGGTAGGCGAGCGATCCACCTTCTTCGACGATGGTGATGATCTCGTAAAACATGACGGTGCCATCGGCATTCATCTGGCGGAAGTGGCCAACCATCTGCCCACCTGCGGGCGGGGAATAGGCTTCGAGCGCAGGTGCGCCAGCGATGCCCTCACCCTCCCATGAGCCTTGCAGCCACGCGAGGTCTGCCAAGGTGGCTGCCGGTGCCGCCAGCGCAGGCGCCGGTGCCAGCAGCATGACTGCAAGTGCAAGCTTGAGCCTGTTCATTGCGTTCTCCTTCAAGGCGCCAACCATTCCGCACGCCACGGCAGATCCGCGCTGGGGCGGGTAAAGCGGGCGCGTTCGCCGCCCAGATGCGTCAGGCGCAACCAGTCAAGGCTGCGCACTTCGACCAGCAGCACCGCAAAATTGCTGCGGCCGGGCAATGTCTCTTCCGGCATCGGCGCGCGGTGCAGCAGGTCTTCGGGGAGGGCCGAACCAGCCTCTTCCAGCAGCGCGCCCGGACCTGCCTCGGCCAGATAGCAGCGGCGGCTGGAGGGGGCAGAGCGCTCCCACGCAATGTCGGAAAGGAGGCTCGCGTGCTCGATCCACCCTTCCCCGCGCATCCGCAGTTGCACGCGCGCTGCCGGATCATAGGCCAGCAATGAAACAGCTGCACCTTCACCGATCAACGCGCATTTGGGGCTGCGCAGGTCAGTATGAAAGCGCAAGCGCGCCAGATCAGCGGGTGCCTCGCGCAGGACCATGATCCGCAGGTCACCGTCAGCCGTGCCGACCACCGGCGTGTGCATGGCGTGCCGCCGATCTTGGGCCGCTGAAGCAAGCCGCCCAGTTGCATCGGCCAGCACCCAATCCAGCGTCAACTCCATTCATGTTTCTCCACACAAACCTGAACGAGAGGTGGTCAATCCGGTTCATACATCGGACAGCGCGAATCACGTATTACGAAATGGTAACGGCCCTGAAGTGTCATGGCCAACAATCGGGAAAGGGTCGGCCACGATGTCCGGCAAGTCAATCTTCAGCAAGAGCGCCCTCGCGGTACTGGCCGTGGCAATGGCAACCACCGCCATCCCTCTGGAAGTCATGGCGCAGGAACGCCAGCAGCGCGGCGAACGCAGCAGCGCGCGCGGCGGTGACGGTGGTGGCCGGATGTGGGGCCGCAGCAGCGATGCAGGCAGCCGTCAGGCGACACAGCCGCGCCCACAGCGCGTCCAGCAGCAGCCTCGCACAGCAGCGCCTGTGCAGCGGGCAGAACGCCCAGCTACAGGCAGTTGGCGCGGCACAGGTAATGTTGAGAACGGCGCACGCTGGAGCCGGGAAGACCGTGGCATTCCGCAGCGAGCTACGCCACAGCGGCCTACCACTGTGCCATCGCAAGTCCGCACGCCAGATCGGCCCGCCACTGCGCAGGCTACACCGCAGCGCGGCTGGGATGGCACCCGCTGGAACGGCTCTTCTCCCGGCCGCAACAATGGAGCAAACAACAACTGGCGTGACGATGATCGCAGGGATGGCAACCGCGACAACAATCGCAATTGGAGCGGCCGGAACCGAAATTACCGCGACAACAATCGCAACGACGGGCGCGGCAATGCGTGGAACAACAACAATGGACGCCGCGACGGTTGGAACAACAACCGGGGCGATCAACGCCGCTGGAGCAATGACTGGCGCCGCGACAACCGCTATGATTGGGGCCGTTACCGGGCCGCCAACCGCGGTTTCTATCGCTTGCCCACGTATTACGCGCCCTATCGCGGCTATGGCTACAATCGCCTGTCGATCGGGATATTCCTGAATTCAGGCTTCTATGGCAACAACTACTGGATCAACGATCCGTGGGCCTATCGCCTGCCGCCGGCCTACGGCTCCTACCGCTGGGTCCGTTACTGGAACGATGTGGTGCTGGTTGACACCTATTCGGGCGAAGTGGTCGACGTGATTCACAACTTCTTCTGGTAACGCGGCGGGATCACGCGCCAGCAATCGCCCAACAACAGAAAGGCCCCTTTGCCACATGGCAGAGGGGCCTTCGTTTTCTGAAGCTTCAACCTAGTCACCCGGAACTGTAATCCGTATCATTGACCCGGATTCATTTGGGGAGATGAGCGATGGCAGGCCGGCAGGCGGATGCGGTGGTGTTGAGCGCGGAGGAGCGCGCTTTTCTTGAGGCACAGGTTCGACGGCACAAGGTGCCTCGGTCGTTATCGGATCGGTGCCGGATGATCCTGCTGTGCGCAGATGGCTCGCAAAGCAAGGAGGTCGCCGAGCGCCTCGGGGTGCACGAGCACACGGTTGGCAAGTGGCGCCGCAGGTTCGTGAAGGGCCGCATCGAGGGTCTCACCGACGAGTACCGGCCCGGCCGCCCGCGCACCGTCTCCGATGGCCAGGTGGCAAAGGTGATCGAGCGCACGCTGAACACCACGCCCAAGGATGCAACCCACTGGTCGATCCGCTCAATGGCCGCCGCGACCGGGCTTTCGCATACCACCATCCGCCGGATCTGGGCCGCCTTTGGCCTGCAGCCGCACCGATCCCAGACCTTCAAGCTCTCCACCGATCCGCTGTTCGTCGACAAGGTGCAGGACATCGTCGGCCTCTACATGGCGCCGCCGAACCGGGCGGTGGTACTGTGTGTCGACGAGAAGTCCCAGATTCAGGCGCTCGATCGCGAACAGCCGGTTCTGCCGATGGCGCCCGGCGTCCCCGAGCGGCGCACCCATACCTATGTTCGCAACGGTACGACTTCGCTGTTCGCGGCGCTCGACATTGCCACAGGGGCGGTGATCGGCAAATGCTACAAGCGCCACCGGGCAACCGAGTTTCTCGACTTCCTCAAGCAGATCGATGCCGCGATGCCCGAGGGGCCGGACGTGCACCTCGTGATGGACAACTACGCAACGCACAAGACGCCGAGGATCAAGGCATGGCTCGCACGACGTCCGCACTGGCATGTTCACTTCACACCAACATCGGCCTCCTGGATCAACCAGGTAGAACGATGGTTCGCCGAACTCACGCGCAAGCAGTTGCAGCGCGGCGTCCACCGATCCACCGCCGAACTCGAAGCGGACATCCTCGCATTCATCGAGGCGCACAACGAAAACCCAAAACCCTATCGCTGGACCAAATCCGCCGACGAAATACTCGCCTCCGTCAAGCGCTTCTGCCAGAAAGCAATGAAGCGTACTTCAGATTCAGGTGACTAGAGCTGTGCCCGATATTGCGCGCAGAACGTTTCGCATCATCTCATGTCCGTCTTCGGTCAACCGCACATAGCGGCGGCGCGCGTCCGCGTTATCGGCGATGCGATAAATCAAGCCTTCCTGTTCAAGCCGGGCAATCCAACGCAAAATAGTCGTCGATGGTACGCCCGCGTCAAGGCACACCGAAGATACCTGCACTTCGGTACGGCGACGATCAGCAATGTAAAGGTCGAGAAGGATGTCCCAACCGGGTTCTCCAAACAAGCCGCGCCGAGCGCTGGCTACGTCACGTTTTCTACGAAGACTGTAAATCGCTACGGCGAGTTTCAGGCTTTCCAGTTCTGGATCAGCGAAGGCGTCCAAACAAAACTCCTCCGGCCAACCAACGCTCATGACGACAGAAGGTCGTCTTCAACCTCGACAGTAGGCACGCGCCCCCTACGCACTCTATCGAAACTTATGATCGTTCAGCGACCGCTAAAGATAACGCATGTTGATTTTGGTTAACCCAAAGTTGCGGGAAATGCTTGAGGAAATCTGTATTAAGCCTCCACTTCGGACTAAATGACAGGGCTTGCACCATACAACGCATTGAAGCAGGACGGTTCCCGACATGTCGATTTTTCGAAAGACCGCCCGTTCTTCGTCTGAGACTCTTGCCCTGAAACGTGTGGGTGAAACGGTCCGCAATAGGCTGCAACAGGACGCAGGCGTCTATCGGCTGCCGGTCGACAATCTCGAAATATTTGGCGTGGCGCGATTTTTCTCTGAAGCAGAATGCAGCAGGCTCATCACTATCGTCGATTCGGTCGCGCGCCCTTCACCAACCTACAAAGGGACTGATGCAACCGGGCGAACCAGCTACTCTGGTGACGTCGATCCGAACGACCCTTTCATCATTATGCTGCAGCGCAGGATCGATGATCTGATGGGCATTGATCCTGCGTTTGGCGAGACGATCCAGGGCCAGCGCTATCAACCAGGGCAGGAATTTCGGGGGCACTACGATCACTTTTTGCCATCGCAACATTTCTGGGATGCGGAACAAAGGCGTGGCGGTCAGCGTAGCTGGACGGCAATGGCCTATCTCAATGCTGTGGAGGAAGGCGGGACGACCGACTTCACCCGCCTGCCCCTGTCCATCCCGCCCCAACCAGGCGCCCTGCTGATCTGGAACAACATGAAGCCTGATGGCACACCCAATCCTAACGCCATGCACGCCGGAATGCCGGTGGTACGCGGCGTGAAGTATGTCCTGACCAAGTGGTATCGGGCACGGCCGTGGTGCTGATACGTCGGATCGCGCTTGGTAGCGCTGCGCTGTCCCTGCTTGTTGCAACGGCAGCCCCTTCGTCACCCGGAACTGCGCAACACGGCGCTCCAAAGCCCGTAGCGACAGAACCGAAGGCACGGATCGATGCCCAGCCTGGCACCCTGCCAGAACAGCGCACAGCCTCATCTATTTCCACCCCGCCACTTTCTGCCAATACCGCGCTGGACCGGCTTTTTGCTGCGGACCTTCGCCAAAGCCTTGCGCTTGATCCACTGGGCGCGTTGCAGCAGGGCAAGCGCGTGCCCACGAGCCAGTTCCTGCTGCTGTTCACCCCCCGCCTTGCCCGCGAACGGCGTGAGGCCAACAGCCGCCTGCTAGGCGATCTGGGCGACATTGATCCGGCTGCACTTGATGAAGGGCACCGCATATCACGCGCGGTGATGTTGGATGCCAAGCAGGCCGAACAGGCCCTGCTCTCGCCTGAATCGTTGGCGCAGACCGAAGTCCAGCCGTTCAATCACTTTGGAGGCTTTCACGTATCCTATCCAGAACTGTCCTCACCGGGCAGCGGATTGGTGCTGGACAACGGCGGCGACTACGAACTGCTGATAGAACGGCATCGCGCCCTGCCCAAAGTGTTCGATCAGGCCATTGCACGCTTTCGCGAAGGGGTGGCCAGCGGGGTGACAGAGCCACGACTGACCGTGGACAACATGATCGCGCAGATTGATGGATTGCTGGCGCAACCGGTTGAACGCTCGCCCTTCATGGCTGCTGCGCGCAGCTTTCCCGATGCCATGCCGGCCGCACAGCGCACCAGAATTCGCCAGGAACTTTATCAGGTCACTGCGAAAGTCATCTACCCGGCATATCGCAATCTTCGCCAGTTCCTTGCCGAAGAATACAGACCAGCCGCGCGGGCAACTGTTGGACTGTCCGCCACACCCGGCGGTTCGGCGCTTTATCGCCGTCTGGTGCGGATAAACACCACGCTCGACCTTGACCCCGCAGCCGTCCATGACCTTGGACTTGGTGAGGTTGCGCGTATCCAGCGTGAGATGGAGCAGGTGAAGGGCGAACTTGGCTTTTCCGGGCCTTTGCGCAGCTTCTTCGATCACATCCGCACCGATCCGAAGTACCACCCCCGGACCGAAAACGAACTGGCCGAGGGTTTCCGCGCCGTGGGCCGCAAGGTCGACGCGCTGGCCCCGCGCTACTTCCTGCACCTGCCGCGCACACCGCTGCAGATTCAGTCTTATCCGCCCTATCGCGCGAAGTTCGAAGCCGGGGGAAGCTATGCGCAAGGGTCACCCGATGGCCGCTTGCCGGGCACGTTCTTTTTCAATTCGTATGACCTGAAAAGCCGCTTTCTCACCGGCATTTCTACGCTTTATCTGCACGAAGGAGCGCCGGGCCATCATTTCCAGATCAGCCTTGCACAAGAGAACACCGCCCTCCCCGATTTCCAACGGTTCGGCGGCAACACAGCCTATATCGAAGGCTGGGCGCTCTATGCCGAAACGCTCGGGTACGAGATGGGCTTCTACAAGGATCCGATGCAGCATTGGGGCACGCTGGACGACGAAATGCTGCGCGCGATGCGGCTGGTGGTCGATACCGGGCTGCACACCAAAGGCTGGAATCGCGAACAGGCGGTGGCTTATATGCTCGGCAATTCCGGCATGGGCCGCAGCGATGCCGAGGCCGAAGTGGACCGCTACATCGCCATTCCGGGGCAAGCGCTATCCTACAAGATCGGCGCGTTGACGATCCAGCGGCTGCGCAAAGAGGCGGAAACCGCTTTGGGTGATCGCTTCGACATTCGCCAGTTTCACGATCAGGTTCTGGGCAGCGGGGCCTTGCCGATGCAGGTGCTTGAAAGCAAAGTGCGCGGGTGGATCGCCGCGCAAGGCAAGACCGGGTAACCAGCCTGATCGGCCGCTTTTTTACCGCCTAGCAAGAATCCTCCGCTATTTACCCGATGGCACGACCAATCTTCGGCCGGAAAGCGCAAGCGCATGATCAAAAAAAAGCTCATACTGACCTCGGCAATGGCAGCAACATTGAGCGCACTTGGCGGTTGCTCTGAAAAGAGTGCCAACGACAAGGACGTTCTGGCCGAACGGGACACCGCCGTGTGCGTCGATCAGGACGGAACCCGCGTAGAGGATTCACAGTGTGGAAAACCCGGTGCGCGTTCGGGCGGTGGCCTGTCATCGGCCTTCCTCTGGTACTACATCGGGCGCAATGGCATCATCCCGCATCGCGGTGACAACATCAACGATCCCAACCGGGGCTTCACCGGCAGCCACTTTGCCACGAAGGGCGCACAATATGCTGCGGCCCCGGCATCGACCAACATCGTCCGTTCGCCGGCAACTTCGCGTGCCGGGCTTGGATCGAGCGGCAGCAAGTTCGCCAGCAGCCGGTCCTGATCCATGCGCCGTATCACGCTGGAACCACGCGCCGATTGGCAAAGCGCCGTCGGAGAACTTGGCCTGTTATGGCATAGCGACGTCGACGGTCCTTATTGGGATGAGTCCGCTTGCTACGAATTCACGCTTGAACAGATCGATACGCTGGAAGACGCGACCGATGCCGTTCATGCGCTCTACATCGAAGCGGGCGCGCGCATCGTGGAGGACGAGCGGCTATTGGCCGCCTGCGGCATCCCGCAAAGCTATCACGCTGCCGTGCGCAACGCCTGGGCCAAGCAGGTCCCCGCGCTCGATTTCGGACGCTTCGACTTTGCGTGGGACGGCACCGGCGCGCCCAAGCTGCTGGAATACAATTGCGACACACCAACGTCGCTGCTCGAAACATCGATCGTCCAGTGGTACTGGAAAGAAGCGGTGTTTCCCGATCTTGATCAGTTCAACAGCCTGCACGAACGCCTGATCGAACGCTGGCAACTGATCTCCCCCGCCCTGCCGGGACGCCGCCTGTGGTTTGCGCATGTGGGCGATGAAGTTCACGAAGACACCATGACCACGACCTACATGCGCGATCTGGCGCAACAGGCGGGTCTGGAAACACATGGCCTGCTGATCGAACAGCTTGGCATTGATGCCAAGGGGCGCATCGTCGATCAGGATGACGGCCTGATTACCGCGTTGTTCAAGCTCTATCCGTGGGAATGGATCGCGGTGGAACCGTTCGGCCAGCCGATCATCCCGCATCTGACCAATACCATCTGGCTTGAGCCGGTGTGGAAGATGATGTGGAGCAACAAGGCCGTGCTGGCGATCCTGTGGGACATGTTCCACGGCCACAAAAACCTGCTGCCAGCAACGCTCGATCCCCGCATGGTCAGCGGTGACTATGTGTCCAAGCCGATCCTGTCGCGCGAGGGGGCCAATATTGAAGTGGTGGCCGATGGACAGGTCATCGCCAGCAGCGGCGGTGAATATTCAACCGACCGGCTGGTCTATCAGCAACGCTACCCCTTGCGCGACTTTGGGCGAGGTTATCCGGTACTGGGCAGTTGGATCGTCGGCGGCAAGGCTGCCGGGCTTGGCATCCGCGAGGACGGCCTGATCACCGCAAACGGCGCGCGGTTTGTGCCGCACGTCATCCGCGACTGATCAGCACCTGCCCCTGTCAGTCCAGCGCTTCGGCGATCAGTTTGCGCGTGTTTTCAACGCCGTAGAGCGCGATGAAGCTGCCCATGCGCGGCCCGGCGCTGGACCCGAGCAGCGTTTCGTAGAGGCATTTGAACCAATCGCGCAGCTGTTCGAAGCCGTAGTGCGGGTCCTTGCCGATCTCGTAGACGATGTTCTGCAGTTCCTCTGCCGTCGCGTCATCTGACGTGCCCGCCAGTTCCTCGTCGAGTGCGGCCAGAGCCTGCGCTTCGTTGCTCTCCGGCTTGCGGCGCTGGAGCGTGGGCGCGATGAAATCGCGATTGTAGGCGAGCGCGCGGGTGACCAGACCGTCGAGCGCCGGGTGTGCGGCGGCGTCTGCGTTCTCGACATAGTTGCCGAGGTAGGACCAGACCTGCTCACGCGTAGCCGATGCGCCCAGCACGCCGACGAGGTTGAGCAAGAGGCCGTACGTTACCGGCAGGCTGTCACCCTCGCCCCCGTGGTAACCGTTGGTGCGCAACAGGTGCCACACCGGATTACCGAGTTGCTGCTCGACCGGCTGCGCGGGCAGCTTTTCGCGGAACTGCCAGTATTCGTCGACCGCGCGGGGGATGATGCCGACATGGAGCGACTTCGCGCTCTTGGGTTCGCGGAACAGGTAGAAGCCGAGCGATTCCTCGCTGCCATATTCGAGCCACTGCTCGATGGTCAGGCCGTTGCCCTTGGACTTGGAGATCTTCTCGCCCTTCTCATCAAGGAAGAGTTCGTAGATCAGGCCTTCGGGACGCTGGCCGCCCAGCACGCGGGCGATCTTGCCGGACTGGGTGACGCTGTCGGTCAGGTCCTTGCCGCACATCTCGTAGTCGACGCCCAACGCGACCCAGCGCATCGCCCAATCGACCTTCCACTGCAGCTTGGACCAGCCGCCGAGCACGGTATGTTCGATCACTTCACCATTGCTGTCGGTGAAGCGGACGATGCCGGCTTCGGCGTCCACCACTTCGACCGGAACCTGCAGCACTTCGCCCGTGGTGGGCGAGACGGGGAGGACCGGGGAATAGGTCTTGCGGCGCTCTTCGCGCAAGGTGGGGAGCATGATGTCCATGATCGCCTGCCAGTTGCGCAGCACGTTCTTCAGCGCATCGTCGAACGCCCCTGCATTGTAGCGGTCGGAAGCCGAGACGAACTCGTAATCGAAGCCGAAGCGATCGAGAAAATCGCGCAGCATCGCGTTGTTGTGGTGTGCGAAGCTTTCAAACTTCTCGAACGGATCGGGAATGCGGCTGAGTGGGTGGCCGAGGTGTGCATCGAGCAGCGCCTTGTTGGGCACATTGTCGGGCACCTTGCGCAGCCCGTCCATATCGTCCGAAAAGGCAACGAGGCGCGTGGGATGGCCGCCTGTCAGCACTTCATAGGCGCGGCGGACGAAAGTGGTGCGCAGAACTTCCTGAAACGTGCCGATGTGCGGCAGGCCCGACGGTCCGTAGCCGGTTTCGAACAGCACAGGCACCAGTTCGCCAGAGGCATCGCGTTTGCCGCCCGGAAAGCGCTTGATGAGCTTGCGGGCTTCCTCGAAGGGCCATGCCTTGGAGGTCTGGGCGGCGGTGTGGATAGCGTCTGTCATAGTGCCCGCCCTTTTGCGCGGCTGTTCAGGTTTCGCAAGCGAAAGCTGAAGGGGTTTACGGGGTTTACACAGTCCAGAGGAAAACTGTCATCGCCCGGTTGGCGCGGAATTTGCGGCAAGAAGGCGGGACGCCGGGTCGAGCCCGGGGTGACGTTGGAAGAGAGGTAGATGGCGGACAACGACAGCATTTCCGCTGCCTATCACAACGCCTGCGCTGTAGGAAAACGCCGAAAAGGCGGGGCCGCGCTCACGCGGTCCCGCCGTTCCGTGGAGGTGCTTCTGAAGGGAGGCAATCTTCAGAAGCGAGAAGTCATGCTTACTTCAGCAGCGACAGGACGTTCTGCTGGGCCTGATTGGCCTGCGCGATCATCGCTGTCGAAGCCTGCGACAGGATCTGCGCCTTGGCCATCTGCGTAGTTTCTGCCGAATAGTCGGTGTCCAGAATGCGCGAGCGGGCGTCCGACAGGTTCGTCACGTTGTCGTTGAGGTTGTTGATCACCGATTCAAGGCGGTTTTGCCCTGCACCAAGGCCTGCCCGAGTGGCACTGACGGCGGCAAGTGCGTCATCGACGTTGGTAATTGTGGCGGTCGCGTTAGCCGACCCACTGTTATCACCGGCGACGGTATCATTGACCTTCAGTGACTGAGTGCCGGCCGCCGTGTAGGCAGTGTTGCCCGTTCCAAACAGCACGTCGCCATCGAAGGCCACGCTGACGAGCGTCACTGTGTCATTGGTTTCAGCGCCGGTCTGGATAACGAAATCGAGGTTGTCAGCGGCGACCGGAGCCGTGGCGACAGCGAACAGATCGTTGCCGTTGAACTTGGTCTTGGTCAGCACTTCGCTGACCTGGCTGGTGAGGTTTTCCACTTCCGACTGCATCGCATCACGGTCGGAGCCCTGATAGGTGCCCGATGCGGCCTGCACGGCGAGTTCACGGATGCGCTGCAGCATCGCGGTGACTTCGTTAAGCGCGCCATCGGCGGTCTGAGCAAGGCTGATGCCGTCGTTCGCATTGCGCACGCCCTGGCTCATACCCTTGATCTGCGAGGTCATGGTCGTGGTGATCGCAAGGCCGGCTGCGTCGTCCTTGGCGCCATTGATGCGCTTGCCGGTGGACAGGCGCTCCATGGCTACGCCGAGCATCTTGTTCGCTGAATTTGAAGCGTTGGTCGCACGGACCGCGCTGATATTGGTGTTGATGACTGCCATTTCCCATTCTCCACTATGGGCCGAAGCGGGGATAAGCCGCGTCGGTAAAAGGTTCCCAGCGAGAAGGACGGTGAGCCCGCGCAAAGTTTAAGGGGGCTGGTTAATCGGTGGGCAGGATTTTTTGGGGTGGGTTCAGGCTTGCCGCGTGTTCCATTCCTGTTCTATCGCTAGGCCGTGACCGAGACCCCAACCCTATCGCTTCCTGCGATTCATGCCAGCCACGGCGGATGCTGGTTGCGCGACGGATTTTCCACGCGCGGGGTTAGCAAGGGCGATGCAATTGTGGCGGCAGCCGATACGCCGCTCCTGATGCTTAATGCGCCGCTGGTCGCCAGCCGATTGGGTTATCCTGATCTGTCAGGGCTGGATCTTCTGGAACTGTTTGCGTTCATTCACCCGGCCAAATTCATGGTGCCAACGCCCAAAGGCCTGGCCCACACGCTTGATTTGCCTGAGCCTGTGGGTGACGATGCGGTGCCTCTGCTGTTGCAGCAAGCAGCAGAGGCGCTTCTTGCAACGTGCGAGCGTGAAGACTGGGCCGAGCGTGAGGGTGCATGGACGGCGCTGCAATCTCTGATACGGATGCGCTGGCCATGGGCAACACTGCTGACACCACGTATCAAAAAGCCACAACGCGCTGAACGCTGGCTGTTTACGCGCCTGCCTGAATGGGAAGAGACAGCGGATCGCCCGCAGCCTGCACAGGTTTTGCTTTCGGACGAAGCTGTGGTGGCACGGCTGGCGCAACTGACCGGCGTTGACGCCGAAAGCCGTCCCGCGCAGCAAGCCTATGCGCGCGAGGCGGGGCGGATGTTTGCACCACGCCGGGATCAACGCCAACCGCATGTGGTGCTGGCGCAGGCGGGGACCGGGACGGGCAAGACGTTCGGCTATCTAGCGCCTGCATCGCTGTGGGCCGAACAATCGGGCGGGACGGTGTGGGTTTCGACTTATACCAAGGCGTTGCAGCGGCAATTGCGGCGCGAAAGCCGTCGGGCGTTTCCGCCGGAGCGGAATGGCAAACCGCCTGTGGTGGTGCGCAAGGGGAGAGAGAACTACCTGTGCCTGCTGAACCTTGAGGATGCCCTGCAAGGCGGCTTTGGCGGACGGGCGGCAGTGCTGGCGCAACTTGTGGCGCGCTGGGCCGCGTTCAGCCAGGATGGAGATATGGTGGGCGGCGATTTGCCCGGGTGGCTGGGCACGCTGTTCCGCAAGCGCGGGATTGCCGCGCTGACCGACCAGCGCGGCGAATGCGTCTATGCAGGGTGCCCGCACTATCGCAAGTGCTTCATCGAGCGCGCGGCGCGGGCCTCTGCCGATGCGGAACTGGTGATCGCCAACCATGCGCTGGTGATGGTCAACGCGGCGCGCGGACGCGATGCGGCGCAACGGCCGACGCGGATCGTGTTCGACGAAGGCCATCACGTGTTTGAAGCTGCGGACTCAACGTTTTCGGCAGCCATTACCGGGGCGGAAACGATTGAACTGCGCCGCTGGGTGATCGGGCCAGAGGGCAAATCACGCGGACGGCGGCGCGGGCTTTCGGCGCGGCTCGCCGATGTGGCTAGCTATGACGAGGAAGGCGAGCGCGCCATTGCGCAGGCGCGCACGGCGGCAGAGGCTCTGCCCTCTGAAGGCTGGCTGGCGCGCGTGGTGGAAGGCACACCGTCAGGGCCGATGGAAGAACTGCTCAGCGCGGCACGGGCGCTGGCCTATGCACGCGATGAAAGCGGTGGACAGGAAGCGGGCTATGGTCTGGAAACGGAAATTGCGCAACTGGACGGCGCGTTCATCGAAGTGGCCGGGCGAGCGCAGGAAGCACTGGAATCCTTGCGCAAGCCACTGGTGCGGCTGGGGTTGCGGCTGGAAGCGCTGATCGAGGATGGGCCGGACTGGCTGGATGGCCCGGCGCGCGCGCGGATCGAAGGCGCGCGCGGGGCAATTGGCTGGCGCAGCGATCTGATCGCCGGGTGGATTGCGCTGCTGGCGCGGCTGGGCGGGCCGGGCGATCCTGATTTCGTCGACTGGATTGCGGTCGAGCGTTCGGACGGGCGCGAGTGGGATGTGGGGCTGCACCGGCATTATCTCGATCCAATGAAGCCCTTTGCCGAAAGCGTGCTGGCGCCTTCACACGGGGTGATGATGACATCGGCCACACTGCGCGATGGCGAGGACTGGTCAAGCGCTGTCCAACGTAGTGGCGCGCCGCATCTGGATGTGAATCCGCGCTTGTTCGGTGCGGAAAGCCCGTTCGACTATGCCAATCAGGCCGAAGTGCTGATCGTGACCGATGTGCCGAAGGGCGATATTCCGGCGCTGGCGGCGGCATATGGGCGGCTGATCGAGGCTTCTGGCGGTGGTGTGCTGGGGCTGTTTACCGCCATCCGGCGGCTGCGGGCGGTCTATGGCCGGATCGCTGACCGGCTGGCGCGCAGCGGCCTTGCTCTGTTTGCGCAACATGTCGATCCGATTGATACGGGCACGCTGGTAGACATATTCCGCGATGATCCGCGCGCGTCGCTGTTGGGGACAGATGCCTTGCGTGACGGGGTGGACGTGCCCGGCCATTCGCTGCGGCTGGTGGTGATGGAACAGGTGCCGTGGCCCAAGCCTTCGATCCTGCACCGTGCGCGGCGGCTGGCAGGAGGCGGCTCTGCCTATGACGACCGAATTATCCGTGCGCGGCTGGCGCAGGCGTTCGGGCGGCTGATCCGTTCTTCCGGGGACAAGGGGCATTTCGTGGTGCTGTCTTCCGCCTTCCCTTCGCGATTGCTCTCGGCCTTCCCTGTGGGAACACCGATCCGTCGCGTGACGCTCGATGTGGCTTTACAAAGTGTGAGTGGCGGTGTTTCTGAACAACAGACTGCGCCAAAGCGGCCCGAGGGGATTTCGTGAAGACACTGGCCTTGTTCCGCCATGCCAAATCGGACTGGAGCGACGCACGGGCGCGCGATTTCGACCGTCCGCTGAACGCACGTGGGCAACGCGGGGCACAGGCGATGGGCGCATATATCCGCGATACGGGACGCACTTTTGACCGGATGATCGCCAGCCCCGCCGTGCGCGCGGCCGAGACGGTGGAAGAGGCGAGCAAGGCGTGGAAATGCACGTTCAAGGTCGAATGGGACCGGCGCATCTACCTTGCCAGTTCGGCCACACTGATTGATTTGCTGAAAGAGCTTTCGGGCGATCCGGCCAGCGTGCTGATGGTGGGACACAATCCAGGGCTGGAAGACCTGATCTTCGATCTGGTTCCCGACGATGGTTCATCGCCCCTTCGCGACGTGGTCGAAGAGAAGTTCCCGACCGCGACGTTTGCGGTGCTGGAACTGGATGTCGAGCGATGGTCGGACGTGACAGAACGCTGCGCGCGGCTGGTGGAAATCAAACGGCCGCGCGATCTGGACCCGGCGCTGGGGCCACAACTGATCGATTAATCGAGCGCGGCGGCCAGTCTTTCACGGATGCCTTGCAGGAAATCGATCAGTGGCGCGGCAGTATCAACCGGCGCGTGCTGCACGACGGGCTGATTTTCAGCGGCGACCAGTTTGGCCTTGCCGCCACGAAGCGCCTGCTTCGCACCCTTGATCGTATAACCTTCGCGGTGCAGCAACTGGTCGATCTCAGCGATCAGCGCGACATCTTCTGGTCGGTAATAGCGCCGCCCACCCGCCCGGGTCAGCGGGCGAAGTGAGGGGAACTGTTCTTCCCAATAACGCAAAACGTGCTGGCGGATACCCAACGCCTTTGCCACTTCGCCAATCGTGCGCAGAGCATCAGGCTCTTTGCCATCGGTAATGTGTGGAAGGTTGGGTTTATCCATAAGTGCCGGTTACGGCCAGGTGTTCAGACCTGACCGATGCGGTCCTTTAGCATCTGGCTGGCACGGAAGCTGAGGACGCGACGCGGCGTGATCGGCACTTCTATGCCCGTCTTTGGATTACGGCCCACCCGCTCTGCCTTGTCACGCAGCAGGAAAGTTCCAAAACCCGAAATCTTCACGTTCTCGCCTTCGGCAAGCGCACTGCACATGTGCTGCAGGATGGATTCCACCATATCAAGGGAATCTGCCCGCGACAGGCCAACACGACGATTGATGCTTTCTGCAAGATCCGCACGCGTCAATGTACCAACAGACCGCATCCCCAATTTACCCCCCAAGAGTTACAGACAAGCGCCAGATGATAACGCGGATTCCACAGAACGCAATCCAATCGCTTGGGGATAAGATCCCAGCTCGTTGCGTACCGCAACTTCGGACAATCCACGCACAGGCGATTCAAACACGGACCAAGCTGGCCCCCCAAGTAAAGCCGCCGCCCATCGCCTCGAACATGACGAGTTGACCGGGCTTGATCCGCCCGTCGCGCACCGCAGTATCAAATGCCAGTGGGACCGAAGCAGCGCTGGTATTAGCGTGGCGATCGACTGTCACGATGACCTTTTCAGCCGGAAGGTCGAGCTTGCGCGCGGTTGCATCGAGAATACGGAAATTGGCCTGATGCGGCACGACCCAGTCGATCTCCGCAGCGTTGTGTCCTGTGGATTCAAGCACTTCGCGCAGAACGCTGGCAAGATTGGTCACCGCGTGGCGGAACACTTCGCGGCCCTTCATGCGCACTTTGCCGACTGTGCCGGTGGTGGACGGGCCACCATCGACATAGAGCAGTTCATTGTGCGCGCCATCGGCGTGGAGGCGTGTGGCGATTACACCGGGTGCAGCGGGATCACTCTCGTCCACGTCCTGCGCTTCGAGTACAATCGCACCCGCGCCATCGCCAAAAAGCACACAGGTGGTGCGATCTTCCCAATCGAGGATTCGGCTGAAAGTTTCTGCGCCAATCACCAGCGCACACTTTGCCATGCCGGTGCGGATCATCGAATCTGCTGTGGCAAGCGCATAGAGAAAGCCGGAGCACACCGCTGCAACATCGAACGCAATACCGCCATTGCAGCCGAGGCTGTGCTGGACCAGCGTGGCGGTGGCAGGAAATGTCTGATCGGGTGTGGCCGTGGCGAGAACGATGAGATCAACGCGCGCCGCGTCTATGCCGGCAGCTTCGAGTGCGCGGCTTGCGGCCAGCGTGGCGAGAGTCGCAGTCGTCTCCCCCTCACCCGCGATGTAGCGCTGACGAATACCGGTACGCTCAACGATCCACTCGTCCGTCGTGTCGACCATTGTGGTCATTTCAGCATTGGTCACGCAGCGCTCTGGCAAGGCTGAACCACTGCCGCGAATGACGGCACGAGTTGTCATGCCGCATCCTCATTGGACACAGCAGCACTGCGGCCACGACCGGTGGAGCGGATGCTTTCAGCGCCAAGGCGGGCAAGGTCGGCTTGAATACGCTCGGTCAGGTTTTCCTCCAGCAGGCGCGCGGTAACCGCCACGGCATTGGCCACGCCAACCGCAGTGGCACTACCATGGCTTTTCACCACGACGCCGTTAAGGCCAAGGAAGACTGCGCCGTTATGGTTGTTTGGATCGAGATGATGCTTGAGCAATTCGGTTGCCGGACGCGAGATCAGGAAGCCGAATTTCGAGCGCAGAGATGAGGAGAAGCTGCGGCGCAGCAAGTCTGCAACAAAGCGCGCGGCGCCTTCCATCGATTTGAGGGCGATGTTGCCCGAAAAACCGTCGGTCACGACGACATCGCAATCCCCGCGTGAAAGCTTGTCAGCCTCGGTGAAGCCGTCGAAGCTCATCGCAAGGTCACCAGCCAAAGCCTTGAGCTGGTTCGCCGCATCACGCAACGAATCGGTGCCTTTGGATTCCTCGGTGCCGATGTTGAGAAGGCGCACGCGTGGCGATTCCAGCCCGTTGACAATGCGCGCATAGGCCGCACCCATGATCGCGAACTGCACGAGGTTACGCGCATCGCAATCGGTGTTGGCGCCAAGATCGAGCATGATCAGGTCATGCTCTCCCAGCGTAGGCAGCAATGCAGAGAGCGCAGGGCGATCAATTCCGGGCATTGTGCGCAGCGCAAGCTTGGCCATGGCCATCAGCGCACCGGTATTCCCCGCGCTAACCGCTGCACCGGCATCACCCTGCTTCACCGCATTGATCGCCAGGCCCATCGACGTGGTCTTGGCGCGGCGCAGGGCCTGCGTCGGCTTTTCGTCACCCGAAACAACATCAGGCGCGTGGAGGATCTCCGCCGCGCTTCGAAGGTTCGGGTGCGCTTCGAGAGCCTGCTTGATGCGGGCCTCGTCACCGACGAGAAGGAACTTGAAGCGGTCATGACGGCGGCGGGCAAGTGCCGCACCCTCAACCATGACACGCACGCCTTCATCGCCGCCCATCGCATCGACGGCGATACGCGGCAGGCTCATGTCCTCAGTCCCCCCCGATTTAAGGCTTAAAGCCCGACGGCGATGACTTCGCGACCGTTGTAGTGACCGCAGGCGTTGCAAAGATTGTGCGGACGCTTCAGTTCACCGCAGTTTGAGCATTCATGGAATGCATCAACGCTGAGTGCGCCATGGCTGCGGCGCATACCCCGGCGTGAGGGCGAAGTTTTTCTTTTGGGGACGGCCATTTCGGCACCTGTTCCTGAATTGCGTAGTTTGTTGCGGGCGCGATAGGGAAAACCGGTCCATCGCACAAGCCCTGTTTGGCACAGGACCCGTGCGCAGCGACGTGTCGCCAGCAGGATCGGGATTCGCCAAATCACGAGGCGAAGGCGCGCCTATACTGATTTTCTGATGCTTTGCAAGCATAGGCACGCTAGCACTGCGTTCAGTGCCAAGGTCGACGGCATGTTACGAGGGGGAGTACCAAGAGGCATGACTATTTTGCCCATTACACTGTGCGCGGCTGCGGCCGCCGCAGCCATCAACATATGGCTTTCCATCCGCATCGGTATGCTGCGCACCGCAAGAAAGATCAGCATTGGTGACGGCGGCGATATGGACCTGATCGCCCGGATGCGCGCGCAAGCAAACTTCATCGAAAACACGCCGATCATGTTGGTGCTGATCGCGGTTATCGAACTGGCACGCACTGGGAACATCTATCTGATGGGCGTGGCCGGCGCGTTCATGCTGGGGCGGGTTGCACATGGAGTGGGCATGGATGGCGGACCATTGGGCGCGCTGCGCGGTGTCGGCACGCTGGTGACGATGCTGTCGCAACTCGGGTTGGCCGTGTGGGCCGTTTCTATCGCGCTGGATATGTAGTTGGGGATATGTAGTTGGCGGCGGGGGCGTGTGCGAACACCCCCTCCCCTCAACCTCTCCTGCCGCCCGCGGAGGGAAGCAATCAGCTGAGCGCGTAGTCGCTCACATAGCTGTTGGTCTGACGTTCGCGGCCAAATGTACTGTTGGGGCCGTGGCCCGGAACGAACGTCACGTCATTGCCCAGCGGCCACAGCTTTTTAGTGATCGAATCGATCAGGTCCTGATGGTTGCCCAGCGGGAAGTCGGTGCGGCCGATTGAGCCTTGGAAGATCACGTCTCCGACTATCGCCACTTGGGACGGGGCGTGGTAGAATATCACGTGGCCGGGCGTATGGCCGGGGCAATGGATAACGTCGAGTTCGACTTCACCCACAGTCACCTTGTCACCATCGTTCAGCCAGCGGGCTGGCTCAAACACCTCGCCGGTAATGCCCCAGCGCCGGCCGTCTTCATCCAGCTTTGCGATCCAGAAGCGGTCAGCTTCATGTGGGCCTTCGATCTCCACACCCAGTTCCCTGGCGAAGATCCCGGTCATGCCGCAGTGATCGATGTGGCCATGCGTCACCAGCAGCTTTTCAATGGTGACACCGGTGACTTCGATCGCCTTGCGCAGCTTTTCCAGATCGCCGCCTGCATCAATGAAAGCGCCGCGCATTGTCTTGGTGCACCAGACCAGCGTGCAATTCTGCTGGAGCGGCGTGACAGGGATGATCGCGACTTTGAAGGGCGGTTCTGCGTTGGTCTGGGTCATAGGGTTGAGATGGCCCGTGATGGAAGGATTGGCAAGACTATGGATGTTTCGATGGCGCCGCTCCCCGTGCCGGGGTGGAGTTAGAGGCGCCCGCCTTTCCAGACGACGCGGCCGACGAGTTCGACTTCCTGAATAGGACGTTCGAGGCGCGGATAGGCCGCATTGTCTGAAATTACGCGCACCATGCCGCCGGGACCGGGTTCAAGCCGTTTTACAAGCAGCACATCATTGAGCCGGATCACGTGAATGCCCGCACGCAAAGGGCGCTGGGTGCGGTCGACGAGAATTTCGTCGCCATCACGCAAGGTCGGTTCCATCGAATCGCCTTCGACCTCAATCACGGAGAGCATAGCGGGCTCCAGCCCCTGCCCTTTAAGCCAACGATTGGAAAAGCGCAGGCGGCCGGAGGGAATTTCCTCTGCCGGAAGCGCGCCGGGACCGGCGGACGCTCCCAATGGCAGGCGGGGGATGTCCGCCCATTCAGCAGTCATTGCGCGCGGTGGCACTGTGACTGGCAATGCGCGCCCTTGTTCTACCGTTACCACTCCGCCGCGCGACAATCCGCCAAGATCGCTTTCCGGCACGCCAAAAAACTCTGCCAGCGTGCGACGGTCGTTCTCCTCCAGTTTGCGCGGGCTGCCTTTGCGGACGAATTGCTGGAGGTACGTAGTGTTACGGCCAATCAGCGCAGAAAGCGCCGCCAGACTCACGCCGCGCCCCGCAGCAAGGGCGATCAGGCGCGCCCGGGCACCGTCATCAGATTCGCTGTCCATCGACCTTACTCCACTTTCGAAGGACTTTTCCTAGCATTGTAGGATTTCAAGATCAACATAGGAAAAATCCTATTTCGAGTCGCTTTATCGGGTCGCACTTTCAGGGAGGGTCCAAGGGTCATGCTTCTCCGCCGTATTGAGAAATTCATTGAGAACACGGGAATGCCCGTGACCAAATTCGGCCGACTGGCTGCGCACGATCCTCGCCTGATCGGGGACTTGCGCAACGGGCGTGAGCCGCGTTCCGCGATGGTAAGACGTGTAGAACATTTCATGAACACTTTTGCGGAGAATGTCCATGCTGCTTGATTTGAACGCTTTTGAAACCAAGTCTTCAGTCGGCACCACCCTGCCTCCACGCCGTCTTGGTACAGCGGAACGGCTGTTGCGGTCCGTCCGAGACATCGCCGGGCCGTTGGCCGAGGTCGTAAGTCATGCCGAGGCCCCTTGGGCGAGCATCACCTTCTCAGGCGCGCGACACACTCTGGTTCTGCGCTTTGCAGGGAGCGATGCCGTGAGCGATGGCGAAGGCTTCGTAACCTCCCTGCCCGAACACGAGTTCCGGGTGCGCGGCCAATTGGTTGCCGATGCCACGATAACACGCGTGGATCACGAATTGCTGCCGGCGCCGCTGATGGAAGTGGAGTGTGAAATCCTGCTGCTCAGCGAGGATTGAGCGGATCGCCGGGTGCCTCATGAGGCACCCGGTCTCCCCCCGAACTAGCACTACTTTGGCAGATTTTTCGAAGGTGCCTTTGCAATGAGCTTATCGCAGTGAGGGCATCGGCGGGGTGGTGGCCGTATGAAGAGGTCGAGAAT